>CAZHCI010000148.1:0-4069 GCA_964530905.1 uncultured bacterium
GCCGGTGCTGGGGTTGGGCGCCGCCCGGGGGGCCGTGTCCGAATTGGTGTTGTGCCCAGACGGGGTGTTGGTGGGGCCCCCACGCCGGCCGGGCGGGGGGGACCCGGCGGACCGGACGACGTTCCGGCCGAACGCGGATGGCGCGCCCACTGAACTCGGGCGCGCCATCCGCGCGTCCATACCGAGGAACGGAGCGATCAGCCGCGTGGAGCGGTAACCGACCGCGCTTCCGGCCGCCGGACGCCTAGGCGAGACGGCGCCGACTCCGCGCGAATCCCATCACCGGCGACCGTTGGGGCGACAGGACCAGAGTCGAACGCCGCCGTCTCGCGGATCGAACCGTCCGTCAACTCCTCAGAATGCCGGACCTTCGGGAACGCCACCGGGGGCGGCCGGCGCCGCGGGATCCACCGGCTCGGGCGGTGGCGGAGGCGTCAGCTCGGTGATGACCTCCTCGAGCAGCGCTCGCGTCTCCTGGAGCTCCGCGCGCACGTCGTCGAGCGTCGTCTCGAGTTCGCCATCAGCCTCCTCGCGCGCGGTCTCGATCATCTCGACCACGCCGTCCAACCGCGCGTCCAGCGTCTCGACCCGCTCACGCAAGGCATCGACGTCGGACTGGTCCAGACCACCGCCGCAGGCAGTGAGCGTGAGGCCCGCGGCCAAGGCGAGGGCGAGCGCGAAGGACAAGTGGCTTCGTCGGTTTCGATTGGTATGCATAACTTCTCCTCTCGAGCACGTCCTTGAAGCCCACAGTCACCCTAGCAGTATTCCCTGTGAAACCTCTCACCGTCGCCGCGCGCAGCGCTTCGCCGGGTCCGCGACCGTCCCATGACCGTCGTTCGCGCACCACCGCGCCACACGCCCGTCCCGGCTCAGCCGTCGGCCTCCAACGGCACGCTCGCGAACGTCACCATGCGGTTCGCGGGCCCCTCGTCGGAACGGTCGAGGGCGATGTAGCGCTCGATGAGCGCGACGAGCTCCCGATTGAGCTGCTCGGCGTCGTCGGGCGCGAGCCGGAGCTCGACCATGGCGTCGGCCGGGCCCGCGGCGCCGCCAGCATCTTCGAACGCGGCGCCGTCGGCGCGCCCGCCGCGCATCCAGAGCTGCCCGTCGTCACCCCGCTCGATGCGATAGCCGGACCACGCCGAGTCGCGCAACGCGCGGGCGGCCGCCCTGGCCATCACGCGAGCGTTGCTGAGGTGGAGTTCGAGGAACGTCTCCTCGAGATCCGCGTACGGCAGCGCCTCGAAGGGGACGAAGAAGGCCTCGTACGCGGCGCGGTAGAGCTTCACCGGGCGGCCCGCGCGCGGGCGCGTGCCGCTGTGCACGAGGAGGCCCACCCGGTGCAGCCGCCGCACCCGGTAGAGCGTGGCGTCGAGGTCGAGGCGCAGCTCCTCGGCCGCCTCCCCGACGCTCCGGTCGCGGCCGATGAACGCGTCCAGGACGTTGCGGTAGGCCTCGTCGATGAGCAGCCTCGCGGCCTCCGGGTCGTCGACGCGGTGGGCGCCGCCGGCATCGGCGGATCTACCGGAGACGGGATGTGTCATCTCCGGTAGGGTAGCGCGCACCGTGGGGGCATGACCACGACACCGCTGCTCGCGTCCGAGCTCGCCCACGCCCGCCTCGATCAGATGCACCGCCAGGCTCTCGGGCCCCGATGGCTCCGCCGCTGGCGTTCCTGGACGTCGTGAACGCCCGCGCGTCCGACACGCTCGCCACCGCCTACCACCGCAGCCTGGCCGTGCGCTGGGCGGCGACGGTCTTGGCGCTGCCCGTGCTGGTGCCGCTGCTGCTGACGCGCGGCCTCGACCTGGCGCAGGTCGCCCTCGTGATGGCCACCTTCGGCGCGGTCGCCGCCGTGCTGGAGGTCCCGACGGGCGGCCTCGCCGACGCCTTCGGTCGGGTCCGCGTGACCCTCGTCGCCGACGCCTCGGCGCTCCTCGCGCACCTCGCCTTCATGCTCGCTCCCGGCCTCACCGGCCTGCTGGCCGCCGCCGCCCTCGGCGGCGCTGCGCGGGCCCTCGGCTCGGGCGCCCTGGAGGCGTGGTACGTCGACGCCCGCCGCGCGCGCGACCTTCACGGCGACCTCCAAGGACCGCTGGCCCGGGCGGGCATGATCCAGTCGCTCGTGCTGGCGGGTGGCACCCTCGTCGGCGGCGCCTTGCCGCTCGCCGCACCGCTCCTCGGCATCGCGGCGCCGGGAGAAGTCGGCGCACTGCAGCTCGCGTTCGCGGCCTCGGCGACGCTGTGGCTCGTGTCGCTCGCGGTCACGTCGCGGCTGCCGGAGGCGCGGGCCAGCACCCGCGAGGCGCGGCAGGCGGCGCGCCGCGCCGCGCGACCCGACCGCGTCGCCCGTGTGGCCGTCGGCGCCATCGCTCGCGACCCCGCGCTCGTGCCCCTGCTGGCGATCGGCGCGGCGCTCGGCGCCGTCGTCATGAGCTTCGAGGCGTTCCTGCCGGCCGAGCTGCGGCTGCGGTGGGGGCCGGAGGGCGTGAGCATGGTGCTCGGGGTGGTGATGACGGGCGCGTTCGGCGCGACTGCCGCCGGGCAGGCCCTGGCGGCCCGGCTCGCCGCAGCCGCCGCGCGCGTGCCCCTCGCCCGCGTGGCCCAAGGGGCAACGACGATCGCGGTCGGCGCCGTCCTCGTCACCCTCGACCTGGGCGGGCCGGCCGCCTCGCTCGTCACCGTCGTCCTCGCCGCCATGGGCGCCTGGCTCGTCTACCTGGGCCTGGGCTTCGCGAACCCCGTGCTCGCCGCCGCGTTCCACGACCGCGTGGCGAGCGGCGAGCGGGCGACGATGCTGTCGGTGCATTCGCTGGCGGCGTACCTGGGTGGGGTGGCGGCGACCCTCGCCCTCGGGGCGACCGCCGAGGCGTCGGGGCTGGCGGCGGTGTGGTTCGCGGTGGCGGCGATGGGGGTCGGGGTGGCGCTCATGGCGTTCGCCTGGCGCGCTGGCCGTGTTGCAGGGCAGGCGCAGCGAGTGGCGCACGAGGCTCGCTAGTCAGGTCGTGCCCGCGGTGGCGACCGGACGCCGCCGGACGTGCATCCGCGCGAGCCGCAGGACGCGCCCATGCGGCCCCCTACGCACCGACGACGGCGAGCCCCGCCTCGCGGCGGGGCTCGAACGTCCTAGCTCGGCTCGTTGCGATCAAGCCTTGGCGCCGGCGACCGCCTTGGCGTCGCTCGGCGTCCAGCCGTCGGCGCGCGACTTCTCGATCGCGATCCAGACGATCAGGGCACCGAAGAACGGCTTGGCGAGGATGTCGGCGACGGTGTAGCCCGTCTGGATCGCGACGACCGCGCTCGACCCGTCGAACCCGAGGACGGGCGCCAGGTACGCGATCGGGTACACGCCCCACGTCGCCAGGAGCAGCAGCCGCAGGTTGCGCACCAAGACGCGCACCTTCTCCGGCTGCGCGCCGAGCGAGCGGCCGAGCTCGACCCACAGGACGTACAGGATGTAGACGAACGGGATGGTGCTGATCGTGCCCCAGAGCAGGCGGGTGGCCGTGTCGGACGACACCTCGCCGGGGTAGCCCGTCACGATCATCAGGACCGCGGCGGCCGACAGGCGCGCGATCATCCCGCCCGCGCCCTGCTTGAGCCGCAGCACGAGCACGGCCTCGGTCAGGAGCAGTGGCACCGTGAGCAGCCAGTCGACGTAGCGGTACGCGTCGTTGAAGGGCGTGCCGGAAGGCACGTACATGCCGCCCTCCAGGACGTAGGACGCGGCCCATCCTTCGAAGATGCGCAGGTAGTGGTAGAAGGCGATGGCCACCACCAGGGCCGAGACCGTGAGCGCGGTCCGGTAGGCGGGCGCCACCTGACCCCGCGAGAGCACGAAGTACAGGAAACCCGCGCCCATCGCCGCGACGGCGAGGGAGAAGCCGTTGTAGACCAGTTCGAACTGGCCTGGCGTCAACACCGGAAGATCCATGGTCACCTCCACGCGACCGAACGACTTGGAGCCGCTCTCGGCCGGGGACCCCGAATGGTGGTCCGATGCCGATGGGGCTGGCTCGCCTCTTGCAGGGAGAGGATAGGTCGCCAAAGGTTGTACAGACTGTGG
>CAZHCI010000148.1:4169-6777 GCA_964530905.1 uncultured bacterium
CGCGGGGCCGGGGCCCGCAACCGGCATCGCATCATCGTGCTACGCTGAAAACGATATTCATGCGTTCGACTTCATCAACTAACGTACGCCGCGACGGCGACGCCGGGGCCTGGACGCTCCTGCTCGGTGACGCCGTGGTGCTCGAGTCCCCGACGGGCGAACCGCTGTACCCCGGGCGCAAGACGGCCGCCGTACTGGCGTGGTTGGCGCTGGCGGGCGCGACGCCGCGCGAACGCCTCGCCGAACTCCTCTGGCCCACGGCCAGCGACCCGCGCAACAGCCTGCGCTACGAGCTCCACGTGCTGCGGCGCCAGGCACCGGTCCTGACGAGCGGCGATCCATTGGCCCTCGCCGACGGCATCAGGATCGTCCGCGGCGAAGGCGACCTGCTGGCGTCGTTCGACTACTCGGAGCTGCCCGAGCTCGACGAGTGGTTGCTGTACCAGCGGGAGCGGCGGCGTGAGGACCTCCTCGAGAAGTTGACCGAACGCGCAGCCTCGCTCGAGCGCGACGGTCGGCACGCCGAGGCGCTCGAGGCCGCTCGCCAGGCGCTGTCGCTGGATGCCCTGTCGGAGACCGCCTGCCGCCGCGTCATGCGCCTCGCGTACCTGGCCGGGGATCGAGCCGGTGCGCTGGACACCTTCCGGCGCTTCGAGGAGAGGCTTGCCCGCGAGCTCGGGGTGCGCCCGCTGCCCGAGACCGCGGCACTCGCGCGCGACGTCGCCCGTGCCACGGTCGAGCGCGCGGGCGAGATCCGCCGACCGATCCCGGTCGCCGTCGATCGCCCCCCGCTGCTGGCGGGACGCGAACGCGAGTGGGCGAGGATGGAAGAAGCCTGGGCCAACGGCCAGGTGATCTACCTCTCCGGACCGCCCGGCGTCGGCAAGACCCGGCTGATGCACGAGTTCGCGGCCTCGAAGGTGCCGCGGCAGCGCTGGAACGTGTTCACGGCGCGGCCAGGCGACATGACCGCGCCGTACGCGAGCCAGGCCCGCGCGTTCCGAGCGGTGCTCGACGGTTGCCCGGGCATCGAGCTGACGCCGGTCATGCGCCGCGAGCTCTCCCGCCTCCTGCCCGATCTCGCGGACGAGGCGCCGCCGCCGATGACGACCTTGGCCGAGAAGAACTACTTCTACGCCACGCTCGCGGAGGTCCTGATCCTCAGCGGCGCGTGGCTGGACTGCTGGGTCGCCGACGACTGGCAGTTCATCGACCCCCCGAGCCTGGAGATGGCGAACTACATGTTCGCCAACGTGACGCCGGTGGCGACCGATCGGAAGGGCCAACGCGCGATCTGCACCTTCCGCACCGCCGAGGTGGGGGACGCCTTCCACGCCTTCCTGGCGGACCTGGTGCGCGGTGGCATCGCCATCCACATCGAGTTGCCACCGCTCGACGCTCCCGCCGTGGAGCGGCTGCTGGCGTCCACCGAGGTCGAGGGGGCCCAGGCGCTCGCCGAGCCGATGCACCGCTTCACCGGCGGCAACCCGCTGTTCGTGGTCGAGACGCTCAAGAGCCTGCTCGAGTCCGAGGAGGGCCGGCTCGACGCGGCCTCGCTGCGCGACCTCTGGCCGGAGCGTGTCGCGCAGGTGTTCGAGGAACGCTTCCGGCGCCTCGACCCGCGCGAGCTCCTCCTCCTGAGGCTGCTGGCGATCGCGCAGACGGACGCCACGCCGCGGCTGGCCGCGACCGCCCTCGAGATGAGCGAGGAGCGCGTGGCGACCGCGCAGGCCGCGCTCGAGCGAGCACGCCTCATCGACGGGCTGGCGTTCAGCCACGACCTCGTGTACGAGGCGGCGTCACGCGCGACGCCGCACGCCATGCGCGCGCACCTGCACCGAAGCGTCGCCACGGCGCTCGGCCAGCTCGACGGTCCGGCCGCGCGCATCGCCTACCACTACGAGCAGGCGGGCGACCTCGAGCGCGCCCTGCCGCACTACCTGGAGGCCGCCGAGGACGCCCTGGTGCGCGGCGCTTTCGCCGCGGCCGCGGCTTGGTTCGAGATGGTCCGCGATCGCGACGACGATCCGGAGCGCGTGGCCCGGGCGCGCCATGCACTCGAGGCGGTCACGCCCCTGCTCGCGGGCGACTGACGGGGCGCCGCTCGGCGCCTCACGACGCCGCGCGGATCGCGTCGACCAGCTCCTGCTTCGTCATGCCGCTGCGGCCGTCGATGTCGAGCGCCTTGGCGCGTTCGTAGAGTTCGCTCTTGGTGCGCCCTTCGAGATCGGACGCGCGCGTCGCCTTCGTGCTGCGCCGGCCGCGCTCGCGCCCGCCGGCGCTCTTGCCCGGACGAGCATCGTCGTCCTCGTCGGCCTGCGCCAGGCTCTGCTTGAGCACCTGCATCAGGTCGACCTCGTCGGCGGGCGCCTCGCCCGAGTCGGCCGCCAGCTCGACGACGTCCTCGCCGGCCTTGCGCTTGCGCGCGACCAGGTCGAGCAGGTGTCGCGTGGCGCGGTCCCGGAGCTGCGAGCGATCGAGGTCGTCGGCCGACAGGTGCTCGATCGCGCGCTCGGCCAGCTGGCGCAGACCGGCGTCGGCGTCGACGAGTTCGGGCAGGCCCACGTCGTCGGGCGAGCGCAGCTCGTCGTGGAAGCGCAGCGTCTGG
>CAZHCI010000149.1:0-6749 GCA_964530905.1 uncultured bacterium
GTCCAGGCCGCCCAGGCGAGCCCGAGGACGAGGGCCAGCACCGCCAGCACGACGATGGTCTCGAGAACGGTCAGTCCGTGGCCGGTTCGCATGTCCGCACGCTAGGCGCCGCCGGCCGGACGCGCGACGGCCGCTGGGCCACGCGCCGGTTCACGCTGGTCTCGTACCGATGCGGCGCTAGGCAGGAGCGGCGCAGCGCAGGTGCGGTGCTGCGCACGGCCGGCGGCGGGCTCAGACGAAGCCGAACCGGTCGGCCTCGCGCACCGCGCTGACGCGGTCGCGCACGTCCAGCTTCCGGTACAGCGAGGCGACGTGATCCTTCACCGTCTCCGGGCCGATGCCCAGGCGCAGCGCGATCTCGCGGTTCGTGAGCCCGTCGGCCAGGAGCGCCAGCACCTCCCGCTCGCGGCGCGTCAGCTCCGGCAGCGCCACCCTCGGCATCCAATCGCGGCCGGGGTCCGCCGCGATCCGCTCGAGGCTCTCCGCCAGACGCCTCGGATCGGTCTCCTTGGACAGGTACGCCGTCGCGCCGGCCGCGGCGGCGGCGGACACCAGGGCCGGCTCGTCGAACGTGGTGAGCATCACGACGCTGGGCGCGCCGTCCATGGCGCAGAGCGCCTGGCACGCCTCGATCCCGTCCATCTCCGGCATGCGCACGTCCAGCACCACCAGGTCGGGCAGGTGCGTCCGCGCCAGCTCGACGGCGTGCCGGCCGTTCTCGGCCTCCGCCACGATCTCGAATCCACGCGCCCGCAGCGCGTGCGCCAGGCCCACCCGGAACAGCGGATGATCGTCGGCGATCAGGACGCGGATCATGCGGACCCCTTCCGCCCCAGGTAGGCCAGCAGCACCGTGCCGCCAGGGCCGTGGGACTCGGCGACCAGTCGGCCGCCGTGCGCCTCGAGGATGCTGCGCGCGACGTACAGGCCCAGGCCGCCGCTGCCGACGCGGTAGCGGCGGCCGGCGATCACGGCCGGCTGGTCGTTGAACGGCCGCGCCAGCTCCTCGAGCGGCGCAGGCAGCCCCGGACCGTCGTCCGCGATGCGGAGCAGGCCCGGCCGGATCTCGACCCTCACCCGCGACCTCGCGTAGCGCACGGCGTTGCCCAGCAGGTTGCCCACCGCGCGCGCCATCAGGTCGGGATCGACGCGCGCGTCGGCGACGCCGTCCACCTCGACCCGTACGGCCCGCTCCACGGCGACGTCGCGCAGGCGCGCCAGCTCGCCCTCGACCAGATCCCGGACCGCGACGTCGGTCGACTTCGGCACGACCTCGCCCTGCTCGAAGCGGTGCGCGTCGACGAGCTGCTGAACCAGGGCGCGAAGCGCGTCCGTCTCGCCGGCCGCCTGCGTGAGCAGCGCCTGCACGTCGGTCTCGCTCAGCCCGCTACGCTCGTCCCGCAACAGACGCAGCGCGTTGCCTTGCGCCAGCAGCGGCGTCTTCATGTCGTGCATCAGCGTCGCGCCGAAGGTGCTGCGGCGACGCTGCTCGGTCTGGACCTGCGCCAGCAGGCGGTTGATCGCGTTGCGGAGCGAGGTGATCTCGGGCGGGTCGTCCTCCGCGATCGGGAGGCGCGCCAGGCCCAGTCGACGCGACGTACGGGGCAGCGCGTCGGCGTCGCGCATCACGCGCGTCAGCGGGGCCAGCAGCACCCTCGCCAGCACGCCGCCGATCGTCACCGACAGCATCACGATCGCCACCAGCCAGCCGATCAGGCCGGCCGTGACCCGCGGCGCCAGGCCGCCCAGGTCGCGTACGGCGGGCAGGAACACCAGCCCGGCCATCACCAGGTTCGGCAGCAGCGACAGCAGGGCGATCACCAGGCCCAGCTGCGCCCGCAAGGACGGCCTGAACCGGCGTCGACCCAGCGCCATCGCCGGGCGCCCTACCCTTCGCTGGACAGCACCGCCAGGAACGCCTCCTGCGGCACCTCGACGTTGCCCAGCTGCTTCATGCGGGCCTTGCCCTTCTTCTGCTTCTCGAGCAGCTTCTTCTTGCGGGTGATGTCGCCGCCGTAGCACTTGGCGGTGACGTCCTTGCGGAACGCCCGTACCGTGGCGCGCGCCAGGATCTTGCCGCCGATCGCGGCCTGGACCGGCACGGAGAACATCTGCCTGGGGATGACGTCCGCCATCTTGTCGACGATCTTGCGGCCGACCTCGTACGCCTTGTCGCGGTGCGCGATGAACGACAGCGCGTCGACCGGCTCCTCGTTCACCAGCACGTCGATCTTGACCAGCTGGCCGGCGCGGTAGCCGGCCGGCTCGTAGTCCATGCTGGCGTAGCCCTTGGTGAGGCTCTTGAGGCGGTCGTGGAAGTCGTACAGGATCTCGCCGAACGGCACGTCGTAGCGGAGCTCGACGCGGCGGCCGTGGTAGACCATGTCCTTCATCTCGCCGCGCTTCTCCTGGATCAGCTGCATCGCGTTCCCGACGTACTCCTCGGGAACGTACACCGACAGGCGCACCCACGGCTCGCGGGTCGTCTCGATCGCGGTGGGTGGAGGCAGCATCGAGGGGTTCTGGACCAGCCGGGTCTCGCCGTCGGTGGTCACGACCTCGTACACGACGGCGGGGGCGGTCGCGATCAGCGACAGGTCGTACTCGCGCTCCAGCCGCGCCTGGACGATGTCGGCGTGCAGGAGGCCCAAGTAGCCGCAGCGGAAGCCGAAGCCGAGCGCCTCGCTGGTCTCCGGCTCGAACGTGAACGCCGCGTCGTTCAGGCTCAGCTTCTCGAGCGCCTCGCGCAGCTTCGGGTAGTCCTCGTTGTCGGTGGGGTACAGACCGCTGAACACGACCGGACGCGCCGGCTTGAACCCCGGCACCGGCCGGTCGGTCGGGCGCGCGACCGAGGTGATCGTGTCGCCGATCTGGGTGTCGCCGATGTCCTTGATCCCGCCGGTGAGCCAGCCGACCTCGCCGGCGGAGAGCGTGTCGCTCACCGTCGGCTCGGGCTTGAAGAAGCCGACCTTGTCGACCTCGAACCCTTTCCCGGTCGAGACGATCTTGACCCGGTCGCCGGACTTGACCGTTCCGTCCAGCACCCGGATGAACGTCACGACGCCCTGGTACGCGTCGTACACGGCGTCGAAGATCAGGCAGCGGAGCGGATCGTCCGCCGCGCCCTGCGGCGGCGGCAGGTGCTCGACGATCCCCTCGAGGATCGCTTCCACGTTCTCGCCCGTCTTGGCGGAGACGGCGACGGCGTGGTCGCCGGGCACGCCGACGACCTCCTCGAGCTCCTCGATCGCGGCGGCGACGTCGGCGTTGGGAAGGTCGATCTTGTTCACGACCGGCAGGATCTCGAGCCCGTTCTCGATCGCGAGGAACGCGTTCTGGATCGTCTGGGCCTCGACCCCCTGACTGGCGTCGATGACGAGCAGCACCCCTTCGCAGGCGCGCAGCGCTCGGCTGACCTCGTAGTTGAAGTCGACGTGGCCGGGCGTGTCGATCAGGTTGAACATGTACGTCTCGCCGTCGTTCGCGGTGTAGTACAGCCGCATGGCGGTGGCCTTGATGGTGATCCCGCGCTCGCGCTCCAAGTCGAGGGTGTCCAGCATCTGGTCGCGGCGGCCGCGCTCGTCGACGCTCTGGGTGAGCTCCAGAATGCGGTCGGCGAGCGTGGACTTGCCGTGATCCACGTGCGCGATGATCGAGAAGTTGCGGATCTTCATCCCGGTCATCATACATGCGGCGCCTTCACGCGCCGGACGCCGTGAACGCCGTTCGGGACGCCATTGCGGGGCGCGTCCCCGGTGCCCCGAAGCTCCGCGTCTCGGGGCCGCGGTCCGGGAGCCGGCCGCGGCTCAGCCGCCGCGCCGAGCGGCGAAGAACCGCTCGAGCCGCCGGCCCGCCTCCCGGGCCAGCACGCCGCCGCGGCGTTCGGGCACGCGTTTCCACGGGCCGGCCGCGAGGTCCACGACGCTTCCGAACGCGCCGTCTCGCAGGTTCGCGGCCCCCCACACGACCCGGCTCAGGTGGCTCTGCAGCATCGCGCCGGCGCACATCGGGCACGGCTCCAACGTGACGTAGAGGGTGGCGCCCGCCAGGCGCCAGTCGCCCTCGCGCGCGGCCGCGTCGCGCATCGCCTCGATCTCGGCGTGCGCGGCGGGGTCGGAAGCGGACTCTCGCAGGTTCCGTCCTTCCCCGACGATGGATCCGCCCCGCACCACGACCGCTCCGACGGGAAGCTCGCCCGCCTCGGCCGCCTCGTCCGCGAGCGCCAGCGCGCGGCGCATCCACGGCCGGTCGGGATCGGCCGCGGCCTCGTCCAGCCCCGCCGCGACCGCCGTGCCCTCGATCCACGCCACCTCGTCGGCGCGGGCCAGAACCCGGAGCGCGTCGCGGTCCTCGCGCGGGACCTTCGCGTCGGTGAGCACGTCGGAGACCTTCCTGCGGCCGCCGGGAAGGCGGATCCGGTCGCCGGGGCGGGGCGCCCGGAGCGTCCACGGCCCGTCGTCCAGCAGGCTGGCGGGAAGCCCGCTCGGAAGCTCGGCTGGGCTGCGGATCGTCCGCTCCGGCACGGCCGACCGGGACGGTCCTACGTCCCGGGGCTCGCTCCGGACGACGTCCACGCGCTCGGGAAGAACGCGGACCCGCACGCCGCCGGGCAGGTCGCGCCGCGTCGATCCCTCACCGCGGACCGCCTCGACGAGCGCGTCGAGGTGCAGG
The DNA here is from genome assembly GCA_964530905.1 of uncultured bacterium. Classification (GTDB taxonomy): domain Bacteria; phylum Deinococcota; class Deinococci; order Deinococcales; family Trueperaceae; genus SLSQ01. The sequence continues at coordinate 4,671 of CAZHCI010000149.1, forward strand.
CTGTCGGCCTCTCCGCCGGCCGAGCGGATCAGGCGCGACAGCGCCTCGCGCTGCAGCGCGGGAGGCGCCGCGGCCAGCGCGCCACGGGCCAGCGGTCCGTCCCCGAAGCGGCGCCGCGCCTCGTCCGCGAGCACGTCCGCCTGCTCGCGCTGCAGGTGGCCGAAGCGCGCCAGCCGGGCGACCGCCCCGGGCCGGCGCCGCTCGAGCCGCGGCAACACCTGGTGTCGGAGCCACGCCCGGTCCCGCGCCATGTCGCGGTTCGAGAGGTCCTCGCGCCAGTCCTGCCCCAGCCCGTCCAGCCAGCCGCGCAGATCGTCCTTCGACAGCTCCAGCAGGGGCCGCACCACGCGGCCGTGGCGCGGCTCGATGCCGCGCGGGTGCGCGCTGCCCCGGAGCAGCTGCAGCAGCACCGACTCGGCCTGGTCGCTGCGGGTGTGCGCGGTCGCGACGACGTCGCACGCCCGCTCGCGGGCGACGCGCGTCAGGAACGTGTAGCGCACGGTCCGTCCGACCTCCTCGAGGTTGCGGCCCTCGCGGGCGGCGATCGGCCCGACCGGCGCCGATCCGGTGACGCACGGCACGCCCAGCCGCTCGCAGGTGGCCGCGACCCAGGCGGCGTCCTCCTCGGCGTCGTCGCGGAGCCCGTGGTCGAGGTGCGCGACGACCAGCTCCAGGTCGGGCGCGCCGCTCAGGGCACGCAGCAGCGCGACCGAGTCGCTGCCGCCCGAGACGGCCACCAGCACGCGCCTCGCCTCGGGCGCGAGGCGACGCAGCGCCGCGCGGACGCTCTGCTCCATGGGGACGGGTGGCGCCACCGCTCCAGTATCGCAGCCCACGGCGCCACCGTCCCGCCGCGGGGGCGTCCCCCGGCGCAGCCTGCCGCGCCGGTATGGTGAGGCATGACCGTCACCGTGATCGTGCTCGATTCCGTCGGCGTGGGCGCTCTACCCGACGCGGACGCGTTCGGCGACGCCGGCGCGCACACGCTGGACCACACCGTCGAAGCCAGCGGCGTGTCGCTGCCCAACCTCGCGGCGATGGGCCTGGGCAACGTGCCGGGCGTCACGGCCGTACCGGCCAGCGCCTCGCCCATGGGGGCGTTCGGACGGATGATCGAGCGGTCGCCCGGCAAGGACACCACGACCGGCCACTGGGAGTTCATGGGCGTCGTGCTCGATCAGCCGTTCCGAACGTTCGAGTCGTTCCCGCCCGCCGTGATGAACGCGTTCGACGCGGCGACCGGGCGCGGTCACCTGGCGAACCGGCCGGCCAGCGGAACGAAGGTCCTGGACGAGCTGGGCGAGGAGCACGTGCGGACCGGCGACCCGATCGTGTACACCAGCGCGGACAGCGTGTTCCAGGTCGCCGCGCACGTGGGCGTCGTGCCGCTGGAGACGCTGTACGCCTGGTGCGAGGCGGCGCGCGAGATCCTCAGCGGCGAGCACGCCGTGGCGCGCGTGATCGCTAGACCGTTCCGCGGCGAGCCGGGCGCGTTCGAGCGTCTGCACGGCAAGCGCCGCGACCTGTCGCTGGAGCCTCCCCGCACCGTCCTGAACGCGCTGCAGGAGGCCGGCAGGCGGGTGATCGGGATCGGCAAGATCGGCGACATCTACAGCGGCTCGGGCATCGACGAGGTCCGCAAGACGGCCGACAACGACGACGGCGTCGAGGCGACGCTGCGCGCGATGGTCGAGCGTCCCGACGGCCTGGTGTTCACGAACCTGGTCGACTTCGATGCCGCCTACGGGCACCGCCGGAACCCGGACGGCTACGGCGCGGCGCTCGCGGCGTTCGACGCGCGCCTTCCCGAGCTGCTGGCCGCGACGCACGACGACGACGTGCTGTTGCTGGTCAGCGATCACGGCAACGATCCCACCTGGCCCGGAACGGACCACACCCGGGAGTACGGCCTGCTGCTGGCCGACGGGCCGGCCGCCGCGGGTCGCGACCTGGGCACGCGCGAGGGGTTCTCGGACCTCGGCGCCACCGTCGCCGAGCTGCTGGGCGCCTCGTGGGAGGGGCCGGGCACGTCGTTCGCGGCGCGCCTGCGGGACGAGGACGGCTGACCGCCGACGCTCG
>CAZHCI010000150.1:0-3135 GCA_964530905.1 uncultured bacterium
GCTCGCGCCGAGTCCGAGGACGTCGAGTTCGAGGAGGTCCGCGCGGAGCTCCAGGAGACGGTCCGGCAGCAGCTGGTGCAGGAGCGACTCGCGGAGATCGCCGACGCCGCCGATACGGAGACGTACCCGGACCGGCTGCCGTACGCTGCCGCCGCCCCTGCCCCGACCGAGCCCGCCCCCGCCGACCCGGATCCCGCCGCGCCCGAGGCGCCGTAAGCGCACGTAGACGACGTACCACGCCCGAACGACGCAGGCGCCACGGGTATCCCGTGGCGCCTGCGTCGTTCCGGGTCTCGTGCACCGGAAAGGAGGGAGACACCTCCTGGGGTCCGCGGCTGCTAGCCTGCCCAGGATGCGACGTTTCCTGATCCCCACCGCGGCCTTCCTGGCCTCCACCCTCGCCTTCGTCGTGGCGCAGGTCCAGACGAGCGACGACCCCGTCGTCGTCCGGCTCGGCTCCCAGACCGAAACCCTGTCCGAGTTCGAGGATCGCTTCGAGGTCGCGATCCGCAGCGTCGTCGCCTCGCAAGGCGCGCAGATGACCGACGAGATCCGCGCCCAGCTGACCGGCCTGGCGCCCGCCTACCTCGACCAGCGCGCGCAGGAGATCGTCCTCCTGGCCGAGGCCGAGGAGCGCGGCGTGGTGGTCGACGACGAGACCGTCGACGCCCGCGTCGCCGAGATCCGCGCCGGCCTCGAGGACGACGCGGCGTTCGAGCAGCTTCTCGAGGAGAGCGGGATCGGCGACGAGGCGACGCTTCGCCAGCTGGTCGCCGAGAACGAGTCGATCGGCCGCCTGTACGAGGCGGTCCAGGCGCAGCAGTCGTTCACCGACGATCAGCTCCGGACCGCCTACGCCGACCGGCGCGAGCAGTTCGCGACGCCGGAACAGGTCTGCGCGCGCCACATCCTGCTCGACAGCGTGGAGGACGCCGAAGCGGTGCTGGCGGAGCTCGAGGCGGGCGCCGACTTCGCCGAGCTCGCCGCCGAGCGAAGCACCGGACCTTCGGGTCCGCAGGGCGGCGACCTGGGCTGCTTCGGGCGCGGCCAGATGGTCGCCCCGTTCGAGGAGGCCGCCTTCGAGGCCGAGGTCGGCACGCCCTACGGCCCCGTCGAGACGGAGTTCGGACAGCACGTGCTGCTCGTCAGCGAGCGCCGCGAGGCGCAGACCGCCCCGTTCGACGAGGTCCGAGGCGCGCTCCAGGATGCGCTCGCGGCCGAGGCGACCGAGCAGGAGATCTCCGCGCTCATCGATGCGAGCGGCGTGATCACCTACCCCGAGCGCCTGCCCACCGCCAGCGCCGACGAGCCGCTCGTCGTGCCCGACCCGGTCGAGCCGGACGGCGACGCGCCGACCGAGCCGGACGCGCCCGCCACGGACGAGGGCGACGGAGCCGACTGACCCCGTGACGTCCGACCCGGCCGGTCGGACGTCACGCCCTCAGGGCCCGAGCCGGACGCGCGTCCAGCCGTCCGGCTCCCGCTCGAACCGGACCCTGTCGTGCAGGCGGTTCTCGCGCCCCTGCCAGAACTCGATCCGGGTCGGGCTCAGCACGAAGCCGCCCCAGTGCGGCGGCCTGGGCACCGGCACGTCACCCGAAAAGCGCGCCTCGATCTCCGCCGCGCGACGCTCCAGCGTCGCGCGGTCGGGAATCTCGCGGCTCTGCTCGGACGCCCACGCGCCGACGCGGCTGCCGCGCGGACGCGAGGCGAAGTAGGCGTCCGCCTCGTCGTCGGGAATGCGGAGCACCCGCCCCTCGACCCGCGCCTGTCGCTCGAGGCGGTCCCACCAGAACGTCGCGGCCGCCCACGGGCGGGCCGCGAGCTCGGCCCCCTTGCGGCTCTCGAGGTTCGTGTAGAACGACACGCCGCGCGCGTCCACGCCCTTGCACAACACCATCCGCACCGACGGACGCCCGGTCTCGTCGGCGCTGGCCAGCGCCATCGCGTTGGGCTCGATCGTGCCGGCCTCCGCGGCGTCGTGGATCCACGACGCCAGCGCGTCCAGCGGATCGTCGCCCAGCGCGTCCATGTCCAGTCGACCGATGCCGTACGACGTCCGCATGCTGGAGACCTCCATGGCCCGAGCGTACCCGGACCACGCGCCCGTGCCGCGCGCCCTGCTACGGTCGCGGCATGAACGCGCTTCGAGACGCCGCCAGCCCGTACCTGCTGCAGCACGCGGACGACCCCGTCGACTGGCGCCCCTGGGGCGAGGAGGCGTTCGCCGAGGCGCGCCGTCGCGACCTGCCGGTCCTGGTCTCGATCGGCTACGCCAGCTGCCACTGGTGCCACGTGATGCAGCGCGAGTCGTTCCGCGACGAGGCGATCGCACGCCAGCTGAACGAGGGGTTCGTGCCGGTGAAGGTCGACCGGGAGGAGCATCCCGACGTCGACGCCGTGTACATGGCGGCCCTGCAGGCGATGCGTGGCCAGGGTGGCTGGCCGCTGACCGCGGTCGCGGACCACGGCGGCAGACCGTTCTTCACCGGCACGTACTTCCCGCCGAGCGAGCGCCCCGGCATGCCGTCGTTCCCGCGGGTGCTGGACGCGGTGTCCGACGCCTGGACGGAGCGTCGCGAGGCGCTCTTGGCCGACGCGGAGCGCCTCGAGGCGCACGTGCGCGACGGCATGGAGGCGCTCCCGGGCGCCTGGGACGAGATCGCGCCCGACGACGACCTGCCGGACGCCGGTCCCGACGCGCTCGCGGCGCTGGGCAAGGCGTTCGACGAACGCCACGGCGGCTTCGGCGACGCACCGAAGTTCCCGCCGCACGCCGTGCTCCGCTGGTTGAGCCTGCGGCCCGAGCCCCAGGCGCACGCGATGGCCGACGCCACCCTGCGCGCCATCGCCCGCGGCGGCATCTCCGACCCGCTGGCGGGCGGCACGGCCCGCTACTCCGTCGACGAGGCGTGGCGGGTGCCGCACTTCGAGAAGATGCTCTCCGACAACGTCCAGCTGCTGCCGCGCTGGGCCGAGGCGTGGCTCCGCACGGGCGACGCCACGTTCCTGCGGGCGGCGCTTCGGACGTTCGCCTGGCTGGAGGCGGAGATGGCGCTGCCGGGCGGTGGCTACGCCACGGCGCTGGACGCCGACAGCGAGGGCGAGGAGGGCGCGTTCTACGCCTGGACCGGC
>CAZHCI010000150.1:3235-4941 GCA_964530905.1 uncultured bacterium
CCGGCGCTGGACGACAAGGAGCTGACCGGTCAGCTGGGCCTGGCGATCCTCGGGCTGGCGCGGGCCGGCCGGCTGCTGGACGACGCCCGCATGACGGCCCGCGCCCAGGCGACCGCCCGCCACGTGCTGGACAAGATGGTCCGCCCGGACGGGTCGCTGGCGCGGCGCGCGCTGGGGGACGCCGTCGGGATCGAGGCGCGGCTCGAGGACCACGCCTACCTGGGGCTGGGCCTGCTGGAGCTGCACCGCGCCGACGGCGAGGCGCGCTGGCTGGTCGAGGCGCAGCGACGCGTCGACGCGATCATGGCGGAGTTCGCCAGCGACGACGGCGGGTTCCTGAGCGTGGGCGAGGACGCATCCGACCCGCTGCCGTTCCGGCCGCGCACGCTGCTGGACGCGGCCGTTCCCGCCGACTCGGTCGCGGCCGCCGAGCTGGTGTGGCGCGTCTCCCGGCTGCAGGACCGGCCCGAGGGCGCGGCCGTGGCGCGCGACGTGGTGGCCCCGTTGGCGGAGGCGGGCCGCCAGCACCCGCAAGCGGTCGCGAGCGCCCTGACGCTGATCGACCTGATGCGGGCCCAGCCGCGCGAGCTGGCGGTCACCGGGCCCGACGACGCCGGCGGCCGCGAGCTCTGGTCGGTCGCGGCGCGGCGTCCGTTGGACGCATGGGCGGTCCAGCGCGCGCGCGAGCCGCAGTCCGGCCCGCTGGTCGAGGACCGCACGACCGTCGACGGGGCGGCCGCCGCCTGGGTGTGCGAGGGGTACGCCTGCCGGCTGCCGGTCACCGAGCCGGACGCCTTGAGCGCGATCCTGGACGATGCCGCAAGGGGCGGCGCGTAGCTCAGCGCGGCAGCGCGGGGGTCAGATCGGTTCGACCGAAGTCGTCACCGACGAACAGAATCGGCGCGCGGGCGAGGGAGGCCACGGCGTAGCTCATGCAGTCGCCGAAGCTCAGGGCCGCCGGGTGACGGCCGCGCCCGAAGCGCCGGTACGCCGTGGCGGCCACGTGCGCGTGGTCGCGGGTGTAGGGGACGACCGCCATCTCCACCTCCGCGAGGAGAGCGGGCAGCACCGTCGGCGGCACGCCCTTGGCGGCCAGCACGATCGATGCCTCCGTCACGGTCGGGGCGCCGATGGCGACCGACTCGGCACGGTCGATGGCGTCGACCAGGCGTTCCCAGCCGGGCTCGCGCAGGACCAGCGCGACGATCGCGCTCGCATCGACGATCACACGCCCGTCTCCGCGTAGCCGAGGATGCGCTCGCGCTCCTCGCGGGTCACCTCCGTCCCGACGAGCTCGGCGGGGAGATACGGCCACACGTCGTGCTCGAGGAACGATCGCAACCGACTCCCGCGACCGGCGGGGGCCGTGCGCTGGAGGGTCGCCAGACGCGCCTCGAGGGCCTGCCGCACGGCCTCGGTCTTGGAGAGGCGCTCCTTGCCGGCCAGCTCGTCGGCGAGCCTTTCGACCTCGCGGTTCTTGATGTTCAGGGCCACGACTCCACCCCTCGGATGCGCGGCCCGTGCCGTCACCGCATGGGTCCGATGCTGGCCCCGGCGGTACCATGCCGGCGTGTCGTTCACGCTGATCGCCGGCCCTCCCGGCTCGGGAAAGACCACGCGCCTGATCGGCGAGGTCCGCGCCGCCGCCCAGCGCGGCGAGCGCGTCTGGTGGATCGGCCTGCCCGCCCAGCGGAGCCACGTGCTGC
>CAZHCI010000150.1:5041-6726 GCA_964530905.1 uncultured bacterium
CGCGGCGAGCGCGTCTGGTGGATCGGCCTGCCCGCCCAGCGGAGCCACGTGCTGCGCGCCCTCACGAAGGACGGCCCGTTGCTGGGCGCGGAGTTCCTCACGCCGCAGCAGCTGGCCTACCGGCTTCTCGCCGACGCCCGCAGGCTGCGCCCGCTGCTGACCGGCACCGGCCGACTGGCGACGGTCGGCGAGGCGCTGCTGGCCGACCGCGACGATCCGCCCAGTCCCGGGGAGGCGCGGCTGTTCGCCCGCGCCATCGCCGAGGCCAAGCGGCACGGCCTGCCGGCCGGCAAGATCCCCGGCGACGACGCCGAGACCGCACGCCTGCGACGGGTGCACCACGCCTACGAGCGCCTGAAGGGCGACGCCTGGGACTACGACGACTTCCGGATCGAGGCGGCGGACTGGCTCGAGGGGCGCGGCGGGAGCGACGAGGGTGGCGATGGCGGCAGCGACGATCGTGGCGCCGACCGCGGCGCCGACCGCGGCGACGCGGGGCAGCTCCTGCCCGACCGGCTGGTCGTGGACGGCTTCCGCGAGCTCGGTCCGTCGGACCTGCGCCTGTTCGAGACGTTGGGCGCGCACCGCCCGGTGAGCGTGGCGGTGGCCGTCCCGCCGCCCGGCCGCCTGCCGCACGACGCGCTTCCGCCCCGCGACGACGTCGAGGCGAACGCCTACCGCTTCCCGAACCCCGTCGCCGAGGCGCGCTGGGTGCTGCGCGACGTCAAGGCGGCGCTGGCGGGCGGAGCCCAGCCGCTGGACCTGGCGCTGATCGTGCCGCCCGGACGCGCCCGCGCGATCGCGACGCTGGCCGACGAGTTCGGCGTGCCGCTGATGGACGAGACGCCGCGGGGCCTGGCCGACCGGCCCGAAGGGCGGCGGCTGCTGGACCTGCTGGAGATGAGCGATCAGCCGACCGCGTCCCGGCTGCTGGGCATCCCCGAGCTGCGCGGCCTGGGCGTGGCGGCGCTGGACGCGGGCGTGGCGGGGCGCGACGCGGTCGCCCGCCTGGCGGAGGCGCGCGGCGAGGGCGATCTGTGGCGGGGCTGGCTGGCGCGGCTGGAGCCGACCGACGACGTGCTGGCGTGGGGCGCGGCGCTGGTGGACGCGGCGCTCGACGCGGCCGCGGGCCCCACGGGGGGCGCCGCGACCGAGCCGCATGAAGAAGCCGGCCGCTTCCGCGAGCAGGCGCTGCAACGCCTGGCCGAGGCGCGCCGCGTGGCGGACGGCCCCCGGATCCGCGAGTGGTGGGCCGCGCTGCTGCAGGAGACGACGGTGTTCGAGCGTCCCGCGGCGGGCGTCGCGCTGCTGCACGCCGTGCAGGCCAGCGGCCGACGGTTCCGGCGCGCCTGGATCGTGGGCGCGACGGAGGGCGCGCACGTGACGCGCGAGCGCGAGGACTACTTCGTGCCCGAGGAGGCGCGCTCGTCGTGGGAGGCGGCGTTCGAGCAGCCGCTGCTGCCGCGCCGCTTCCTGGCGCGGCAGGGCGCCGAGATCGCCGAGCTCCGGGCCCGCGGCGACGTGACGATCGTGACCGTCCCGGAGGGCGATCAGGCCGGCCCGGTGCTGGCCGATCCGCGACTGGTCGGCGAGGATCCGGTCGAGGCGCCACCGCTCCCCGCCGGAAGCGTGCTGGACCTGGGGGGCGGCCGTCCGTACGACCCGCCCGAGGGACCGGTCGATCT
>CAZHCI010000151.1:0-965 GCA_964530905.1 uncultured bacterium
CGGCCAGCCGGCCGTTCCGTAGCGCATCGGCAAGGGCACCTTCGTCGACCAGGCCACCGCGGGCCGTGTTGACGAGGAACGCCGAAGGCTTCATCCGTGCCAGCGTCGACGCGTTCACGAGGTCGCGCGTCCCGTCGGTCAGCGGGGCGTGCAGCGAGACGAAGTCGGACGCCTGCAGCAGCTCGCCCAGCTCCACGCGCTCGCCCTGATCGAGCACGACAGCTTGCCGAGCGAGTGGGCTCCGGACGCAGCACGCCCACGTCCCGCGCTACCGAAGCGGCGCCGACAACGACGGCCGCTCCTCGTCGCGTGCGACGAAGGTGACACGCACGTCGTAGCCCAGCGCATCGGCCAGGCGGGCGAGCGTCGCGATCTGAAGGTTCGCTCCATCCCGCTCCAGTTGGTGGATCCAGCTGCGCGACGCGCCGACACGCTCGGCCACGTCCGCCAGGGACAGGTGTGCACCAGACCGAGCCGACTGCAGCAACGTCGATAGCGAGTCCTGGAGCAACGCATGCGCGAACGACTCCTGGAACTCGGCGAAGGAGCGCCCTGCGAGGCGTTCGCTACCTGAGCGTTGGACGATGCCCGACTCGACCTCGTCCGCCGTGAAGCGCTCGAGCAACGACGCGACCTCTTCGGCCGACTCGCCTGGGTCCGGAGCGTTCTCGTCAGCATCTCGCTTCATGCGGGTCCTCCCTTCAGGCCGACGTCTTCCCCGTCGCGGTACGCGAGCAGAATCGCCAGGGCCTCCCGAATCTTCGCGACGCTTGGCGTGGCGTCGGTCTTGACCTCCGCGTTGAGGAGGAGGGCGTACCCTTCGTTCGTGAAGGCGAAGTAGATGCGGGCTCCTCCTTTGCCACGGCCTCGCGAATGGGTCTTCAGTTCGAACAGCGGATACCCTCGTAGTTTCTTGACGAAGCGGCTTTCGCTCCCTGAGGCGTGGAGATCCTCGAGCATCTCGA
>CAZHCI010000151.1:975-6608 GCA_964530905.1 uncultured bacterium
CGCGATCTCCAGTAGATCCTCGATGATCCGTGGATGGCGCGCGTGAAGTCGCCAAGGAGCGAACGGTAGGAGGAACGCGCTGGCCACGGCAGGACCGTAGCGCTACGCCAGGCCTGTCAAGTTCAGACTATACACCTGGATCGAGGTGGTCTGGGCAACGATCCACACCGGGATCTCCATCTCATGCGATGGACGTGGTGTGGCCAGGTGTCTGCGGGATTTCCCTACGGAACGACACTCACCGCCCGCTCCCCCTCCAGCACCCGCAGGACGTCGTTCGCGACGTGAAGCGAGGCGCGCCGCATCGACTCGCGGGTGACGCCGGCGACGTGCGGCGTCAGGATCACGTTCGCCAGGCCCCGCAGCGGATCGTCCTCGGCCGGGGGTTCACTCACCCGGACGTCCAGGGCCGCCCCGGCCAGCCTGCCGTCCCGTAGCGCCTCGGCCAGAGCCCCTTCGTCGACCAGGCCACCGCGGGCCGTGTTCACGAGGAACGCCGACGGCTTCATCCGTGCCAGCGTCGAGGCGTTCACGAGGTCGCGCGTGCCGTCGGTGAGCGGGGCATGCAGCGAGACGAAGTCGGACGCCTGCAGCAGCTCGTCCAGCTCCACGCGCTGGACCCCGAACTCCTGGACTCCGAGGCTGCCATCGTGGATCGCCGGGTCCGTGGCGAGAACCTTCATCCCGAACGCCTGGGCCCGGTGGGCGAGGCGCGTGCCGATGTCGCCCAGGCCGACGATCCCCAGCGTCTTGCCGAAGATCTCGCCGCCGATCGCGCCCTGGCGGTCCCACTCCCCGCGATGCAGCGAGGCCGACACGGTCGCGAACCGCCGGGCGAACTCCAGGATCGCGCCGATCACGTACTCCGCGACGCTCACCGCGTTCGTCCCCGGCGCCCAGGTCGCGACCACCCCCCGCTCGCGCAGCGCCTGTAGGTCGAGGTTGTCGAGCCCCACCCCCACCCTGCCGACCACCTTCAGCTCGGGTGCGCCCGCCAGCAGGTCGGGACCGACGAAGGTCTTGTTGCGGACGATCAAGGCGGCGGCGCTCTCTAGCGCTGACGCCAGCGCATCCTCGTTCTGGTAGAGCTGCGGGTCGTAGAGCACCTCGGCGTGCTCCTTCAGCAGCGAGATGGCCTCGTCATGGACGTGTTCGGGGACGACGATCTTCATGCGCATCACCTCTCCCGCACCTCGACGTCAGGGGACCGGGGTCTCGTGGCGACGAGGAGCGAAGCCCGCATTCCCAGGGATACCACCGACCGAAGACACGACCGACGCCTACCGAGCGCAGGTGTCTTGTGCTTCCACGGCGAGTTCGCCGAGAACAGGCCCGGAGGGTGGCACGCGGCGGCCGTGGATCACGATCACGGCGCGCCCCTCGGCGATTCTCCTCCTCGACCGCCACGGCTTCGACCTAGGGCGCAACGTGAGCCGGCAGCCGGGACGATCACGACTGTGGGCATCGTGCTCTCGGCCCGGGAAGGGGGCGCGGCGTGGTCTCGAGCCGACGCACGCCCATCTCCGCCCCTGCTCGATCGCCCACCGGCGCCGCCCATGTGCAACGTTGTGGATGATCGTCCAGCGCGGAGATCGTGGGGCCCGAGACCCGCCCGACGCGCGCGGGCTGCGCATGAGGAGGTGCCACGTGCACAGAATGATCGCCATGCGATTGACGTTGGCCGCACGTGCCACCTATACTTCTGGCATCTCCACTGCCCGTTCCCGACTCCGGGTCGAGCAGCCCCCCGCAGGCCACGCGTCTGCGGGCTTTTTGTTGGCCTAGGTACGATGCGCGTCTCGTTCCTGGTCGACGGCTTCAACCTGTACCACTCGCTGCGGCACGCGGAAGCGACGCGCAGGGACGGCGGCTACCGCTGGCTCGACCTTCGCTCGCTCCTGGCCAGCTACGTCGAACACGCGGACCGAGGGGCGTTCATCGGAGAAATCGTCTACTTCTCAGCACTCGCGACGCACCTCCAGGAGAAGAGCCCCGGCACCGTGCAGCGTCACCGCACGTACATCGAGGCCTTGCGAACCACCGGCGTGCGCATCGAGCTAGGCCACTTCAAGCGCTCAGGCAGGACCTGTCCGGCTTGCGGAGCCAAGAGCTTCCGTCACGAAGAGAAGGAAACCGACGTCGCGATCGGCGCGACCCTGGTCGCGTGGGCGGCGACCGGCTCCTGCGATGCCGCATTCCTCGTCAGCGGCGACAGCGACCTCGTGCCGGCCGTGCGAATCGCGAAGCACCTCGCACCCGACCTTCGCATCGGCGCTCTGTTCCCCTTCGCCCGGAGCAGCGAGCACCTCAGGCAGACCGTCGACCAGGCGTTCAAGATCAAAGCGCAGCGCTACCTTCGAAACCAGCTGCCTGACCTCGTCACGGCAAGCGGACGCGCGCCGATCCATCGGCCACCCGAGTGGTCGTGGGCGCCGAGGCGGTGAAGCCACCGCTCGCCCATGCAGCGGGAGGGAGTACGTTCGAGCTCCTCGCCGGTCCGCCACCCCGCGTCGAGCCGTCGAGCGCGGTGCGTGACCTTGCCGAGCGGATGCAAGCGGGAATCTCGGCCGCGTTCGCGGTGGCGAACGCGGAAGCGTCGCGACGCTCGCGCTTGCCTACGAGCGTACGTGCACGATCCCGAGGGAACCCACGATGGTCACCCGTCCCCGAACGCCTCGTCGAAGCGGTCCCAGGGCGTGCCCTGCCACCCTGCGATGCGGCCCGCGTCGCCGCAGGCGGGGCAGATCCAGGCGATCACGGTCTCGTCCTCGACCGCTGCCGCCTGCACGTGGCCGGGGCACGGTCGCCGCCCGGGCCGACGGCGACAAGCGACGTTCGTGTCGACCGGCGCCATGTGGTTCCAGACCGTCACCCACTCGACGATCGCGCCCTGGAAGCGGGCCAGGCGGAGGGCGGGACCGGGCAGCTCCTCGGGGATCCGCAGGTCCGGGGTCAGGTAGTGACGGAGATCGGTGATCAGCACGAGAGCCTCCGGATCGAGAATACCCACGCTCGGCACGGGCGACGACCGGCCGCATCGAGGAGGCCCACCCCATATCGCACTTGCTTACAAGCATAGTTGCATGCAATCATACTTGCAGGCATGGCACAGCGACCCCCATTCATCGACCGTGACGACGAGCGGCGCGAGCTCCGCGCACTCCTGGAGGACGGCGTCCCTCGACTCGCCCTCCTGACGGGGCGGCGGCGTGTCGGCAAGACCTACCTCCTCACCCACACCTGGCCCGACGAGATCACGTTCCACTTCACCGCCGCCCGGACCAGCCCGGAGCTCAATCGCCGCCAGCTGCTCGAGGATCTCGCTCGCTGGACGGGCGAACCGGTCGACCCCGAGGACTACCCCACCTGGCGGACCGTGTTCCGACTGCTGCTCGGGCTCCGCGCGCCCGAGCCGCTCGTGGTCGTGATCGACGAGTTCCCCTACCTCGCGACGGACGACGACGGACTCGCCGAGGTCGCGTCCGAACTGAACGCCGTGTGGGAGCGACGCCGCAGCGACCGGCCGATGGTGCTGATGCTCGCCGGATCGGCGGTCGCCACCATGGAGGCGCTCGCGGCCGGCGGCTCGCCCCTCTACGGCAGGTTCGACTGGCACGGCCGGCTGCGGCCGTTCGATGCCTGGTTCACCGCCCAGGCCGCGCCCTTCCCGGACCTCGCCGACGCGGTCCGAACCTACGCGGTCTTCGGCGGCACGCCGCGCTACCTCGCGGCCATCGATCCGACGCGTCCTTTCGACGACGAGGCCACTCGGCTCCTCCTCGCCCCCCGGGGCGAGGTGCGGCAGCTGGTCGAGACGGCGCTCGATCAGGAGGAGGGCCTGCGCGACGTCACGGCCTACAAGGCCGTTCTTCGCGCCGTCGCCTCCGGACAGACGCAGCGCAACGAGATCGCCCAGCGCACCGGCCTGAAGAACGACACCGGCCTACGCGCGCGACTAGACCGCCTGGTCGAGCTCGGCTACCTCGAGGCGCACAGGAACATCGGCGCACCCCCCAACGCTCCCTACCGCTACCGCATCGCGGACGCCGCCATCCGCTTCCATCAACGCTTCGTCGAGCCGAACCTGTCGCTCCTCGAGCGCAGCGAACCGGGGCGGGTATGGGCCGAGATGGTAAGACCCCACCTGTCCACCTTCGTAGGCCACGCGTTCGAGCGTGTCGCCGCCGAGGCGTACGACCGGTTGGCGACCGCGCGGCAGCTTCCCCTCGTGCGCGAGTGGGGACGCTTCGAGGGCCGGGACCGGGACGGGCGCTCGCTCGAGATCGACCTCGTCGCGCACCTCGCGACGGGAGCGGTCCTCTCGGGAGCCGTCAAGTGGAACCGACGCCCGGCGGGGCCACGCCTGCACCACGACCACCTGGCCATGCTGCAACGGGCGGCCGACAGCGGCCAGCGATGGGCGCACCGCGCCCAGGAACAAGGTGCCGTCCTCGTGTACGTCGCGGCGGGCGGGTTCACCGACGCGTTCCGCGCCGCCCTGGAGGACGAGGAACGCCGCGTCGTCGCATGGTCGCTGGAGGATCTCTACGCCGGGGAGTGACGCCGCCGAGAGGCCACGGCGCCTCATCCACCCCACGCGCCTCCCAGGCGGGACCTCTCATGTCGACTTCAGCGGCATCGATTCGACATGTCGGACGGACGTGTTCGCTCGCTCGACATGAAGCGTGGGAGGTCCCATCCTCCGCGCGTCGTCACGATGTCGACACGAAACGTCGGCACGTTGGTTCAGGGTGCCGACATTCAGCGCCACCGCCGCTTCACGGCCTGCACGACCTTCCTCGTCCCCTCGTCGGACCGGTCGCGCAGGTCGGCGACGATGCACGAGCGCGGCCAGTCGCTCATGCGTCCGGTCACCTCGCTGAGGAGCGCTTCGTCCTTGCGAACCGCCAGGATCTCCTCCCGCAAGCGACCCGCCGCCTCGGCGCTCCCCGGACCGTCCGTGCCGAGCACCACCAGGTCCGCCTTCCAGAGGGCGTCGAGATCGGCCCGGAGCCAGCGTTTGCGTTGGTAGGTCGGCCGGCCCTCCTCCAGCAGCTTCAGGATCGCCTGCGACACCTCGTCAGGCAGCTCGATCCTCTCGACCTCCTCGAACGTCTCGTCGTCCTCGTCGACCACGTCGCCCACGTTCAGGCCGTAGGGAAGCTCCTCGTCGTCGTCCGCGTCCACGTCCACGTCGGCGGGGTTCAAGCCCAGCGCCAGGCTCAACGCCGTCCGCCCGTCGATCCGACCGACCTCGCGCCTCTCGTCCACCAGCAGCGGGCCGCTTGCCGGCGCGACGAACACGGTGGCGTCCAAGTCGCGAGGGCGGAACGCGACGTTCCCCTCGACCACGATCGCGTCGGCCGCGAACAGCGACCCGCCGATCGCCTCGGCCACGGAGATGGCGTCGCCCGGCCAGCCGACGGGCACCTGGAGAAGTTTGGCGTCGACGTCCCCGGCCGCCCGCCAGCGCCGCGTCTCGTCGTTCCCGTCCTCGTCGACGGTCGGCTCGGCCAGGCCGGGGGCCTCCACCACGCGGACCGCGGCCAGCCACCGCGAGCGGTTCGAGCCCACCAGCGCCTCGATCAACGAGGTCTTGCCGGACCCCGCCGGGCCCGTGACCAGGGTGTAGG
>CAZHCI010000152.1:0-6535 GCA_964530905.1 uncultured bacterium
GAACGCGTCGTCGCGAGGCCATCCGAGGCGGAGCAGCACGGCGCCCGTCAGGAAGGGGTAGAGCGTCAAGGTGGCGACCGACGCCGCCGTGGCGTCGCGCACGATCAGCGTCAGCGCGATCAGCAGCACCACGCCGGCGCCGCCCGCCAACGGTGCGACGGGAAGCGTCGCGCCGAACGCGGTCGCGAGCGCCTTGCCGCCACGGAACCGCACGTACGGCGACCAGGCGTGCCCGATCACGGCGCCCACGCCGCCCGCCAAGCCCATCGCCAGCGGATCGGCGATGCCCGCGGCGACCGCCATTCGGATCCCGATCGCGGCGGCCAGCGCGCCCTTTCCGAGGTCGAGGACCAGCACGACGACGCCGGCGAGCGGCCCGACGTTGCGGGCGGTGTTCATCGCGCCCATGTTTCCCGACCCGACGGCGAAGATGTCGCGGCCGATCGCGCCGGCGACCAGCACGGCGACCGGCACGCCTCCGACGAAGTAGCCGGCCGCCAGCGCTGCGATCAGGTCGACCGTCACCGGGGGAGTCCGAACGTACCGGCGGTGCGAGCTCCGGTGCGGACGCCGGCCACGCCAGCGAGGCTGCGCAGGTCGTCGACGTGCCACGCCACGTAGCGTGCCAGCAGCCGCCAGTGGGCGGCGCGGTCCGAAAACGGCTCGACCAGCGCGTCGCGGGCTCGTCCCGCGATCAGGGTGCGTAGGCCGTGCGCGGTATCGCCCCTCAGGGCGATCCCTTCGCCGCTCCGGACGATCCGCCCGCCGACGAGATCGAAGCGCGGCTCGTCCCCGCCCTCCGGCGCGGCGCCTGCCGACGCGTCGGCGTCGGCCGAGGTGCTCGCGCCTGCCGACGCGGCGCTGGCCACGTCGGATCCGGCGTCGCCCGCGTCGGGACCGAGGCCTGCGACCCGCAACAACATCCAGGCGTGGATCAACGCGACGCGCTCGGGGTCGTCGTCCTCGTTCAGCCCGCGCAGTCCGCTGGCCAGCCAGGCGTGGAGCGGCTCGCCCACGTGCACGTCGACCGTCAGCCGGTCGGCGAGCTCGGCGAGCAGGTGCGCGTACGGGTAGACGGCCGGGTCGGACAGTCGGGGCAGGGCGCCGTTCAGGCGGACCTGCGCCACGACCGCGAGGTCGTCGGCGCGGCGCTGGTAGACCTGCGCCGTGACGTCGTGGAACAGCGACAGGCGGCCGGGGTTGCCGCCCAGGAGGCGGCCCTTTCGAGCCACCGCGCGCCACTTGCCGTCGGGGGAGAGCAGCGTGACGACCACGTCGCCCGAGGGCAGCGGCGTCCGACGGACGACGATGCCCTCGCGGACGCGGTAGCGCTGGGTTGCCACGACGGCATCCTACCTAGCGGCCCGGCGACCTCACGTCTCCGCGCGCTTGCGAGCCCGGCCGTACGCCATGCGCAGCTTGAACATGCCTCGCTTGTGACGGGCGGCGACGTCGGCCTCGTCGGTCCCGAGCGCGGACGCGACCTGCGGGGTCGAGGCGGGCTCGTGTCCGGCCATCCCCTCGATCCGAGCCACCGCTTCGCGGTCGGCCTCGTCGAGCTCGCCGATGAACGGCTCGAGATCGGCGGGCGTCGCCTTGGGCTTGGGCGGGCCCGAGGCGCTCTTCTTCGTCTTGGCCTTCGCCTTGGTCTTCGCCTTCGCTTTCGTCTTCGTCTTCGCCTTCGGCTTCGTCTTCGTCTTGCCCGCGCCCTTGCGGGCCTCGCGGGCGGCGAGCAGCTCGAGCGCCTGCTCCATCGTCAGGTCTTCGGGCGACTGCTCCTTGCGGAGCGAAGCGTTCGTCTTGCCGTGCTTGACGTACGGGCCGAAGCGGCCGTCGTGGAGCTCGATCGGCTCCCCGGTCTCGGGGTGCTCGCCGATCGTGCGCAGCGGCTCGCGCCGTCCCTTCCGCTTCTTGGCGGCCAGCAGCTCCGCCGCGCGGTCGACGCCGACCTCGAGCACGTCGTCCTGGGGCGTCAACGAGGCGTAGGTGCGCTCGTGCCGGACGTACGGGCCGTAGCGACCGATGCCGGCGTCGATCCGCTTGCCGGTGTCGGGATGGCTGCCGATCTGGCGCGGAAGATCGAGAAGCCTCCGCGCCATCGTCTCGTCGACGTCGCTCGGCGACACGCCGGGCGGGACGGAGACGCGTTTGGGCTTGCCCTCCTGATCGTCGGGCCCGAGCTGCAGGTACGGCCCGTACGGACCGTTCTTGAGGAGCATCGTGGTTCCGTCCTCGGTCTCTCCGACGGGAATGTCGCCCTGGCGCTCGCGCTCGATCAGCTCCGCGAGCATCTCGCGGGTCACGTCGCCCGGCGCCCACTCGTCGGGCAGCGAGGTCTTGAGCGTCTCGCCCTCGACCTCCGCCTCCACGTAGGGACCGTAGCGCCCGACGCGGACCAGGTAGGGGTCCCACTTCGTGCTTCGCACGGTGCTGATCGCCTTCGGGTCGATCCCGTCGATCCCTGCCGCGACGCGCGCCTCGATCCCTTCGCTACCGCCGTAGAAGCCCTTGAGATACGGCAGCGCCTCGAGCGTGCCGGCCGCGATCGCGTCGAGCTTCGCCTCCATCTCGGCCGTGAACTCGGTATCGACGAGCTGCGTGAACTGGTGCTCCAGGAGGTTGTTCGTCGCGAACGCGGTGAAGGTCGGCACGAGCTGCTGACCGTTCTTGCGAACGTAGCCGCGGTTCACGATCGTGTCGATGATGCTGGCGTACGTCGACGGACGTCCGATCCCCTCCTGCTCCAGGATCTTGACGAGCGAGGCCTCGGTGAAGCGGGCGGGCGGCTTCGTCTCGTGGCCGCTGGCGTCGAGCGCCAGCGCCTGGAGCGCGTCGCCCTCGGCGAGCGGCGGCAACGGCTGGTCGCGATCGTCGAGCGCCGCCTCCGGATCGTCGCTGCCCTCGACGTACGCGCGGAAGAAGCCGGGGAAGAGGACCTGCCGGCCGCTGGCGCGCAGGCTCAGCGTCCGATCGCTGGCCGCAGCCTCGATCCTGGCGGTGACGAACTTGAGCCGGGCCTCGGCCATCTGGGTGGCGATCGTGCGTTTCCAGATCAGGTCGTACAGCGCGGCGTCGCGTCCCCCCAGCTTGTGCTCCTTCGCGGTGCGCATCTGGTCGCCGGCGGGCCGGATCGCCTCGTGCGCCTCCTGCGCGTTGCGGGACTTGCCCTTGTACTGCCTGACCCGCTCGAACAGGTACTCGGCGCCGTACAGGCTCTCGACCCGCTTGCGCGCGGCGCCGATCGCCTCGCCCGACAGGTTCGTCGAGTCGGTCCGCATGTACGTGATCAGGCCCCGCTCGTACAGGCCTTGCGCGACGCGCATCGTGTCCCGCGCCGAGAGGCCGAGCTTGCGGCTGGACTCCTGCTGCAGCGTCGAGGTCGTGAACGGCGGCGAGGGATTGCGGGTCTGCTCGCGCTCCTCGATCGACACCACGCGGAACGGCGCCTGCTGGGCGGCCTCCGCGAGCCGGCGTGCCTCGGCCTCGCCCATCAGCATCAGGTCCCGGCCTTCGACCAGGCCGTCCTTCAGTCGTCCCGTGTCGGGATCGAAGTCCTTGCCGGAGGCGAGCCGCACGCCGTCCACGTGGGTGGCGGTCGCGGCGAACGCGCGGGCCGCGGAAGGCGCCACGCCGGCCGCCGCCAGCGTCGCCTCGAGATCCCAGTACGACGCCGGCACGAACGCCAGCCGTTCCTTCTCGCGCTGCACGAGGATGCGGACCGCGACCGACTGCACCCGTCCGGCCGAGAGTCGGGGCGCGATCTTGCGCCACAGCAGCGGACTGATCGTGTAGCCCACCAGCCGGTCCAGCAGACGCCGGGTCTCCTGGGCCTCGACCAGGTTGCGGTCGATGTCACGCGTCTCCTCGAGCGCCCGCTGGATCGCCTGCTCGGTGATCTCGTGGAACACCATCCGCTTGACCGGCACCTTCGGGTCGAGCACCTCGAGCAGGTGCCATCCGATCGACTCGCCCTCGCGATCCTCGTCCGTCGCGATCACCAGCTCGCCGACGTTCTTGAGCGCCTTGCGGAGCTCGCGCACGACCTGCGGCTTGGTGATCACGTAGAGCGGCTCGAAGTCCTCGTCGATCTTCATGCCCAACCGTGCCCAGCTCTGCCCCCGATACTGATCGGGAATGTCCTCGGCCGAGGCGGGGAGGTCGCGCACGTGGCCCATGCTGGCCATCACCTCGTACCCGCTGGGGAGGTAACGGCGGATGGTGTTCGCCTTCGTGGGCGACTCGACGATCACGAGCCGTCGCTCGGATCGTGGGTTCGGTGTGGATGCCATTGGGTCCCTTCTCGTTCGCGCCGCCATTATAGGCGCGGTTCGCCGCATGTCAAGGTGCCCGCCCTCGACGGTTCGGTACGCGCCTGGACGGCGCTCCGAACGCGCCGGGGCGCCCGATCGGCTGGACGGTCGTGTGCGGACGGCAGCGGCGGAAGGGCGGGCGACGTCGTCGCTCAGAGCTGGCGGCGGTGCGTGATGGCGCGTCCCAGCGTCACCTCGTCGGCGTACTCGAGGTCCCCTCCGACCGGAAGGCCGTACGCGATCCTCGACGCCGGAATCCCGCGCTCCGACAGCGCCCTGGCCAGGTACATCGCGGTCGCCTCGCCCTCGACGGTCGTCGAGGTGGCCAGGATCACCTCGCCGACGTCACCGCTCTCCAAGCGCCGCAGCAACGCCGGAACGGTCAGCTGGTCGGGGCCGACGCCGTTCATCGGCGACAGCGCGCCGTGCAGGACGTGGTAACGACCGCGGTACTCGCCCGAGCGCTCGATGGCCAGCACGTCCGCGGGCTGCTCGACGACGCACACGACGCCGGACTCGCGCGAGGGATCTGCGCACAGGTGGCACCTCTCGTCGCCCTTCGTCATCACGTTGAAGCAGACCGGACAGCGGTCCAGCGAGGCCTTCGCCGCGCGAATCGCGTCGGCGAGAGCTTCGACCTCGCGCGGGTCGCGCTGGAAGAGGTGGAACGCGAGTCGCTGCGCGCTCTTCGGGCCGATGCCGGGCAGGCGACCGAGCTCGCGGATCAGCGCCGAGAGCGCAGGCGGAAAGCTCATGACGGTCGAGCGGGGCTCAGAGCAGCCCGCCCATGCCGCCCATGCCCCCGAGGCCGCCCATGGCGCCGCCCATCTCCTGCTCCTGCAGCTCCTTGGCCTTGCGCTGGGCCTCGCCGACGGCGGCCGCGACGAGGTCTTCGAGCAGCTCCACGTCGTCCGGATCCACGGCGCCAGGGTCGATGCGCACCGCGGTCACGTCGCCAGCACCGTTCGCCGTGACGGTCACCAGTCCGCCGCCCGCGCTTCCCTCGACGGTGGTCTGCGCCAGGCGCTCCTGGGCCTCCGCCATCTTCTGCTGGGCCTTCTGGGCCTCTTTCATCAGCTTCTGGATGTTCATCGCGCCCACTCTACCCGCTCGGCCGCGCGGCTCCGTCGTCGGGACCTCCATCCGCAGCGTCGTCCGGGCGGATGTCGGCGGTCTCGTCCTCCGGCGCGTCGTCGCCGGCGCCCTCGGCGGCGGGCTCGAGCGCGACGATCCGGCCGGGGAAGAAGGTCTGCACCATGTCGATGGCCGGATCGGCGGCCAGGTCGCTGCCTGCGCGCGTTTCGTCCGCTGGCGAGCCGGCCGCTGGCGAGTCGACCGCGTCCGTCGGACCGGCGCGCCGGGGAGCCGCGCTCGATCGACGGGCTTCCTCGCGCGGCGCGGTCGAGCGGGGTCCGCTCGAGCGGGGTCCGGTCGCGCCGGGTCCGTTCGAGGAGGGCGACGCGTCGGACCGAGCGGGCGCTGGGGCAGGGGCCGGCTCCGGCGGCGGCTCGGGCTCTCCGAACAGGTCGCTGGGCAGGTCCTCGAACGTCGTCGCCGCATCGTCGGGCGGCCCCGCGTACGGCGTGGGTTCGGCGTCCTCGCTCCGTCCGCTCTCCGCCGTCGTGCCGGGAGCCGGCGCACGGTCGCCGTCCGAGACGCCGGGCGGCTCGGGCTCGGCCGGCGGGACGGCGGCCGGCGCGGACGCGGGCGCGTCCGCACCCGCGTCGGGTGCCTGCTCGTCGACCGAACCCGCGGCGCGGCGCGGCGCGGCGCTCTGGGCGCCTGCATCGGGCGGAGACGTCGGTCGGGGCGTCGCCGGGACGGTGGGGCCAGGCCCCCGCCCCGTCACGCTTTTTTTCGGATCGTCTCGTCGGGCCCTTCGATCACCAGGCTCCAGCCCGGTCCCGCCACCTCGTCCACGAGCGCGGCGAGCTCGTCCTGGCGGGTCTTGAGCTGCCCGAAGTGGAAGCGGTGCCGCTCTCCGTAGCGCAGCGTGAGGACGCCGCCGGCGACCTCGTCCTCGGCCGGCTGGAGGAACGCCTTCAGCTGCGCGGACGCCTTCGTCTTGACCTGATGCCAGCTCAGGGTCCGGCCGGCGCGCGTGGCGCTCGGCTCGGTCGGCGCAGCCCCGGCGGTCGACGTCGGCACCGCGGCGCCATCGGACGCGCCCGGCGGCGGCGCGGACGGCGCGTCGTCGCTCGCGGTCGCGCGAGGGCGGGACGGCG
>CAZHCI010000153.1:0-6477 GCA_964530905.1 uncultured bacterium
TCCGCACGGATCACGTCGCCCGCCGAGAACACGGTCAGGTCGACCTGGGCCCAGGCGGCGCCGGTCCAGAGCGCGGCGGCGAGGAGGATCAGCGTCGCCAGGCCGCGTCGTGCGCGGCGGGGGCGCGAACGGTCGTCGTGGGGTGCGGGGGTCACGATCGAGGGTCGGTTCATCGGGGACTCCTTCATCGCCACGTCGCCTCGTTCCAGGCGCTGGTGCCGAACTCGCCCGGCTGCGCGTCGGGCTCGGCGCTGGGGGCGGTGCCGCAGGCTGCCAGGACGGTCAGCAGGACGACCGTCGCGGCGGCTGCCAGCCATCGTCGGGTGGAGAATCGGTCACGGGGTTCCACCCCGAAACCCTCGCAACGACGCGTCCGCCACGCCATGCAAGGGTCGCTTGCGAGACGGCCCTGGGCCGTGGTACGCGCGGAGCGTCGGATACGTCTGGACGGCCTCCGCATTTCGAGCGACCGCATCGTGAAGGCGCCGTGTCGGTCAGCGCCGCGTGGACGAAGCAGACTGTCGATCGCGACCTGGGCTGCAGCGCCACGTCGCGATCCTTGACACGCTGAAGGAATGAGGGTGATCCAGCGTCTGATCGGACTGTTCCGCAGCACCATCGCCGAGCGGCAGGCGAACGCGAAGCGATTCGACGAGCTCGCCGCCGAGCTCGAGGCTTCGGGACGCGATCTCGATGCGCGGCTGGACGGCGTGCCCGACACCGCCGCGAACCGCGAGGCGATCGCGCACTGGGTCGGGATCGAGCGCTGGGGTCAGCGTCGCTTGCAGGTCACTCTGGGAGAGCCGTTCGTGCTGGACGCGTACCACGGTTACCGCCCGGATACCGAGGCGGGCGTCGAGGAGCTGCGGCGCGCCTTGGCCCAGACGCGAAGGGAGACGGTCGCGCTGGCGCATCGCCTGGCGGAGGCCGGCGTCGACCCCGCGACGACGATCCGGCACAACGACCTCGGGGAGCTCAGCGTGCGCGGCTGGCTGGCGTACCTCGAGCAGCACCCCAGGCAGGAGGCGAAGGCGCGCTTGCGCGGCTGAGGGCTGGCTCGAGGGCCGTTGCTCAGCCCAGATCCCTGCGTGCGTTGGCACGGACGGCGGTGGCGAGGAACCCGGTGAGGCCAGGGCCGTAGGCGTCGATCGCCTGGGCGTACCGGGCGTCGACCTCCCATAGGCCTGCCAGGTTCACGTGCATTTCGGCGCTGCACGGGTAGAACCAGCGCTCGATCGCCTGTCGGTGGCGCTCCGCCACGGCCATCGCCTCGGTCGAGTCCGCCGCCCCGCCGGCCTGCAGGACCTCCGCCGCGTCGGCGTAGATGGCGGCCTGCTCCTCCTGGACGGCCCGCCAGTCGTCCTCGCCGTAGCGCTCGGCGCGACGGGCGGACTCGCGGTAGGTCTCCGTATCGCCCCAACGGTCCTGGGTCTCCGCCTGGTGTTCCGCGGGGTCGAATCCTTCGAAGAGCCTCTTCACGTCCATGCTTCCTCCTTCGTCGTTCTCGAGCATCGCGAGCGCGGCGTCGACGGTGCGGAGCATCGCGGCCGTTCGGCCAGCGCTCTCGCGCAGATGCCGCTTCTGCGCCAGCAGGGCTCGCTCCCGGTCGAAGCTCGGGTCGTCCAGCGAGCGCCGAATGTCCTCCAGGGCCAACCCCTGTTCTCGGCCGATGAGCACCTGCTGCAGGCGAAGTAGGTCTTTCTCGTTGTAGACGCGGTATCCGGCCTCGGTGCGTCGTTCGGCGACCAGCAGACCGATGGCGTCGTCGTGATGCAGCGTGCGTACCGAGACGCCGGCGATCCTCGCGACCTCGCTCACGTGATAGGTGCGTCGCCGTGCCATGAACGACAGTCTGCCGCCTGACGTGGCGTGAGGGTCAAGACCGCTTCCGCCCGTTCGACGTACCTGGTCAGCGCGTGTCATGTGCACATCACCTGTCAAGGCCGTCATCGACGCCGCTGCCCTGCTGGTCACGCCGGCAGAAGAGGACTTCTGGCGCGCTCTCTCGAGCCCGTGGCGCCGGCGCATCTTGGATCTGCTGAGGCACGATCCTCGCACGACCGGCGACCTGGCGGACCGACTGTTCCGAGCGCTCACCGATCCGGACGATCTCGTTCGGTGGTCCGCCCACCTGCGGCGAGCACCGGGTGAAGCGCTCGGTGTTCGAGCAGCGCGTCGGCGGCGCACAGTACGAGGACTGGGGCGACGGCCGCAGCCGTTTCTGCGGCCAGGTCACCGAGTGGGACCCGCCGTGGCGCGACGCGTCGGCTCGCTCGCCCGGCGGCCCCGTCACCGATCCATGAAGATCCGTACGCGGAGTGACGTGCGGAGACGCTCACGCCGTGAGTCGACGCCGGATGGGCTGTCGCTCTGCCGCACGGGCGCACAGATCGCCCGCGAAGACGGCCCGTTGGCTGCGGGCCTTCGTCAGAGATCCGTTGACGTCTGCATGAACCGCGTCCATGCGCACGTGCGGGTACCGCTCGAAGGGGACGAGCGGCAAGAAGACATCCTCGCCCATCTCGTGCCCCTTTCCGAGCTGCTCCTTCGCGACACGCCGGACAGCCGACGGAAACGGTGCAGCGTGCGCGACGGCAGTAGCGACGTGGCGACGCCGATCGCCGGATCGGAGAGAGCCGTCCGACATGGACATCGAACAGCGCGCTAGCCCCACCCTGTGGGACGATGCGATCCCCGTGCGAGCCGCGTGGCCGACGTCCCCAGGCTGCACCCATCGTCGCGACACGCCGAATCCCATGAACCCGTCTGGGGACGTTCCCCCGTACCGCCCGCACGCAGCGGCGCGTACCATCGTGGCAGCCGTCGCCCGTCGTGGGCGTCGCGTTCCCGAGAGGATCGCCGTGGCTCGCCATCTGCGCCGCATCGTCATCGCCGCGGCGGTCCTCGCCGGGTCGTTCGTCGCCGCCGGATTGGCGGGCTTCCTCCTGCTGCGCCAAGGTGCGGCGGGCGGCGTCGTGGGCCTGTTCGCCGACGGCCGGCGCGCCGAGAACTTCCGTGCCCTCCACGAAGCGTTGCCCTCGCACGCCGTGACTGCGGGGAACGACGTGTGGGCGTTCGACCGCGACGAGCGGCCGCTGCCCGAGGGCTTCACGTTCGACGGCGGGCAGCGGTCGCTGGCCGACCTCCTGCGCGCCAGCGAGACGACCGGTCTGCTGGTCGCGCGCGACGGCGTCATCCTGCACGAGGCGTACTTCCAGGGTTACGACGAGCGCTCGTTGGCGACGTCGTTCTCGGTCGCCAAGTCGATCACCTCGGCCCTGGTCGGCATCGCGGTCGAACGCGGGCAGATCGAAACGATCGACGACGCCATCAGCGACTACGTGCCCGAGCTGATCGGCAGCGGCTACGAGGGCGTGGCCATCCGCGACGTGCTGACGATGTCTTCGGGCGTCGACTTCAGCGAGGACTACACGCGGCTGCGCTCCGACGTCATGCAGCTCCCGCTGAGGCTCTTCGTGCTGCGGCGGTCGGTGGCGGACGTGCTGCGGCGGCTGCCGCGCGAGCGCGAACCGGGTGGTGAGCCGCGTTACGCCAGCAGCGACGCCCTGGCGCTCGGTCTGCTGCTGTCCCGCGCCACCGGTTCGGGCGCAGCGGAATTCCTCCAGGAAGCGATCTGGCGGCCCGCGGGCATGGAGGCGGACGCGGCATGGGGCACCGACCTGTACGGCCAGGAGCTCACCTACGCCTTCTTCGGCGCCACGCTGCGCGACTACGCGCGCTTCGGGCGTCTCTACCTGAACGAGGGCCGACGCGACGACCGGCAGGTGGTGTCGGCCGCGTGGGTCGCGGCGTCGCTAGAGGACGCGACGTCCGTGGGACGCGAGCCTGGGTTCGGGGCGGGTTTCGGTTACGGCTACCAGTGGTGGGTGCCCGAGGGCGACGAGGGCGACGTCCTGGCGATGGGGATCTGGGGCCAGTTCGTGTACGTCCACCCGGGCCGCCGAATCGTGATCGTGAAGACGAGCACGGATCCGGGCTTCGCCGATCGCACGCGCGAGACCGTAGCGGCGTTCCGGGCGATCGCGCTGGCCTGGGGGGACGAGGGACGTGAGCGGGCGGAGGCGGACCGATGACCGTGCCCGCTCCGCGACAGCGCGCCGACGGAGGACAGCCGTGTATCGCGTGATCGATGCAGCCATCGATATCGACGCCTCCCCCGAGCGAGTCTGGGACGAGCTCGTGGACTTCCCCGCATGGAGCGAGTGGAACCCGTTCATCCCCTCCGTCGCCGGAACGCTGGAGGTCGGTGCCGATCTGCGCATCACCGTCTCTCCCCCCGGCATCCGATCGATGACGTTCGAGCCCCGCGTCTTCTCCGTCGAGCCCGGCAAGGAGATCGTCTGGGGCGGCAGCTTCCTCGTCGTGGCGTATCGCGGTGACCACGCGTTCTTTCTCGAGCCGCTGCCGGACGGCGGAACACGCTTCCGGCAGCGCGAGCGGTTCCGGGGGCCCATGGTGCTGTTCATGGGCCGCATGATCGAGGCGACGGAGCGGGGGTATCGCCAGATGAACGAGGCGTTCAAGCGACGGGTCGAGGAGCGGCGAGCTTCGGCCTGATTCTCGCCGGGATCGCTCGGGGGCGGCGTCGGCGCATCAGCCCGACGTTCGTCCGTCGGGGTGCTCCGTCCCCTTGACCGCCCCGGGCTGGCCCGCGACGAAGTCGTTCTCCAGGTAGCGCACCACCTCGTCGGTGGACACCACCTTCGCGACGGTGCTGCCCGCGACCTTCAGGGCCGTCTCCTGGTTGGCGGTCGCGGTGGCGACCGCGTCGCCGACCACCACGACGTCGTAGCCACGCGAGTTACCGGCGTACGCCGTGCTCAGGACGCACTCGTCGGTCCATAGGCCCACGATGACGATGGTGTCGATGCCGTGCGCCTTCAGCTTCTCGTCGAGGTACGAGGCGCCGTCGTCGCCGAAGGTCCAGAACATGTCGAGGTGCTTGCCCAGGTAGAACCAGCCGTCGGCCTCCTCCGCGGCCGTCGGGGCGATCTCGGCCAACGGCTTCATCCCGGCCGAGCCGGTGAAGACGTAGGCCGCGTTCTCCGGCTGCTCGGGGCGCAGGCCGCGCGGTCCGTACCAGCGGTCCATGGCGTTGGAGATGCCGTCGTCGAAGGCGCGGCTCCAGGCGCTCCACGCGATGCGCACGCCGTCGTGTTCCGAGCGGGCCGCGCGGAAGGCGCCGACGAGCCTCGTCACGTTCGGGAGGATGCCCTCCGCGTACGGCCGGTACTCCTCCTGGCAGTCGTCGACCAGCAGCGCGATCCGGCGGGGACGATCCTCGAGCTCCCACGACGCCCAGAACGCCAGGGGCTGTCCGTTCGGACCGCCCGGGGTCGAGCTGTAGTTGGGCATCGGCTCCTGCGCGAGCGCCATGTCGCGATGCGCGCACGGCCGTCGGAGGGCTTCTTCGAGCGTCGGGACGGGGCGTTCGGCGTCGTTCACGGAGGAGCTCCTCTCGGCGGTCGGCCGCGCCGCGGCGGACGCGAAGAGGTCCGCGACCGCTGCCGGCGTCAGGTCGACGCTAGGCTCCGACCGAACGCCCGTCAAGGGACGCCTGCCAGGTCGCGCCATGAGACGATGGGCGCTGGGCCCGAGGCCCGCTGCGCCCCGGCCGCTGGCACGCGGGGCGGAAAGGGACGTACGCCATGTTCGACGTCGATCGATCGCTCGTCCTCGAGGCCGCCCAGCGGCTCGAATCGGCGCGCGGACTCCGTTGGGTGATCGGTGGTGCCTGCTCGGGCAAGTCGTCGGTCTGCCGGACCGTCTCGCGCTGGACGGGCGTGCCCGTCTACGACATGGACGAGCAGGTGTACGGACGCTTCATGAGCCGCTACTCGGCGTCCCGGCACCCCGCGAGCACGGCCTGGCTGAAGCGCAGCGACGGTCTGGCGTGGGTGCTCTCGCTGCCGTGGGAGGCGTTCGACGCCTTGAACAGGGCCACGAACGCCGAGTTCCTAGATCTCGTGTCCCGCGACGTCTCCGAACGCTTCGGCGACCGGCCGGTCCTCGTGGACGGCGGGATCACGCACCCGTCCGTGTTGGCGGCGGCGGTCGCCCCGGCGCGCATCGCCTGCCTCGCGGTCGCGCCTGCCGAGAGTCGGCGGATCTGGGAGGAGGACGAGGCCAGAGCGGAGATGCGGCGAGCCGTGGAGCGCCTGCCCGGAGACACCGATCGGTGGGCGACGTTCCTGGCGTTCGACGCGCGCATGAGCACGACGATCGACCGCGAAGCGCGCGAGCACCGCGTCGCGGTGATCGAGAGGAGCGAGGGGATGTCGGTCCAGGAGCTCTCGCGGACCGTCATGCGGCGGCTCGGCCTCGAAGGGGAGGATGGCCTCGGCGCAGCCGCGCAGGAGCGAGCGACATGAGACGTCCAGCGTGGCCAGGCGTCGTCGTCTCGACGGGCCTGCTGCTGCTCGTCGCCGGCTTCGTCTACGACGTGATGTTCGCCGG
>CAZHCI010000154.1:0-6468 GCA_964530905.1 uncultured bacterium
GGCGAGATCTTCGAGATCGAGGGCGGCCCGGAGCGCGGCCAAGCGCACCACCGCACCATCCTCGCCGCTGTCCGCGACCGCGACGCCACCGCGGCGAAGCACGCGATGGACGACCACCTCGCGCAGGTCAAGCGCGACAGCGAGGCCGCCGCGCGCAAGCACAAGCGCGCGCGGACCGCGCAAACGAAGGAGGACGAAGCGTGAGCGACGAGTCCGCACGTCACGACGCCGCCTCGCAGGGGGCGCCGGACCGCGAGGGCTGGCTCCGCGCCTACCGGCAGATGCAGCGCATCCGTGTCTTCGAGGAGCACGCCAACGACCTCTACCTCACCGCGCGCATGCCCGGCCTGACGCACATGTACACCGGTCAGGAGGCGGTCGCGGTCGGCGTATGCGAGACGCTGCGTCGCGAGGACACGATCACCAGCACCCACCGCGGCCACGGTCACTGCGTCGCGAAAGGCGCCTCGCTGGACCGGATGTTCGCCGAGCTGCTCGGGCGCCGCGACGGCTACTGCCGCGGCAAGGGCGGCAGCATGCACATCGCCGACCAGGAGAACGGCAACCTCGGCGCCAACGCGATCGTCGGCGGCAGCGCCGGCATCGCCACCGGCTCCGCCCTGAGCGCCAAGCGGCGCGGCGACGGCGACGTCTCCGTCTGCTTCTTCGGCGAGGGCGCGCTGGGCCAAGGGCTGTTGTACGAGGTCATGAACATGGCGCAGCTCTGGAAGCTGCCGATCGTGTACGTGTGCGAGAACAACATGTACAACGAGTACACCCACTACGACGAAGTCACCGCCGGCGCGATCCTCGACCGCCCCCGCGCCTTCGGCATCCACGTCGAGCACGTCGACGGCCAGGACCTCCGCGCCGTCCGCGCCGCCTCCGCCGAGCTCGTGGACCGCGCCCGCCGCGGCGAGGGACCGTCGTTCCTGCTGTGCGACACGTACCGCTACCACGGCCACCACGTCGGCGACATCGACCGCGCCTACTACCGCAGCAAGGACGAAGAGACGTCGTGGCGCACGGACCGAGACCCCATCACGCTGTTCACCGCCTGGCTCGTAGGCGAGCTGGACGTCGACCCGGCCGAGCTCGAGGCGATCGAGCGCGAGGTCCGCGACGAGGCCGAGGCCGCCGTGACCTTCGCCCTCGACGCGCCCTACCCCGACGAGAGCGAGGTCGACCAGCATGTCTACGCCTGACGTCGCCGCCCGCACCCGCGTGATCAGCTTCTCGAAGGCGGTGAACGAGGCGCTGGCCGAGGAGATGCGCCGCGACGAGCGCGTGCTGATCCTGGGCGAGGACGTCGCCGAGGCCGGCACGCCGTTCAAGGTGCTCTCCGGCCTGGTCGAGGAGTTCGGCACCGACCGCGTGATCGACACGCCCATCTCCGAGCCCGGCTTCACCGGCATCGGGGTCGGCGCCGCGATGACCGGCCTCAGGCCGGTCGTGGACCTGATGTTCGGCGACTTCCTCACGCTGATCATGGACCAGCTGGTGAACCAGGCCGCCAAGATCCACTACATGTCCGGCGGCAAGCTCACCGTGCCGCTCACCGTCCGCACCACCCTCGGGGCGACCCGGCGCTCCGCCGCGCAGCACAGCCAGAGCCTGCACGCCTGGGTCAGCCACGTCCCCGGGCTCAAGGTCGCGCTCCCCTCCACGCCGGCGGACGCGAAGGGGCTGATGAAGAGCGCGATCCGCGACGACAACCCGGTCGTGATCTTCGAGGACAAGCTGTCGTTCCAGGAGAAGGGACCCGTTCCCGAGGACGAGGAGCTGCTGATCCCGTTCGGCGTCGCCGACGTCAAGCGCGAGGGCCGCGACGTCACCCTGATCGCGACCAGCAGCATGGTCCAGGTGGCGCTGGCGGCGGCCGAGACGCTGGCCGCGGACGGCATCGAGGCCGAGGTGATCGACCCCCGCACCACCAGCCCGCTGGACGACGCCGCGCTGATCGAGAGCGCCAAGCGCACCGGCCGCTGCATCGTGATCGACGAGGGGCACCGCCGCTACGGCGTCGGCGCCGAGATGGCGGCCGTCGTCGCCGACGGCGCGTTCTGGTGGCTGGACGGCCCGGTCCGCCGCCTCTCCGCGATGGACGTGCCCGTCCCGTTCTCGCCCGTCCTGGAGGACCTGACCGTCCCGACCGCGGCCGACGTGGTCGCCGAGGCGGTGGCCCTGATCCGTCCCTGACGCGACTCGCATCCCGCGAGCCCCGTTCCGAGTCCCGCCCCGAGTCCCGCACCGAGCCCCGAGCCCGCTCTTAGGAGGAACGACATGGCCATCGCCACGCACGGAACGATGGGCGTCGACTGGGAACAGCGCATCGACTTCGACCGACTCCGCACCGAACGCCTCGCGAAAGCGAAAGCGGTCCTGGCCGGCGCCGACGCAGGCGCGCTGCTGGTGTTCGACATGAACAACGTGCGCTACCTGACCGCGACCCACATCGGCACCTGGGCGCAGGACAAGGTGGCGCGCTTCGCGCTGCTGCCCGATGGCGACGAGCCGATCCTGTGGGACTTCGGCTCCGCCGCGAAGCACCACCAGCTCTACGCCCCCTGGCTGGACGGGCCGAAGCGCTCGCGCCCCGGCGTGTCGATGCTGCGCGGAACGCTGAGCCCCGAGATGGGCCGGGCCGAGAAGGTCGCCGGCTGGATCCACGACGAGCTGGAGCAGCGCGGCCTGGCGAACGATCCCGTCGCGATCGACATCGTCGAGCCGCCCGTGCTGTTCGCCCTGCAGAACATGGGCATCACCGTCGTCGACGGCCAGCAGCTGATGCTCGAGGCCCGCAAGATCAAGACGGTCGACGAGATCTCGCTCCTCACCCACGCCGCGGGGATGGTGGACGCCGCGTACCAGCTGATCTACGAGCAGCTCAAGCCCGGCGTGCGCGAGAACGACATGGTCGGCCTGGTCAGCGACTTCCTGTACCGCAACGGCTCCGAGATGGTCGAGGGGGTCAACGCCATCAGCGGCGAGCGCTGCAACCCCCACCCGCACGTCGCCTCCGACCGGATGCTGCGTCCCGGCGACCCGGCCTACTTCGACATCCTGCACTCGTACATGGGCTACCGCACCTGCTACTACCGGACGTTCGCGGTGGGCAGCGCCAGCCAGGCGCAGGTGAACGCCTACGACAAGTGTCGCGACCTGCTCGACGAGGCGATCTCGATGATCAAGCCCGGCGTCACCACCGCCGAGGTCGTGTCGATCTGGCCCAAGGCGCAGGAGTTCGGCTTCAAGGACGAGGAGGCCGCGTTCGCGCTGCAGTACGGCCACGGCCTGGGCCTCAACATCTGGGAGAAGCCGATCTTCAGCCGGCTGTTCTCGCTGGACCACCCCGAGGTGATCGAGGAGGGGATGGTGTTCGCCCTCGAGACGTTCTGGCCCGCCGAGGACGGCTGGTCCGCCGCCCGCATCGAGGAGGAGCTGGTCGTCACCGCCGACGGCTGCGAGGTCATCAGCCGCTTCCCCGCCGAGCAGCTCATGGTCACCGGACCGCGCTACATGACGGCGCTCGGGCCCCTGGCCCCGACCCGCGAGACCGAGTCCAACTACGACAACCACCGCGTCAACCCCACCGGCAAGCCGGGCGTCCCCGGCAAGCCGAAGCCGTCCGTGGCCGCGGACGACTGAGGGCGGGGCGGGGATGGCGAAGGACGTGATCATGCCGGTGCTCGGCATGAACCAGGACACCGCGCTGCTGGTCTCGTGGCTGGCCCAGGAGGGCGACGACGTCGTCGAGGGCGAGCCGCTGATGGAGGTCGAGACCGACAAGGCCGTCATGGAGCTCGACGCCCCCGCCAGCGGAACGCTGATCGACGTCACCGCCGCCGAGGGCGACGACGTCGTCGTCGGCAGCGTGATCGCGCGCATCCTGGCGGACGGCGAGGCGCGCGCGGCGCCCCAGACGGCGCCCGGCCGCGCGACCTCGACCGGTCCCTCGGCTTCCGCCGACACGGGCGCGGCGACCGCCCGGACCGCACCGTCCGCTCCCACGCCACCGGCCGCGCAGCCGGCATCGGCCACCCCCGCCGCGTCGCAGACGCCCGTGGCGTCGCCCTCCAGCGACGGCTCGCCCCGCGCCGCCGCCTCGCCGCTGGCGCGCAGGACCGCACGCGAGCGTGGGCTGGAGCTCGCGGCGATCACCGGCACCGGGCCGTTCGGGGCCGTGCTGCTCCGCGACCTGGCGGACGCCGCCGCACGCGGCGCTATCGACCCCGACGGCGAGGCGGGCGAGGCCGACACGGCCGCGATCGCCGGCGAAGCCACGACCGGTCGCGCCGATCAAGCTGCGCCCGGCCTTTCGCCGGACGTATCGCCCGCCCTCGCGCCGACCGGCCTCGCTCTCGCGGAGCTCGAACGCCGCACCGACGCGCGCGCGTTGACGGCCCTTCTGGCGGCGTCCGGCGACGTGCCGATCCACGCCGCGCTCGCGAAGTTCCTGGCGGCCGTCGTCCGCCGGCGCCTCGCGATCGATCCGAGCGACGGCGTCACCCTGCAGGTTCGCGGTCCGGACGGGCGGGCGACGGTGCCGCACGCCGACCTCCGCAGCATGGTGGACCTGACCGAGCGGACGGCCGCGACGGACGACGACGCGGCGCCGTCCGACGCTGCGGCGCCCGACGCTGGGACGCCCGAGGCTGCGACGCCCGACGCGGTCCTCGTCCACGCCGGCGACCTGCCGATCGACGCGGTCCGGCCCGTCGCCACGGCCGCCGTTTCGCTGGGCCTGGGTCGCCCCGCGGCGACCACCGACGACCCGGCACCGCTGACACTCACGCTGCGCTACGACCCTGCACGCGTCGACGACGCGACCGCCGTGACGATCCTGACCGACCTGGTGCGCCTGGTCGGCGATCCCGCCGCCCTGGCCGTGGCGTTCTGAGGCCGGGCGGAAGAGGAGGATGCCCATGAGCCCCGCTTCCCCATCCGGCGATCCCCCGCTGGGCCGTGTCGGCCTGCTGATCGCGGGGGAGGAGCGAACGCCCGGCGACGGCTACCTGACCGTGTCGCCCTACGACGGCTCTCCTGTCGCGCGCGCGCAGCTGGGCGGGCCCGCCGACGTCGAGGACGCGGTCGCCTCCGTCGCGCGCGGGTTCCAGCAGACGCGCCGCATCCCCGCCTGGCGACGCTCCGAGATCCTCGCGACCGTCGCCGACGTGCTCGAACGCGAGAACGAGCTGTTCGCCCAAGCCGTCGCGCGGGAGGCCGGCAAGCCGATCGGCGCGGCCCGCGGCGAGACGTCGCGAGCCGCCTTCACCTTCCGGGTCGCCTCGGAGGAGGCCAGGCGCATCGGCGGGGAGATCCTGCCGCTCGACTGGCTGCCCGGCATGGACGGCTCGCGCGCCGAGATCCGGTCGGTCCCGCTGGGGCCCGTCTCGGCCATCACGCCGTTCAACTACCCCCTGAACCTCGTC
This sequence comes from uncultured bacterium, assembly GCA_964530905.1. Taxonomy (GTDB): domain Bacteria; phylum Deinococcota; class Deinococci; order Deinococcales; family Trueperaceae; genus SLSQ01. The sequence continues at coordinate 5,433 of CAZHCI010000154.1, forward strand.
GCCCACAAGCTGGCGCCCGCCATGGCCGCCGGCGACTCCGTCGCGCTCAGGCCCGACGCCCGGACGCCGACCGCCGCGGTGCTGCTGGGCCGAGCGATCCTGGCGGCAGGCTGGCCGGACGACGGTCTCGCGGTCGTCCCGACCGAGGTCCAGCACGCCGCGCCGTTCGTCGAGGACGACCGCATCGCGCTGTTCTCGTTCACCGGCTCCCCCCGCGTGGGCTGGATGCTCAAGAGCCGCGCCGGCCGCAAGCGCGTCACGCTGGAGCTCGGCGGCAACGCCGGCACGCTGGTGCATCACGACGCCGACCTGGACCGCGCCGCCCGGCGGATCGTCTGGGGCGGCTTCTCGTACAGCGGGCAGTCGTGCATCTCCGTGCAGCGCGTGTTCGTCCACGACGACGTCTACGACGCGTTCGCCGAGACCCTGGCCGCTCGGGTCGAGGCGCTCGTCACCGGCGACCCGATGGACCCCGCCACCGACGTGGGGCCGGTCATCGACCGCGCCTCGGCCGAACGGATCGAGGCGTGGCTGAAGGAAGCCACCGACGCCGGCGCCACCGTTCTGGCCGGAGGCCACGTCGACGGCACCGTCGTGCGCCCGACCGTCCTGGGCGACGTCGACGAGACGCAGAAGGTCGTGTGCGAGGAGATCTTCGGCCCGGTCCTGTCGCTGCTCCGCTACCGCGACGCGGACGACGCCCTGGCGCGCCTGGACGACTCCGACTTCGGGCTGCAGGCGGGCCTGTTCACGAACGATCACGACCTGATCGAACGCGCGTTCGACCGCCTGCAGGTGGGCGGCCTGGTCATCGGCGACGTGTCGACGTTCCGCGTCGACCACATGCCGTACGGCGGCGTGAAGGCGTCCGGCTTCGGTCGCGAGGGACTCAGGAGCGCGATCGAGGACATGACCGAACAGAAGCTCCTGATCCACCGGAAGTATCCGCCCGACAGCCCGTAGAGCGCCGCGCACGTCCGTCCGCACGTCCACCCGCACGTCCGTCCAGCCGCAGGTCCACTCGAACGTCCGAGCA
>CAZHCI010000155.1:0-3293 GCA_964530905.1 uncultured bacterium
GGTACGACGCCGTCCCGCGCAGGCTGTCCAGCGGCCGAGCCACGTCCAGCGCCAGATCGGCGTTCAGCGGGCCGCTGGCGTCGGCGACGGTGAGGGGCAGGCCGTCCGCGGTCAGCTCGATCCGGTCCCCCTCGTACGACGCGTCCAGCCGGTCGCCGTCCAGCTCGACGGCGATCCCGTCGCGCGGCGTGCCGGTGGCCAGCCAGGGGAGCCGGGCCGTCAGGGCGCCGCCGACCGTCTCGACCCGGGTGGGCGACGCCGCGGCGTCGGTCAGCTCCAGCCGGCCCGTCAGCGTCGAGCCGTCCGGTCCCCACGGCGCGAACGCGCCGTCTCGGACCTCGACGACGCCGCGGACCGGTCCGGTGGCGAGCGGCGTGGGCGCCAGCGACCAGCGCAGCGGCTCCAGCTCCTCGCCTGCGTCGGCGCCCGCCGTGAGGGCCAGCGCGCCGTCCACGGCGATCGGCCCCAAGCCGCCGTCCAGGTCGGCCAGCGTCAGCTCGGCGTAGCGGCCGGTGACGACGCCGCGCAGGTCGGCGTCCGGGGCCAGGCCGGGGAGACCCGGGCGCCACGGCGCGTCGCCGCGCAGCTCCAGCGCGAACGGCAGGTCGGCCAGCGGCCCGTCGACGCGAAGCTCGACCTCGACCGGCTCGCCGGCCAGCGGGCCGACGTCGCGCAGCCGGACGGCGCCTCGTACCTCGCCTCCCGAGACGCTCACGGCGCCCTCCAGGCGGCCGCCGGCCTCGGGCGTCCCCTGGACGAACGCGCTGACCGTGCCGGCGTCGATCTCGCCGTCCAGGCGGACGCGTCCCAGCGGGCGCGGCGCATCGACCCGCGCCGACGCCTCGAACGTCCCGGTCAGGCGCTCGGCGGTGCGGAGCTCCACCCGGCCGGTCAGGTCGGTCGCGGGGCCGACGTCGGCACCGTCCAGCGCGACGTCCCAGGTCAGCGCGGCGTCGCGGACGCCGGCATCCACACTCAGCGCCCCGCCCAGGGCGGACCCGGCGGAGGTGAACGCCAGGCCTTCGCCGCTGCGGAAGCGCACGTCGTCCGTGGCCAGCTCGAACGGCCGGTCGTCCAGCGTTCCCTCGGCGCGCACGCTCCCGTCCACCTGGACGGTGGTCCAGCCGGACGCGGTGGCGGTCGCCAGCGCCGTGCCGTCGGGCGTCAGCGCGGCGGGCAGCGCGTCACCCGCCCCCCAGCGCGCGGCGGCCTCCAGCTCCGGCGTGGCCTGCAGCGAGCCGCTCCAGCGCCGGTTCGACACGTCCACGCGGACCGTCGCGGCGACCGGTCCGGACAACGCCCGGCCGGTCAGGTCGGAGGTGATCAGGCCGGCGTCCAGGGCGACCGGCCCCTCGATGTCGCCGACGTCGACGCCGGCGGCGACCAGGGTGCCCGAGCGGACGTCCAGGCGGGCGGTGACTCCCTCCTCGGGACGGTAGGCGACGGAGCCCTCGGCCGTGCCCCCCGTCACGCCTCTCCACCAGGCGCGCGCCATCCGAAGGTCGCCGTCGCGCACGTCGGCGTCGATCGTGAACGGCGACAGGCCGACGCGGGCCGCGAACGTCAGCGCGCCCTCGTCGCTGGCCAGCCGGCCGGACGCCTCGACCGAGTCGCCGCCGCCGTCGACCTCGAGGTCCTCGAGGCGCAGGTCGGGAAGGGTGTAGGGAGCGTCGCCGACCCGGACGCGGACGCCCGAGAGGCTCAGCTCGCGCAGGTCGACACGGATCGGCGAGCCGCCGCCCCCGTCGCCGCCCAGGCCGCTCAGCTGCTCGGCGTCCACGCCGATGTCGGCGTTCTCGATCGTGATCCAGAGCGGCAGGTCGCCGGTCAGCAGTCCGAACGCGAACCAGGCGACCTGGGCGCGGCCCAGCGTGGCGTCCACGCCGGGTCCCTGGATGCGGACGCCGCGCAGCTCGACCGAGCGCCACGGGTCGCCGGCGCTGTCGCGCCAGTCCACCGTCCAGCCGGCGCTCTGCGCGGCGTCGCGGGCCCGGTCCAGCAGCCAGCCGCGCCCGGCCGGCGTTCGCGGTACGAGAACCGCGACCAGGACCAGCGAGACGAGCACGCGGAGGGTCAGGAGCGAGCGTCTGGGCATCGAGACGAGCGGCTCCGAGAAGCGGAGCCGGAGCGTCATGGTAGCACCGGCCCGGTAACGTCCTGGACGTCGCCGACACCGCGCACCGTGGTCCGCCGCGACCCGGCGGCCGGCCGCGCCTGCGGTACCATGCGGGGTGTGAGCGAGCCGACGGAACGACTGACCGCGCTGGTGTCCGGAATGGTGCAGGCCGTGGGGTACCGGGCCTTCGTCCGCCGTCACGCGCAGGACCTGGGCCTGGCGGGATCGGCCGAGAACCTGTCCGACGGTCGGGTCGAGGTGATCGCCGAGGGGCCCCGCAGCGAGCTGAAGCAGCTGTTGATCTTCCTTCGCCGCGGTCCGGTCCATGCAGGCGTCGAAAGCGTCGAGGAGCATTGGAGCGAGGGGGGCGGGCTGCGTGGCTTCCACACCTACTGACCCGGCGGCGACGGGCGTGCCCGCGCCGCTGGACGCCGCCGCGCTGGCGGACGTTCCCGGCGTGCTGGGCACGATCGCGCGGGAGCGGGCGGACGACTACGCGGCCGTCCCTGTCCCCGGATTCGCTGCCGAAGCGCGCCCACGCCGCGGTCGCCTGGCGACCGCGCTGCGAGCGCCGGGCCTGTCGGTGATCGCCGAGATCAAGCGCGGCAGCCCGTCGCAGGGGTCGATCGCCGACCTGGAGCCGGTCGCGGCGGCGCGGGCGTACGAGGCCGGCGGCGCGGCCGCCCTGTCCGTCCTGACCGAGCCGCGGCACTTCGGGGGCCGACTGGACCACCTCCGCGAGGTCGCCGCCGCCAGCGCCCTGCCCGCCGTGCGCAAGGAGTTCGTGGTGCACCCCGCGCAGCTGGCCGAGGCGGCGCAGGCCGGCGCGGCCGCCGCGCTGCTGATCGTCGCGGTGCTCGGTCCGCGCCTGGGCGAGTATTTGCAGTACGCGCACGCCCTGGGCCTGGACGCGCTGGTCGAGGTGCACGACGAGGACGAGCTGGACCTGGCGCTGGCGGCGGGAAGCGAGATCGTGGGCGTGAACAACCGCGACCTGCGCACCTTGGCGGTGGACCGCGCCACCGCGCCCCGGCTGCTGCGGCGGGCGCGCGACGCCGGCTTCGGCGGCGTGCTGGTGGCCGAGTCGGGCTACGCGGGCGCCGACGACCTGGCGGACGTGACCGGCTTGGCGGACGCCGCCCTGATCGGCACGGCGCTGGCCGGCGCCGGCGACCTG
>CAZHCI010000155.1:3393-6445 GCA_964530905.1 uncultured bacterium
TCTGCCCGAGCGGCTGGACGGGCTGATCCACAGCGCCGGCGTGGCGCTGCTGGGGAACCAGGCGGACCTGCCGGTCGCGGACCTGGACCTGCAGTACCGCGTGAACGTGCGGGCGCCGTTCCGGTTGACGCAGGCGCTCCTTCCCAACCTTCGGGCGTCCGAGGGACTGGTCGTGTTCGTGAACTCCGGCTCGGGCCAGAACGCCAAGGCGGGATGGGGCGGCTACGCCGCGTCGAAGTTCGCGCTGCGGGCGCTGGCGGACTCGCTGCGCGACGAAGAGTCGGACCGCGGCCTGCGCGTCACCAGCATCTACCCGGGCCGCACCGCGACGCCCATGCAGCGCGAGGTGCGCGTGCAGGAGGGCGGCGAGTTCGAGCCGGAGAACTACCTGCGTCCCGAGGACGTGGCGCGCATGGTGGCCGAGGTGGTGCGGCTGCCGGCCGGCGCCACGGTGCCCGACCTGTCGGTCCGGCCCCGGTGAGGCGGGGGAGCCCTCCCGCGCGGCCCGGCCTGGACCCGGCGGCGGCGCCCGGCGACCCGCCGTCGACGAGCCCGCAGCAGCGTCCGCAGCAGCGTCCGTATCAGCGCGTCCTGCCCAACGGCGTGCGCATCGTGGCCGAGGAGCTTCCCGGCCGCGAAGGCGTCTCGTGGGAGCTGTCGCTGCCGGTCGGGTCGGTGCACGATCCGGAGGCGGCGCCGGGCGCGACGGCGCTGCTCTGGGAGTGGCAGGACCGCGGCGCGGCCGGCCTGGGCGCGCGGCAGCGACGCGAGGCGTTCGCGCGGCTGGGCGTGCGCGGCGGCGGCGCGTCGGGCCGGGACCGGAGCGTCGTCGCGGGCAGCGGCCTGGTCGACGTGCTGGCCGACGGCTTGGCGCTGACGGTGCACGAGGTGACCGATCCGGCGCTGGACGACGCCGAGTTCGACACCGCGCGGATCCACGCGCTCGAGGCGCTGGACGCGCTGACGGACCGGCCGGCCGACCGGCTGGACGAGGAGCTGAACGCCCGGGCGTTCCTCGGCCCGCACGCCCGCAGCGCGCTGGGGACCGTGGCCGGCCTGAGCGCCGCGACGCCGGACACGATCCGGGCGCACCGCGACGCCGTCGTCGGCCCCGAAGGTGCGACGTTGGTGATCGTCGGGGGCGTGGACCCCGAGGCGGCGCTGGACCTGGCGGAGGCGACGCTCGGCGAGTGGCGCGGTGCCGTACCTCAGGCGACGTCGGGCCCACCGCGCTGGGCGACCCCCGCCCGCCACGCCGTCACGGCCGACGCCGAGCAGACGCAGCTGGGCTGGGCGTGGCCGCTGCTGCCGGCCGACGACCCGCGGGTGGCGGCGCAGGCGCTGGGGCTTTCCGTGCTGTCGGGCGGGATGGGCGCGCGGCTGTTCCGCGAGGTGCGCGAGGCGCGCGGCCTGGTGTACGCCGTGGACGCCGGCGCGCGGGCGGTACGCGGCGCGGCGTGGGGAACCGCGCACGCCGCCACCACGCCCGAGCGGGTCGAGGAGACGATCGAGGTGATGGAGCGCGAGCTCGCCGAGCTGAGCGACGGCGTGAACGACGACGAGCTGGCGCGGGCCCGCACGCTGTTGCGCACGCGCGAGGCGATGCAGGCCGAGTCCAGCGCGGGCCGTGCCGGGCAGCTCATGCGGGACCTGCTGCTGCTGGGTCGGCCGCGCACCGTCGATCAGCGGCTGGACGCCCTGCTTCGGCCCACCCGTGCCGACGTCGACGCGGCGCTGGCCGCCGCGCCGTGCCGCGCCCCGACGCTGGTCGTGCTGGGCCCGGAGGCCGCATGACGCGCGACGTACGCGTCCTGCCGTCCGGCGTCACGCTGGTCAGCGAGGTGCGTCCCGACGCCGCCAGCGCCGCGGCCGGCTGGTTCGTCACGGTCGGCTCCCGCGACGAGCCCGCCGCCCACGCCGGCATCTCCCACGCGCTGGAGCACCTGGCGTTCAAGGGCACCGACGACTGGGACGCGTACGAGCTGAACCAGCGCCTGGACGCGCTGGGCGCGCGCAGCAACGCCTACACCGGCGAGGACCGCACGGCGTACTACGGCAGCGTCCTGCCCGAGCACCTGCCGGAGCTGAACGAGCTCCTGGCCGCCCTGCTGCGCCCTGCGTTGCGGGAGGAGGACGTCGCGCTGGAGCGCGGCGTGATCCTCGAGGAGATCGCGATGGCGGACGACGATCCCGAGAGCCGCGCCGCCGACCTGGTCGCCGCCGCCGCGTTCGGGGACAGCCCGTCCGGTGACCACCCGTCCGGCCTCCATCCGGCCGGCGTCCACCCGCTGGGCCGGCCGATCCTGGGCACCCGCGACAGCGTCGCCGCCCTGACCGCGGGCGACCTTCGGGCCTGGCACGCCGCGACGTACCGCCCGGACCGCCTGGTCGTCGTCCTGTCCGGCCGCGTGGACGTCGAGGCCGAGGCCCGGCGGGTCGACGCGCTGGCGCGGCGACTGATCGAGGCGGCGAAGGCCGGCCAGGATCGACAGGTCGGTGGCGACGCCTCCTGGACCGATCTCCGACCGCCCCCGAGGCCCGTTCCCCGCACCGCTCCCGTCTGGCGGCCGGGCGCCGCCCGCCACGGCGACCGCAGGCTGCGCCGCGCCTACGGCGCGCTGCTGGCGCCCGGCGTGCCGCAGGCCGATCCGCGCCGCATCGCCGCGACGCTGCTGGCGCAGGTCGTGGGCGAGCCGGGTCACGGCCAGCTGCACTGGGCGCTGGTGGACGCCGGCCTGGCCGACCAGGCGGGCCTGCTGCACGAGGCGGGCGACGGCTTCGGAACGTACGGCGGCTGGTTCGAGAGTCGCGCCCGTGACGAGGCGCTCGTCCAGGAGCGGTTCGTCCGGACCCTGCGCGAGGCGCAGGATGCGCCGCTGGACGCGGACGCCTGGGCCCGCGCGGCCCGCACGGCGGCGACCGACGTGGCGCTGCAGGCCGAGACGCCGTACGGCCGCCTGATGGCGCTGGGCGACGCCTGGATCGAGCGCGGCGAGCTCGACGATCCCGCGGCCGAGGTCGCCCGCATCCTGGCCACCCCGCCGGAGGCCGG
>CAZHCI010000156.1:0-6433 GCA_964530905.1 uncultured bacterium
TGCGCCGGCCGCCTGGCCGCGGTCCGGCCGGGCCTGCTCGAGGCGTCGCTCGGGCAGCGCCGAACGCGGGTCGTCAGCGGCCCGCGCGGCACCGACGTCAGCCAGGGGGAGCCAGCTCAGCGCCGAGCAGACGACCACGCCGACGACGATCGCTCGAGTCTTGCTCGTCGTGCTCCGGTGCTCGCTCACGGTCGCCAGCGTAGGGCGCGCCGCGCCGCGCCGGAGCGCGTGCCCGGCCGGTGCCTAGGGGCGGACGACCGGTGCCGAGCTCCTGGCAGGCGTCGCAGACGAGGCAGGTCCGGCCGCCCAGGCGCGCTACACTGCCAGGTGGCCGCCCGCCCGGCCGACTCGCGGTCCGTACCCGCCCCACTCGGCGGAGCGGACCGCTGCGAGCGCCCCGGTGGGGCGTGCCAAGACGGTAGGGGCGGGGGCAGGCCCCCCCGGTGGGCCTGCACTAGCCGTTCGCGGCTGGCGCAGGCCCACCGGGGCGCTCGCCCTCGTTCGCGATCCGCGCACCCTCGACCCGCCGGCGCTGCCCGATGCCCGGGGCGATCCCGTATCCTCTACCCCGTGCGGACCCTGGTGCTCACCGACGTCCACGCCGACGCGGCCTCGTTGGAGCGCGTGCTTCGCGACGCCGAAGGGGGCTGGGACCGGCTGGCGCTGCTCGGCGACCTGATCGGCTACGGAGCCGAGCCGGTCGAGACCGTCGCTCGGCTTCGGGCCTTGGAGCCGGTCGTCGCCGTGCGCGGCAACCACGAGGCGATGCTGGCCCGCTCCCTCGCGGGCGACCGCGTCGCGGCCACGCCGGCCGTGATGGACGTCCTCGCCGCGCACGCCGAGGCGCTCCCGCCCGACGATCTGGCGTGGGTGCTGGGACGACCGCTGCGCGCGCTTCTGCCCGCCGCCGATCGCGCCGACGACTCCGGCGACGAGCCCCACGACGACCCGGCCGACGACCTCGCCGCCGAGCTCGTGCACGGCAGCCCCGACCCGGACCGACCGTTCGACTACCTGCTGGGGGTGCCGGCCGCCAGGCGAGCGGTCCGCTTCGTGCGTCGCCCGCTCCTGCTGTTCGGGCACACCCACGTGCCCGGCGGGTTCGTCCTGCATCACGACCGCTGGCGGCCGATCTCGGCGCGACGCGCCGAGACGCGCGTCGACCTGCCCGCGGACGCTCGCGCGCTCCTGAACCCGGGGAGCGTGGCCGCCGCGCGCGACGGTGGCCCGGGCGGCTGCTACCTGATCGTCGACCACGCCTCGCGCACCGCTCTGATCCGCAGGGTGGGCACCGCGAGCGGCTGATCCGCGTTCCGACGGCGGCGCGAGGAACGCCGCGCCCTCGTGCGCACGTGGCTCGGCGCGCGGTACCGAACGCCGAACGCGGCGGCTTCGTGCGGTACCGTCGACCGATATGAGCCTCTCGATCCGACTCGCCGCCGCGGCGTCGCGGCTACCGGCTTCGGCCCGGTCCATGCGGCCCATCGCCGTGATCGCCCTCGCGGCGGCCCTCGTCCTCGTCGCCGGCGCCGCCACGAGCGCCGCCGCGCAGGAGGAGGGCGCGTCCGACACCGTCCCCGCCCTGGCCGCGTTCGGCGTCTCGGCCGGCTTCCCGAGCTACCAGACGCTGGCCGCGAGCGCGTCGCTGCAGTCCAGCGCCGTCGGGATCGCCGTTCGCGCCGGCTACGGCCCGGGGGCCGGCGCGTCGTTCGGCGCCACCCTGCGCGGCTACCCGCCGATCCCCGGCAGCCCCGTTCCGGTCTGGATCGGAGCGGGCGCCGCCGCGACCGCCGGCGCCGTGGTGCCGCACGTCGCGCTGGGCGCGCACATCCCGGTCGCGCGACGCTGGCGCGTCGACGTCGAGGCGGGCGGCGCCTGGTCCCGGCTGGGCGTCGAGCGCAGCTGGGTCCCGCACCTCGTGCTCGGGGCGTCGTACGCCTTCGCCGTCGAGGTCGCGCCCGCCTCGGCCGACCGCGGCGCCGCCACGGCAGGCGCGCGCGGCGCCGCGTGCACGCCAGGGCCCGCCGACCCGGCGCTGCTGTCCGCTGCGCTGAAGCGCGCCGAGCGGTCGTTCCTGAACGACGCGCGCGCCACGTACGGCAGCCTCTACCGGGGGCTGCGCTACAGCCTGGACGTCGTGGACCGCGACGTGCGCGGCGACGAGGCGACGATCGAGCTCCGCTACGAGGGAAGCGTGATCGAGATCGCCACCGGCACGCGGACCGAGGCGTCCGGTCGGGCCAGCGTGTCGTTCCGCTGGGACGGCTGCGGCTGGCGTACGACCGACATCGACTACTGAGGCCCGCGACACGGGCGATACTGGCCGGATGACGTTCTCGCGCGCCGCGTTCCTGAGCGGGTTTCGTGACGTGGCGCCGATGATGCTGGGCGTCGCGCCGTTCGGCATGATCACCGGCGTGAGCGCCGCCTCGATCGGACTGTCGCCGCTGGAGGCGATCGGGATGTCGGTGCTGGTGTTCGCCGGAGCCTCGCAGCTGGCCGCGATCGCGCTGATCGGGCAGGGAGCGGGCGTCGCGGTGATCCTGCTGACGACGTTCATGGTCAACCTGCGCATGGCGATGTACAGCGCCTCGCTCGCCCCATGGCTCCGGCCGCTGTCGGCGCAGACACGCACCGGTCTCGCCTACCTGATGACCGATCAGGCGTACGCGTTCAGCATCCTGCGATTCCGCCGCGAGCCCGACACGCCCCGGCGGGACTACTACCTGGGCGTCGCGGTGCCGCTCTGGCTGCTCTGGCAGTCGGTGACGGCGCTGGGGGCGGTGGCGGGGGCGCAGGTGCCGCCCGGCTGGCAGCTGGACTTCGCGATCCCCCTGACCTTCCTGGCGCTGTTGGCGCCGGCCGTTCGCGACCGCCCCGGCCTGCTGGCCGCCGTCGTCGGTGGCGGGCTGGCGCTGGCCCTTCGCGGCTTGCCGTTCAACCTCGGGCTCGTCGCCGCCTCGCTGCTCGGCATCGCGGCCGGCACCGTGGCCGAGCGTTGGTGGGCGCCCGCCCCGCCGCCATCCCGGAGCGAGGACGGGTCGCGATGAGCGCCGCTGCGACCTGGGCGCTGTTCGCCGCGATGGGCCTCGTGACGCTGGCGCTGCGGGCCTCGTTCGTGCTGCTTCAGGAGCGCCTGTCGTTCGCGCCCATCGTGCGGCGCGCGCTGACGTACGTGCCTCCCGCCGTGCTGGCGGCGATCGTGGCGCCCGCCCTGTTCTCCTCGGGTACGGCGTCGCTGGGCCCCGTCGATGCTCGCCTGCCGGCCGCGCTGGTGGCGCTGGCGGTGGCGTGGCGGACGAAGAGCGTCCTGGCGACGCTGGGCGCGGGCATGATCGTGCTGTGGACGCTCACCGCCGTCGCCGCACGCGTGGGCTGAGGAGCGTCGCTCAGCGGCTCAGCGTCCGCAGCCGCTCGTCCTCGAGCAAGGCCTTGATCTCGTTCACGCGCTCCTTGGGAAAGATCAGCACCGTGTCGCCCCGCTTGACGATGACGAGGCCCTCGACGCCGAACGCCACGAGCACGTCGTCCGGTCCGTCGGTGTAGACGATGTTGCCCGCTTCGTCGTGGCCGGCGTGGGCGCCGAACACGGTGCGGACCTCGCCGTCGTCCTGCGGCAGCAGCCGCTCCAGCGCCGCCCAGTCGCCGATGTCGTCCCAGCCGAAGCCGCCCTCGACCAGGTAGGCCGCGTCGGTCTTCTCCATCACCGCGTAGTCGATGCTGATCTTCGGAAGCGCCGCGAACCGTTCCGCCACCGTGCCGGTCGCGAACGCCTCGCGCAGCGGACGCATCAGCTCGGGCGCGTGACGATCCAGCTCGGCCAGGATGGTGTCCACGTTCCAGACGAACATGCCCGCGTTCCAGAGGTGCCGTCCGCCCTGCAGGTAGGCCTCGGCGCGACTCCGCGCAGGCTTCTCGACGAAGCGCGCGACGCGGAACCCGCCCGGCACCGCCTCGCCCCGCTCGACGTAGCCGTACGCCGTCGCGGCTCGGGTCGGCGGGACGCCGATCGCCACCAGCCCGCGCCGGCTCGTGGCCAGCTCGATCGCCTGCCGCAGGACGGCCAGGAAGCGCTCCGGGTCCTCGACGCGATGGTCGCTCGCGAACACGCACATCGCCGCGTCGCCGAAGCGGGCGCGGATCTGGAGCGCCGCGGCGGCGATCGCGGGCGCGGAGTCGCGGCCGACCGGCTCGACCAGCAGGTTCTCGGCCGGCAGCTCCGGCAGCTGCTCGCGCACCAGCCCCAGGTACCGCTCGCCGGTCGCGACGAGCACGCGCTCCGGGCCGCCGACCAGCGGCGTGACCCGGTCGACGGTGGCCTGCAGCAGCGTACGGCCGGTCCGCTCGAGGTCCAGGAACTGTTTCGGCCTGGACTCGGTGGACAGCGGCCAGAACCGCTGTCCGCGTCCGCCCGCCATGACGAGAGCGACGGCGTCGTGCATGGGCGCAGAGTACCGCGCGCGTGCGAGGCGGGAAGCCCACGGCGCACCGGCGCGGTACCCTTGCGTCACGACCGCCCGTTCGCCCCGCGCCCGTTCGCTCCCGGCGCGCGACCCGCGAGGAGGAGCCCCGTGACCCCGGCGGACCCGCCGTACGACGCCGCGATTCCCGACGACGCCGCGACCCCGAGCGCGACCCCGAGCGACGCCACGCTGGAGCGCCGCCTGGCCGAGATCCGCGCCGACGTGATCGGCGCCGACGCCTGCGTGGACGGCCCGTTCGGTCCCCGCCGGATCTGCTACGCCGACCACATCGCGTCGGGCCGGCCGCTCCGCTCGGTCGAGGACACGATCGCGCGCACGGTGCTGCCCGGCTACGCGAACACGCACACCGAGGACAGCGCCACCGGCGCGCGCACCACGCGCTTGGCGCAGCGGGCGGCCGCCTACCTGAAGCGCGCGCTGCACGCCGGCGACGCGTACGCGATCGCCTTCCCGGGCACCGGCAGCACCGGCGCGATCAAGCGCCTTCAGGAGATCCTCGGCCTGGCCGTGCCGTGCAGCCGCCGCGACGCGCTGCTCTCGGTCGTGCCGGAGCGCGAGCGCCCCGTCGTGTTCGTCGGTCCGTACGAGCATCACTCGAACGAGGTGAGCTGGCGCGAGTCGCTGGCGGAGGTCGTCGTGGCGCCGCTCGCGGCGGACGGACGGCTGGACCTCGGGGCGCTGGAGCGCTCGCTGGCCGATCCGCGCTGGGCCGGGCGACCCAAGATCGGCTCGTTCTCCGCGGCAAGCAACGTCACCGGGATCCGTACCGACGTGGACGCGCTCGCCCGGCTTCTGCGGCGGCACGGCGCCCTCGTCGCGATCGACTACGCCGCCTGCGCGCCGTACACCGACGTCGACGTGCGCGAGGGCACGGACGCGCAGGTCGACGCGGCCATGCTGAGCCCCCACAAGCTGCTGGGAGGTCCCGGCTCGCCGGGGATGCTGGTGTTCCACCGCGACCTGTACCGGCTCCGGGCCCCCACCACGGCGGGCGGCGGGACGGTCGCGTACGTCGGCCCGGACGAGCACGCGTTCGTGGGCGACGTCGAGGCGCGCGAGGACGCCGGGACGCCCGCCATCGTGCAGCGCATCCGCGCGGCGCTGGCGTTCCGCGTCAAGGAGCGCGTCGGCGTCGCGGCGATCGAGCGGCGCGAGGAGGCGTGGACGCGCCTGGCGCTCGGTCACCTGTCCGCGCATCCGGGGATCGACGTGCTCGGGCCGGCCGCCGGGCCGCGCCTGGCCGTCGTCTCGTTCCTGGTGCGGGACGCCGGCGCGGACGCCGAGGAGCTCACGCTGCACCCCCGCTTCGTGGTGCGCCTGCTCAGCGACCTGTTCGGGGTGCAGGGGCGGGCCGGATGCTCCTGCGCCGGCCCGTACGGGCACGCGCTGCTGAGCATCGATCGGCGCACCTCGCGCGCCTACCGGCAGGCGGTCGAGGCCGGCTTCGAGGGGATCAAGCCGGGCTGGAGCCGCGTCTCGTTCCACTGGATGGCCGACGAGGCCGAGGTCCGCTACCTGCTGGACGCGGTGAGCTTCGTCGCCGACCACGGCCATCGCTTCCTGCCGCTCTACGCGTTCGACTGGCGCAGCGGGGCGTGGACCTGGCGGGGCCTGGAGGCGCGAGGCGACGGGGCGGACGCCGAGGCCGACACCGACACCGAGGCCGCGGCCGACGCGACCGCGTTCGAGCCCGAGCGCTGGGAGCCGCTGCGCGACGCCGAGACCGACCTGACCGAGGACCGCCGGCGCTACCTGGCCGAGGCCTACGCATGGGCCGAGCGCCTGGCCGGGCGCCACGAACGAGGCCCCCAGGCGCCGGAGCCACGGCGCGCCGTGCCGCCCGGAATCGACCCTAGCCTGGTGTTCTTCCGCTGCTGAGCGGCTTGCCGAAGCGGGCGTTGATCGTGGTCCGGACCCCCTCGTCGGTCGGGCGCGTGCGCACCTCGGTC
>CAZHCI010000157.1:0-6431 GCA_964530905.1 uncultured bacterium
CCACGCGTTCCTGAAGGCCACGCTGTTCTTCTGCGCCGGCGTCTGGATCCACCTGATGGGGGCGCGCACGGTGCGCGAGCTTCGCGGGGCGGCCGCCCGCACCCCGCTCGTGGCGGCCGCGTTCACGCTGGCCGCGCTGGGCATGATGGGCACGCCGCCGCTGTCGGGGTTCGTCAGCAAGTGGTGGATCGGCACGGCCGTCCTGGACGCGGACGCCGCGTGGGCGCTGGTGGTGGTGCTGCTGGGCGCCCTGCTGGCCGCCGCCTACCTGCTGCCGGTGGTGTACGCGCTCTACCTGGGCGCGGGCGCCGATGGCGCGGGCACGGACGCGAAAAGCACGGACGCCGCGGGTGTGGACGGGCCGGCCCCGCGGCGGCTCAGGGTGCCCGCGCGCCTCCTGGTCCCCACGGCGATCTCGGCGGCCCTGACGCTCGTGTTCGGCCTGGCGTCGCAGGCCAGCGGCTTCCCCCTCGCCGTGGCGCGGCGTGCGGCGGACGTCCTGTTCGGGGGCGGCTGACGTGTCCTGGCCGCTGCTGCCGGTGCTGGTGCCGCTGCTGGGCACGCTGCCGCTGATCTTCGCGGGGCGGCGAGGCCGCGGCTGGGTGGACGGCTGGGCGGTGGCCGCGACCGGCGCGACCTTCGCGTCCGTCGTGGCGGCCGTGCCGGCCGTCCTGCGGGAGGGCGCCATCGAGAGCGAGCTTCCCGCCGCCTTGGGCGCCCTCACCTTCTCCCTGAACGGCTTCGGCCTGCTCGTCGCGCTGGCCGCCTCGCTGGTGTGGTGGGCGTCGACGATCTACGCGGGACCGTACCTTCACGGCCGCCACGAGCGCCGCTACCACCTGGCCAGCCTGGCCTCGCTCGCGGCCATGCTGGGCGTCCTGGTCGCGGGCGACCTGATCACGCTGTACGTCTTCTTCGAGTGGCTGGGCCTGGTGGCGTACCTGGTCGTGGTTCACGAGGGAGGCCCCGCGGCCGAGCGGGCGGGCCTGAAGTACCTGGTGCTGACGCTGCTGGGCGGTCTGGCGCTGCTGACGGGCGTGCTGCTGGTGCACGGCCTGGGGGGCGGCGACCTGTCCAGCGTCGTCCCCGTCACCGAGGGTCGCGAGGGGATCCGCGCCTGGGCGGCCGGCTTCCTGATCGCGGGGTTCGGCGTCAAGGCCGGCCTGCTGGGGCTGCACGTGTGGCTGCCCGACGCCCATACCGCCGCGCCCGCCCCGGGCAGCGCCATCCTCTCGGGCGTGATGATCAAGGCGGGCGTGGTCGGCTTGGCGCGCACGCTGGGCGTGCTCTACGGCTCCCCGGCCGACGCGGCCGCGGTGGAGGCGCCGCTGCGCGCCGCCGCGTCGCTGCCGCTGGGCGAGGTCCTGGCGCTGGCGATGATGGGCATCGGCTTGGCGGGCGCGCTGGCCGGCGCGGGCATGGCGCTGTGGCAGCACGAGGCGAAGCGCCTGCTGGCGTACAGCAGCGTGTCGCAGATGGGCTTCGTGCTGGTGGGCGTGGGGGCGGCCCGCTACCTGGGCGCGGACGGCGCGGTCGGGTGGACCGGCGCGTTCGCGCACATCGCCAACCACGCGGTGTTCAAGGGGCTGCTGTTCCTGGGGCTGGGCGCCGTCGTCCACGCCACCGGGGTGGGGGACCTGCGTCGGCTGGGCGGCCTGGCTCGCCGCATGCCGTGGACGTTCGCGTTCGTGCTGGTCGCGGCCGCGGGCATCGTGGGCGTGCCCGGGCTGAACGGCTTCGCCAGCAAGAGCGTGCTCCACCACGCGGTGGCCGATGCGGCGGAGCACGGCCACGCCGCCTGGATGGCGGTGCTGGAGCCGTTGTTCACCCTGGGCACGATCGGGACGGCGGCGGCGCTGGTGAAGCTCGTCACGATGACGTTCCTGGGCAGCTCGCGCCTGGAGGAGGAGTTGACGGTCCACGCCGCGCCGTGGCGGATGCGTTGGGCGATGGGGATGCTGGCGTCCGTCGTCGTACTCCTCGGGATCGCTCCGCACGCCGTCGCGCCGCTGGTGCGCGGCGGCCTGGCGTCGTGGGGCGTGCCCGCCGGGGACGTGGCAGGGCGGCTGAGCGGCCCGCTCTCCCACGGTGGCGATCTGCGGGCCGCCCTGCTGGCCCTCGTCCTGGGCGCGGCGGTGCACGTCCTCGCGTCGCGGGCGGGCGCGTACGCCCTCCGCCCGCCCGCCTGGTCGTCGCTGGACCGGATCCTGGTGGGGCTCGCGACCGCAGGCGTCCACGCCGCGCGGGCCATCGGCCACGGGCACGAGCGCCTATCCGAGTCGGTCGAGGATCTGGCCGACCGTCGCATCGCGGCGCTGACCGAGGAGAGGGAGACGACGAGCGACACGGCGACGCTGGGCTCGAGGCTCGAACGGCTCCGGGAGCGGCTGGACGCGTGGCTGCGCCGCCCGGGGGACGCGTGGCGGGACCTGGTCGCGGCGGGCAGCGCGCTGGTCCAGCGTCTGGATCGCACCCGCATGCTCGAGGGGGCGACACGGACGGAACCACAGCGTCGCGCGCGCGAGGCCGCCCGCGCCGCGGCGGGCGAGGCGCGCGAGGCCCAGCGCGACCGGTTCGTGCACGGCGCCCGCCGCGAGGTGCGCCGGATCAGTCGCGACGTGGGCGTGGCGATCGCCGTCGTGTTCGTGGTGTGGCTGTCGCTCCTCGCCAGCCTGACGCTCTAGGGACTGTTCACGCTACCGGCGTAGACCGCGTCCGCCTCGGAGGCGGTCGCCCCTGCAGGTCGACGTTCATGACCGTCGGCGTCCGCGTTCTCGCCCTCGGCACAAGACCAGCACCCCCGAACGTTACGGGGGTGCTGGATTGACGGCGTTTCGACGTGGGGCTGCCGACGGTGATCGGCTCGCCGACGACGCAGACACGGTCGTGCGCGGTCGGCCCGCTCCGCGGCGCTACGATCCAGTCCGCATCCCCTCGTTGACGTCGTCCGCGGTGAGCGCTTTGCCGCCCACGGCCCACTCCCCGCTCGGGGTCTCCGAAATGATCACATGGGTCGCGTTTCGCAAGCCTTCGCCCCAGGTCTCGAACAGAGCCTCGGAGATCTTCTCGACCGCTTCGCGCTTCTCCTCGTGGCTGAATACGCCTTCGATGACCTTGATGTCCACGACTGGCATGGTTCTCCGCCTCCCTACAGGTGCGACTCGCGCCTCGGGCAGTCTGGTCTGGTCTGGGCTCGATTCGAGCGTCGGCTACGAGAACGCTGCGGGTCTCTCTCCTCGTGTGTGCCGAGTTCATCAGGCTGCCCTACGCTCGCTTCCCTGGGTAGCACGGTCGCCGAGGCTCCGGATGAGAACGGTGCTCGCCTCGGATACGGCCCGCGGCCGGCGAGCCCGCGGCAGCCCCAGGCGGACGGCTGGCGGCCCACACGGAACGAGCCGCCCCGGTGACCGGGGCGGCTCGTTTCTCGCTCGTCCCCGAAACCGCCCGTGAAGGCCGGTTTCGGCGGGCCGGGTCGTCAGGCGGGAACGCTGACGGCCGAGCGGATCGCCTCGACGAACTGCTTCTTGGGCTGGGCGCCCAGCACGCGGTGCTCGTTGCGCTGGCCGATGACGGTGTCGGGCACGCTCGAGATGCGGAACGACTGGCTGAGGACGGGGAACTCGTTGGCCTCGACGCCCTCGGCGATCACGTTGTCGTTCGCGAGCGCCAGCTCGAACGCGGTGAGGACCGCGCGCGGGCAGTACGGGCAGGTCGGGGTGACGAAGGTCTGGAGGAGCAGCGGCTCCGCGAGCTCGCCGACCTTGTCGTCGGGAACCTCGTCGTCCGCGACCATCCGCAGGCCTTCGAGAAGCGTGGTGAACTCGTACCCGCTGGGCAGACCCAGGAACCGCAGGTTCGTGCGGGTGTCGCCCTTGCGGCGGAACACGATGGTGGGCGCACGGGTGATCCCCGCGGCTTCCGCCTCGGGATCGCCGGCGATCGGGGTCTCGGTCACGGTGACCTTGTCGCTGAGCTCGGCGAGCTCGCGCAGCAGGCCGAGGGTCTCGTCCTGATGTCCGGTGGCGTCGCCGCCGGGAACGACCAGCTGGCTGCCGGTGAACACCTTGAGCTCGACCTCGTGACCGAGCTCCTCGAGCATCGGCCGGACCTGATCTTTGACGTCGTCGTTCAGTAGTGGCATGGAAGCCTCCTTCGCTGAAGAGAAGCGTATCACATACCCCACCCGGGTATGTACAGACGCCGACACGGCCCGATTCCGGCCTCCGCCCGCACGGTGGTACGCTGCCGACGATGCGCCACGACCGCGGCCCCGACCAGCTCAGGCGGATTCGACTCGTCACCGGCGTGAACCGCTGGGCCGAAGGATCCGCGCTGGTCGTGTGGGGCGACACGCGCGTGCTGGCGACCGTGTCGGTGGACGACCGGCTGCCGCCGCACCTCCGCGGCGGCGGGACGCGGACCGGCTGGCTGACCGCCGAATACGCGCTCCTCCCCCGCTCGACCGAGACGCGCCGCCCGCGCGAGCGGCTGTACGCCGGCGGTCGCACCCAGGAGATCCAGCGCCTGATCGGACGCTCCCTGCGGGCCGCGGTCGACCTCGCGGCGTTCCCGAAGAAGACCCTCACCGTGGACGTCGACGTGCTGCAAGCCGACGGCGGCACGCGCTGCGCCGGCATCCTGGCCGGCTACGCCGCGCTGCACGACCTTGCCGACCGCGCCGTCCGGGACGGAACGCTCTCGGAGTGGCCGCTGATCCACGAGGTGGCCGCCGTCAGCGTCGGCCTGGTGGACGGCGAGGCCCGCACCGACCTCGACTACCGCGAGGACGACGCCGCCAGCCTGGACCTGAACGTCGTGGCGACCGTCGACGGGCGCCTCGTCGAGGTCCAGGGCGGCGCCGAGGCCGGACCGGTGGACGCCGAGAGCTACGTCGCCCTGGTCGGTCGCGGCGTGGCCGCGGTCGCCGAGGTGCTGGCCCTCGTCAAGGGAGACCTGCCGTGAACGATAGGCCTCCGCTGCGGCTGGTGCTGGCCAGCGCCAACGCCGGCAAGGTGCTCGAGCTGCGCGAGGCGCTCGCGGGCCGGGAGGTCGAGCTCCTCTCGGCCGCCGAGGCGGGCGTCGATCGGTTCCCTCCCGAGGAGGGCGACAGCTACGAGGCGAACGCGCTGGTCAAGGCCGGGCACGTCGCCACCGCCACCGGGCTGCCGGCGCTGGCCGACGACTCGGGGCTCGAGGTGGACGCCCTGAACGGCGCGCCGGGCCTCTACTCGGCCCGCTTCGGCGGCGACGAGCTGGGCGACGGCGAGCGGATCGCGCACCTGCTGGCCCGGATGCGCACGGTTCCCGACGAGGAGCGCACGGCACGGTTCGTGAGCGTTCTGGTCCTGGCCACGCCCGCCGGCGAGGTCCGCACGTTCGAAGGTCGCTGCGAAGGCACGATCCTGCACGGCCCCCGCGGAAGCGGAGGGTTCGGCTACGACCCGGTGTTCTGGTCGGCCGAGCTGGGCAAGGGATTCGGCCAGGCCAGCCAGGCCGAGAAGCGATCGGTGAGCCACCGGGGCCGCGCGCTGGAGCGGTTCGTCGCCTGGCTGGACGAGCCCGGGTCGGACACCGTGCTCCGCTCGCACGATCCGTTCCGCGACGACTGACCCGGCGCCCGCGCCGCAAGAACACGTTCGACGGCGGTTTTCGGCCCTAGCATGGACCTGTCCGGTCGCCGGACGTGGCGACCGTCGCCCACGGGCCGCGCCGCTGGACGAAGGAGGACCGATGAAACCGATCCGTGCACACCGCCCCGGCGCCTGGAGCGCCCTTCTGGTCACGTTGGCCCTGACGGCCTCCACGCTGCTGTCGTCCGCGCTGGCGCAGAACCTTCCGGGCGCCGCCGAGGACGCCCTGTTCGCCGCGAGGAACGCGATGCAGAGCGCCATCGAGCAGGACGTCCCGCCCTACCCCGATCAGCCGCTCTGGGCCGAGGCCGCACGCCACGCCCGGCAGGCGGTCGAGCTGGCCCCGAGCCACCCGCGCACGCTGGGCACCCTGGCCGAGGTGTACTCGCGCAGCAACTTCCATGCGCGCGCCTGGACCGCCTGGCAGCGCTACCTGGACGCCGGGCACGGGCTGGACGCCACGCAGGCCCCGCTGTTCCTGGAGGTCGGCGAGGAGCTCGCCTGGTCCGCGTACCGGCGCGGCGACCGCGAGCGCGCCGCCCAGATCCACCTCGACATCCTCGACGCCGTCCCGTTCAGCAAGGAGTCGCGCGTCTGGATAGGACGGATCCGGCTGGAGCAGAACCGGCCCGCCGACGCCGTCCCCTACTGGGAAGCGGTCGTGGAGCAGGATCCGGACGACGACCGCGCGCGCTACTTCCTGGAGCTCGCCACCGACCAGGCCCGCTGGGGCGTGGACGCCGCGGACGCGTTCCGCGAAGGGGTGTCGCACTACGAGGCGAACGATCTGGACGCGGCCAG
>CAZHCI010000158.1:0-4238 GCA_964530905.1 uncultured bacterium
CGGACGGCGTAGTTGCCTTGCGGAAGCAGGACGTTGTCGCTGGGCGCCTGGAACGGCCGGTCCAGCGACGGGGCGCTCCACAGGTGCACCTTGCGGTCCTCGCGGATCGAGCCGATCAGCCACCAGCGCTCGCCGTCCCGGAACAGCGCGGGCAGCTCGACGTCGTCGTAGCGGTTCGGGTGGTGCAGCGGAGCCAGCGGCGTCGGCGCCCCGTCGCCGTCCCAGGCCAGTCGCGCGACGCAGCCGCGGCGCAGCGGAGGACCGTGCGCCACGCGCGCGGCCGCGAGGATCTCGAGCCCCTCGCCGGTGTCGACCAGGAACGGGTCGCGGAAGCTGGACCAGCCGCGGGGGCCGGGGCCGGTCTCGTACGCCGGATGCGCGAGCTCGAGGGGAAAGCCGTTCCCCTCGACCTTGCGCCACTCGTACAGGTCGTGCGAGCGCGCCAGGCCGATGCGTTGCACGCGCCCCTCCTCGGCGCGCGACAGGCCGGTGTACAGCATGCGGAAGCCGCCCGCCGGATCGGGGCTGACGTGGACCGACCAGAGCATGTCGTCGTCGAACGCGCCGGGATCGCCGACGAACAGGGCGTTGCGCACCGGCGTCCAGCTGGCGCCGTCCTCGCTGGTGGCGTGCGCGATCAGGTCGTGGTTGGGCAGCACCAGGTGGAACAGGTGGTACAGGCCGTCGTGCGCCACGACGTCGACGTCGCCGATCTCGACCGGCCTGAATCCGCCTCCCCGGTACACGTCAGTCGACGAAGCCGAGGGCGCGCAGGCCCTCGAGCACCCCGTGGGCGTGGGGCCGGTCGACGAAGGTGACGCCGCGGGCGCCCCTCAGCTCGGCGAGCTCCTCCTCGTGGTTGCCGACGACGATGGCGGGGAACGGCGCGCGCAGCATCTCGGCGTCGTTCCCGCTGTCGCCGGCGACCGCGATGCACTTGGTGTCGAGACCCCACTTGTCGGCGAGGTAGCGGATCGCCTTGCCCTTCCCGGCCCGGTGCGGGAGCACGTCCAGGAAACGTCCGTGCGACCAGATCAGGTGGCGGCGCAGGCTGCGCTCGTCGAGCGCCTGCTCGATCTCGCGAAGGCGATCGCCGTCCTCGAGGAAGAAGCTGAGCTTGCGGGGCGTCTGGGCCTCGTCGGGCTGCGGCTCGAGACCGAGGTCGAGCAGCACCTCGCGGATCTCGTCCGGCCGCCATTTGGCCTCGAGATGCCGCCGGTAGCCGCGGTCGGGGATCCGGTCCTCGCCGTAGCGGATGTCGCTGCCGACGTCGCACACGATCACCTGCGGCTCGGGCAGGCCGAACTCGGCGATCGCCTCCTCGACGAGCTCCACGCTGCGTCCCGAGGCGACGCCGAAGCCGATGCCGTTGGCCTCGAGCGCCTCGCTCAGCTCGCGCAGCCCGTCGCTGTCGGCGTCCTCGCCGACCAGGGTGCCGTCGATGTCGCTGATCAGCATCTTCGCCTGCGACTGCAGCGCGCGCCCCACCGCGCTCCGCCACGGCGCGTCGGTGAGGTCCGAGACGTCCTGGTCCAGGAGCGGCCTCACGGCGTCCAGGTAGACCTCGACGTGCGCTCGCCACGAGTAGTGCTTCCTGACGCCCTCGATGCCGGCGCGGCTGTAGCGGTCCCAGAGCTCCTCGTCGAGAAGGATGCGACGCAGTGCCGCCTGGATGGCGTCTGCGTCCTCGGGATCGACGAGCTCGCCGGACTGGCAGGTGTCGATGATCTCTTGCGGGCCGCCGTGGTTCGTCGAGACGACCGGCAGGCCCGACGCCGAGGCCTCGATCAGGGTGATCCCGAAGTTCTCGACCAGGGCCGGATTGATGAACACGCCGCGTCGCTCGGCCGCGAGCCGGTAGAGGACCGGGATGTCGGTGTCGGGATCGTGCTTCTTGGGCAGCGCCAGCTTCCCGTACAGGTCGTAGCGATCCATCCGCAGCAGCAGGTCGGTGAGCACCTCGCGCTCGTTGTCGCTCATCTCTTCGATGTCGCTCCGCACGCCGGCGAAGATCGCCAGGTTCGCGATGTGCTGGAGCTCCTTGTCGTTGCCGTAGGCGTCGACGAGGCCGTCGATGTTCTTGCGCCGATCGGGGCGGCTGACCGCCAGGATCATCGGCTTGTCGGTGTCGTTCAGGAACCGGTCCAGCTCGCGACGCATGCGGACGCGCGCCTCGATCACCTCGTCGCCCGGATCGAAGGCGTTGTCCGCGTCGTAGTACCAGGGGTAGAACCGCTCGACGTCCGTTCCGGGCGCCAGCACCTGGTAGTCCGCCGAGCGGTGCGCGTCGTACAGCTCGTAGCCGTGCTCGACCTCGTGGCGGGTGCTGGCGACGACCACGTCGGCCTTGCGCAGCAGCTCCTCTTCGACGTCGATGCGGTGCGAGATCTTGTAGCGCTGCTCGATCGCCTCGTCGTCGATACCGGCGTTCTTCAGCACACGGACCTTGTTGCGGCCCAGCGAGTGTCCGGTGAACACCAGCGGCACGGCCAGCGCGGAGGCGAGCTCCAACGCGACGTAGCCGGCGTCGGCGTAGTGGCCGTGCACCAGGTCGGGCCGAACGCCCTGCTGGCGGTTCCAGCGCAGCACGCCGGACACGAACGCGTCGAGCGACCGCCAGAGCAGCTCCTTGCGCCGGTACTTCGTGCCGCCCGCCTTGATGCGGACGATCTTCGCGCCCGGACCGAGCTCCTCGACCGGCTGGGCGTAGTCGTCCGAGACGCGATCGTCGTCGATCAGTCGGGTGAACAGCACCGCCTCGGCCACGTCTTCATGGCGTCCGAGCGCGCGGGCGAGCTCGACGACGTACGTCGTCTGACCGCCCGTGTCGGCGTCGCGACCGAGCTCGAGGTCGTGTCCGCGGATCAGTCCGTGGACGCTGAACAGGTGGATGATCAGGCCCCGCGAGGAGCCCTCGCCCGGACCGTCGTCGTGCGCGGCGTCGTCGCGCGCGTCGTTCGAGGGGCCTTGGGCGGTATCGGCTGCGGTCATGGGGATTCCTCCTTCGACATGGTAGCCGAGCCGTCGGTCGGGCGCGTCCCCCGCGGTACCTCGTCCGTGCGAGGCGGTGCTATCCTCCGGCCTGGGAGGCGCGATGTCGCTGTTGAACAAACCGCCTGCGGCGCTGGCGCTCGAGGACGGCACGGTGTACTACGGCTACGCGTTCGGTCACCCCGGGCGGACGGTCGGAGAGATCGTGTTCAACACCTCGATGACCGGCTACCAGGAGATCCTGACCGATCCGAGCTACCACGGCCAGATCGTGACGATGACCTATCCCCACATCGGGAACTACGGGATCTCGGTCTACGACATGGAGTCGAACCGACCGTTCGCGCGCGGCTTCATCGTGCGCGAGTTCTCGCGTGCGGCCAGCAACCACCGCGCGAACCAGGATCTTCAGAGCTTCATGGAGCAGCACCTGATCGTCGGGATCGAGGGGATCGACACCCGCGCCCTGACCCGTCGGCTGCGCACGGGCGGCGTGATCAAGGGCGTGATCCATCACGGTCCGGTCGACGACGCGCTCGAGGCCGAGCTGGTCCAGCAGGCGCGCGACCACGAGGACATCGACGGTCGCGACATGACGCCCGAGGTGACGACGCCCCTTCCGTACGCGCGCCCCAGCTTCCAGGAGACGCCGCGGGTCGTGGTGATCGACTTCGGCATCAAGCACTCGATCGTGTACAAGCTCGAGCAGGCCGGTGCCGAGGTGATCGTCGTGCCCGCGCAGACCACGCCGGCGCAGATCATGGCGCTCGATCCGTACGGGCTGGTCCTCTCCAACGGCCCAGGCGATCCGGACGGTCCGAAGTACGCCCACGACACCGTCTGGCAGATGCTGGGCCTCCTCCCGACGTACGGGATCTGCATGGGGCATCAGCTGCTGGGGCTGGCGGTCGGCGGGCGGACGTTCAAGCTGGCGCACGGCCATCACGGCGCCAACACGCCGGTCAAGAACGTGGTGACCGGCGAGGTCGAGATCACCAGCCAGAACCACAACTACGCGGTCGACATCGACTCGATCCCCGGTGGCCAGTTCCGGGCGACGCACATCAACCTGAACGACGGCACGCTCGAGGGCATGGCGCACGAGCGCTACCCCGTGTTCAGCGTGCAGTACCACCCCGAGGCGAGCCCCGGACCGCACGACGCGAACTACCTGTTCCGCCGATTCATCGAAGAGGTGAACGCGTTCGAGGGCGCGGCCGCCGTGCCGCAGGCCGCGTCGCTGGCCA
>CAZHCI010000158.1:4338-6292 GCA_964530905.1 uncultured bacterium
TCAGTTCAGGATGCGGGGCGGCGCGCCGGGACCGCTCCAGCGCCGTCGTCGCCACAGGTACACGCCCAGGCCCAGCGGGCCGGCCCACCACGTCAGGAGCAGCTCGACGCGGGGGAGACGCCCGTAGTAGCGGGCGTCGCGGAAGATCCACGTTCCCGCGAACAGGTCCAGCGTCAGCATGTGCGCCCAGGCGGTCAGGAACCCCCACGGTCCGGACAGCGCGGCGGCCAGCGCCGCCGCGTCGAGGCTCCTGGGCGCCGGCCCGGCCAGGAGCGATCCGAGCAGCAGGGCCAGGTACGCCCCCGCCAGCGCGATGAACGGCCAGGGCGAGGTGACCAGCTTCACCGTCGCGCGGCTTTTCGGGAACAGCAGCATCGAGAGCCACCACGGCAGCGTCGCCAGGCTGAGCAGGGCGAACACGGTCTCCATCAGCGGCTCGCTCCGAGCTCGTCGCCGTCCAGCCAGATCGTGACCGGACCGTCGTTCACCAGCTCCACCTCCATGTGCGCCTGGAACGTGCCGGTCTCGACCGGGACGTGGTGCGCCTCCAGCGCGGAGACGAACAGCGCGTACAGCTCGTCGGCCCTGGCTGGCGGCGCGGCGGCGACGAAGCTCGGGCGGTTGCCCCGACGGGCGTCGGCGAACAGCGTGAACTGGCTCACGACCAGCGCCGCGCCCCCGACGTCGGTCAACGCCAGGTTCATCTTGCCCTCGTCGTCCTCGAACACCCGCAGCTTGGCGACCTTGCGGGCCAGCGCCTCGGCGTCCGCCGGTCCGTCCTCCCGACCGACCCCGAGCAGCACCAGGAAGCCTTTGCCGATGCGGCCGACGGCCTCGTCCTCGACCCGGACCTCGGCCCGGGAGACGCGTTGCACCAGCGCTCGCATCAGGTCCGGGGGTCCGGCTCGTGCATCGGCAGCGACGTCGCCGCGGCGACGTCCTCGTCGTCCTCCGCCAGTCCGGCGCGGAGCCGGGACAGAGCGTCGTGCAGCGCGGCACGCTCGGTCTCGTCGAGGTTGCCGGCGGTCTTCTCGTGCAGCATCTCGAGCAGCGCCAGGCTGCGCTCGGCGGTTCGGCGCGAGCGCACGCCGTCCCGGTCCAGGTGCCGGCCCATCGGGCTGTGCTCCTCGCCCAGCGACGCCTGCGCGGACGCCAGCACGCTGTGGACCAGGCCGACGAAGCGCGGGTCGGGCATCAGAACAGGCCCTGCTGGCGGGCGGTATCGATCGCGACCGGGTGCCGGTCGTCCGGCAGGGCGTCCAAGGTGGCCTTGAGCTCCTTCATCGCTTCCCACATCTTCCACTTCGGGCCGTTCTTCTCGCGGCTGGGGTTGCGCAGCAGGTAGGCGGGGTGGAACAGCGGCATCAGGCGGATGCCGTTCCAGTCGTGCCACGTCCCGTGCAGGCGGGTGATGCCGTCGCTGGTGTCCAAGAACCACTGCGTGGGCACGTTGCCCAGCGTCGCGATGATCTTGGGCTTCACGATCCGGATCTGCTGCAACAGGACGTCGGCGCTGGCCCGGATCTCCTCGGGGCGGGGATTGCGGTTGCCTGGCGGCCTGCGCTTGACGAGGTTCGTGATGTACACCTCGTCACGGTGCATCCCGACGCTCTCCAGGATCCGGTCGAGCAGCTGGCCCGCCCGGCCGACGAACGGCCGGCCGGACCGGTCCTCCTCCTCGCCCGGGGCCTCGCCGATGATCATCAGATCGGCGTCCTCCGGACCTTCGCCGAACACGAGGTCGTCGGACAGATCGGACAGCGCGGCAGGTTTGTGCGCGGCCTGGCGCTCGAGCTCGGCCAAGGTCATGCCGAGGTTGTACCACGCACCGGGCGCTCCGCTCTCAGCTCAGCGAGGGCCGCTGGCTGCGCACTTCTCGGCGCACCTTCGGCTCGAGCCCGATCATCAGGAAGAAGTTCTCGAGGGCGTTCTCGCGACCTTTCACGTCGATGTG
>CAZHCI010000159.1:0-6288 GCA_964530905.1 uncultured bacterium
CGGTCGCCGTCGCGACGGTCGGTCGCCGGTGCCTTGGGGGCGTCCACGAAGCCGCTCCGCGCCCCGAGGAGGTCGGTCTCCGGGTCGGCCATCCCATCGGGCAGGTCGGTCGGCAGCTCGTCGAGCGCCTCCTCGATCACGACGGTGGTGAACCCTTCACGCTTCGGGGTGGTCTCGCGCTCGTCCAGGAGGCCTTGGATGCGGTTCCTCAGGTTCTTGTCGCCCAGCGGCCTCGGCAGGACCAGATCGGCGCCGACCTTCCGCGCGCGCGCCCTGGCCTGGTCGGACAGGCCGAACTCGCCGGCCTGCGGCGCGATCAGGATGACGGGCGTCCGGGCCAGCCGCGAGACGCGCCGCACCTTGCCGCAGATCACGTCCCCCGCCACGTCGGGAAGGTCCAGCGCGAACAGGCACAGGTCGGGCGAATGGGACTTGAGGTGCTGCAGCGCTTCCCGCCCCGACTCGACGAGGGTCAGCTCGAACGCGCCGCTCGAGAGCAGCATGTCGATCAGCTGAAGCTGGAGCCGGTCGGACTCCGCGACGAGCAGCCGAGCAGCGGGCCGGGCCACGCCTCAGCCCTTGACGGGCAGGTTGGCGACCATGACCATCCGGTCGCCGTGCTGCTCGAGCTTGACGTCGTACTCCGTCTCGTCCGCGGGGAAGTACTTGCCGATCACCTGCAGCAGCTCGGCCTTGAGGTCCTCCATCTTGCCGGGCGTCAGCTTCGCCCGGTCGTAGGAGAGGACCAGCTTGAGGCGTTCCTTTAGGTGATCCTTGCTGCGTCTACGACCGAACCATCGAAACATCAACGACCTCCGAACAGGCGCCGGAGCCCGCCGAGGAGGCCTCCGCTCTGAGGGTCCAGCACGGGGTAGGGGATGTCCTCGCCCTTGAGGCGGCGCGCGATGTTGCGGAACTCGCCCCCGGCGCGGTTCGTGTCGTCCAGGCTGGCGGGCGAGCCGAGGTTCGTCGAGACCAGGATGCGCTCGTCCTCGGGCACGATGCCGATCAGCTTGACGCCGAGGATCTCGAGCACGTCGTCCACCTCGAGCATGTCGCCGCGCCTGACCATCTCGGGCCGAAGCCGGTTGATGATCAGCCGCACCTCGCGCACGTCGCGCGCCTCGAGCAGGCCGATGATCCGGTCGGCGTCACGCACGCTGCTGACCTCGGGGTTGACGACCACCAGGGCGCCGTCGGCGCCGCTGGCGGCGGTCTGGAAGCCGGACTCGATGCCGGCGGGAGAGTCGATCAGGACGCGGTCGAACCCTTCCTCCTCGAGCAGCAGCCGGACCGTCTCCTGCATCCGCGACTCGCTGAGGGAGCTCTTGTCCTTCGTCTGCGACGCCGCGATCAGGTGCAACGTATCGACCCGCTTGTCGCGGATCAGCGCCTGCCTCAGCTTGCAGCGGCCCTCGAACACGTCGATCAGGTCGTACACGACGCGACCTTCGAGGCCCATCACGACATCGAGGTTCCGCAGGCCGACGTCCGTGTCGATGACGGCGACCCTCTCGCCGAGCTTGGCGAGCGCCGCGCCGACGTTGGCGGTACTGGTGGTCTTGCCGACGCCGCCCTTGCCGGACGTCACCACGATCGCTTTCGCGTTCACCTTCTGGCCTCCCTCGAACGTGTCCCGGAGCGCGCCGTCGCGTCTCCCATCGCGGTCCCGAGCGCGTTTCTAAGGGGGAAGGATACCACAGCCCGACCCCGACTCCCGGCCTGGCCGGGAAGGCGAGAAACGCCGTCCCGGACGGAACTCGATGATCAAACGGGACGCCACGATCGGACGGCCGGGACTCAGGCCTCCTGCAGGTTCGCGAACTTCGCGAGCAGCCGCTTGGCGCCGGCGCCGTCGAACACGACGGTGAGCTCCGCCTTGCCGCCCTCCCCGGACACGCCGACGACGGTGCCCACGCCGTACTTCGGGTGCCGCACCTTCTCGCCGCCTCGGTAGGCGCGCGTCCCGGAGCCGTCGCCTGCGGACGGCGACTCGGCCGGCGCCCAGCGGACCTTGGGCCGCAGCGGCGTCCGCACGCTGTCCTGCAGCTTCTGGCCGAACACGTCGATCTCGGTCAGCAGCTCGTTCGGCACGTCCTCCAGGAAGCGCGACGGCCGGGCCGGCTCGGTGCGCCCGAACGTCATCCGGTTCTCGCAGTGCACCAGGTACAGCTCGTCCTGCGCGCGCGTGACGCCCACGTACAGCAGCCGCCGCTCCTCCTCGAGCTCCTGCAGGCTGCCCGTCGAGGAGCGGTGCGGGATCAGGCCCTCCTCGAGCCCGACCAGGAACACCACGGGGAACTCGAGCCCCTTCGCGTTGTGCAGCGTCATCAGCGTCACGGCGTCGGCCGGGGCCTCGCCCTCGTTCGCGGCGGCCACCGCCCGGTCGTCCACGGACGCCATCAGCGCGGCCTCGTCGAGGAACTCCGCGACCGTGCCGGCGTGCTCCTGCTCCCACTCCTCGACGGCGTTGCGAAGCTCGTCGAGGTTCTCGAGCCGGCCTTGCGCCTCGAACGAGTTCTCCTCGCGCAGCGCGCGGATCATCCCGGTCGCGTCCAGCAGGTGCGCCACGAACTGCCCGGCCGGCATCGTGTCGGCCGCGTCGGCCAGGTCGCGCATCAGCTCCGCGAACTCGGCGATGCGCTTGGAGGCGGGCGTGCCCGCCAGGACCTGCTCGCCGCTGCGGACCGCCTCGGCGAACGGCACGCGGTTCGTGGCGGCCCAGCCGGCCAGCCGGTCCTCGCTGGTCTTGCCGATGCCGCGCTTGGGCCGGTTCAGCACGCGGCGCCAGCTCACGTCGTCCGACGCGTTCAGCGCGGCACGGGCGTACGAGAGCGCGTCCTTGACCTCGCGCCGCTCGTAGAAGCCGACCCCGCCGACGATGCGGGCCTCGATGCCGGAGCGGCGCAGCGACTCCTCCATCACGCGCGACTGGCTGTTCGTCCGGTACAGCACCGCGAACTGGTTCAGGTCGCCGTCCCGCTCGGCCAGCAGGCGCTCGACCTGGCGGGCGACGAAGTCGGCTTCCGCCCGCTGGTCCGCGGCCCGGTAGTACCGCACCGGGTGGCCCTGTTCCTTGACCGGGCGGAGCTGCTTCTCGAGCCGGCCCGAGTTCGGCTCGATCACCGCGTTCGCGACGTTCAGGACGGGCGGCACCGAGCGGTAGTTCAGCTCGAGCCGGTAGGTGACGGCGTCCTGGTAGTCGCGCTGGAAGTCGAGGATGTTCTGGATGTCCGCCCCGCGGAACGCGTAGATGCCCTGGTCGGGATCGCCGACCACCATCAGGTTCTGGTACTTCTCCGCCAGCTGGTGCGTGAGGCGGTACTGCGCGGCGTTCGTGTCCTGGTACTCGTCGACGTGCACGAACACGGCGCGCTGCTGCACGCGGTCCAGCACGTCGGGATGGTTCGTGAACAGCTCGACCGTGCGCCCGAGGATGTCGTTGAAGTCGACCGCGTTGGCGCGCTGCAGGCGCGCCTGGTAGCGCTCGTACACCTCGACGATCTGCTCGAGCTCGATGCCCGAGATGGCGTGGCCGTAGCGCGCCGCGCCCTCCTGCGCCAGCAGCGCCGGCGTCCACAGGTTCGACTTCGCGCGGTCGATCACGCTGCGCAGCACGCGCGGGTTCACCTCCGCGAGGCCGGCGACGGTGCCGAGCACCTCCTTGAGCACGTCGAGCTGGTCGCCGTCGTCGTAGATCCCGAACCCGGGGTTCAGGCCGATCAGCGACCCGTAGCTGCGCAGCACCCGCAGGCAGGCGCTGTGGAACGTCGAGACCCACAGGTCCCTCGCGGGCGGCCCGATGAGCTCCTCGACCCGCTCGCGCAGCTCGCCGGCGGCCTTGTTCGTGAACGTCACGGCCAGGATCTGCTGGGGGTACACCTCGTGCTCGGCCATGAGGTGCGCGATGCGGTGCACCACCGTCCGGGTCTTGCCCGAGCCGGCGCCCGCCAGCACCAGCGCGGGTCCCGTCAGGTGCTCCGCGGCGGCGCGCTGTTCGGGGTTGAGGGTGTCGAGCAGGGTTCCGGCCATCGGCCGGACAGTCTATCGCGGGCGGCGACGCGGGTCGGCGGACCGGGCGTCGCGCGCGCCGACCGTCAGCCGATCGCGTCCAGCGCCGCCGCGACGTCGTCGGTCTCGGCGCGTCGCACGGTGCCCAGCAGCGTCGCCGCGCCCGGCCAGGCGCGCCCCGGCACCGGGCAGATCCGGCGGGCGACGCCTTCGACCTGGCGTTCCCAGCGAGCGATCCGCGCCCGTCGCTCCGAAGGCGTCAGCGGCGCGAACGCCTGCGCCTTGCGCCACGCGCCGGCGCGCGCCCTGGCTAGGAACGCGGAGGCCAGCCGCTCGTCGGCCCGGCCGCCCAGCCGGTCCAGCAGCGCCAGCGCGGGCGACACGGCGTTCAGGCCGTCCTGCACCTCGTCGACGATCTCCGCCAGGATCCGGTTGATCTCGAAGAAGTCGCGCTGGAGCGACGCCAGATCGTCGCCCTGGCAGGTGTCGCACGCGGCGATCGCGAGGTCCAGCGCGATGTGCGCGTTCACGCCCAGCAGCAGGTGCTGCAGCACGACGTGCTCCTCCTCCTGCGCCCGCGCGAACGCGTAGCGCCACGGCGGCGACGGCGCGCGCCCCGCCTCGTGCTCGGTCCACGCATCGAAGTACCGGTGCGCGAACACGACGTCGAGCCGCTCCATCCGGTCGGCGTCCTCGAACCGGCCCGCACGCACGCCGTCACGCACGGCGACGGTGGTGCGACGGTAGAGCGCGGCGAACAGGCCGCGCCGGTCGCCGCGGCGCCGCGCGGCGTCCACGACGTCGCTCAGGGCCTCGACGACCTCGTCGATCGTTGCGGGCTGGTGCATCGCGCGAGCCTACCGCGTCCGCCGGGCGGCGACGCTGCGAACCGCGCGCTCCGAGGGGCGCGCTCCGAGCGGCGCGGCCGGTACGATGCCGCATGCTCGACGGTCCCGGCGCTCCGACGTTCCGCCCCGACGATCCCGACTTCTTCCGCGATCCGTACCCGACGTACCGGATGTTGCGCGAACGCGCGCCCGTCGCGTTCCACGAGCCGTGGAACGCGTGGATCGTGACGCGCTACCGGGACGTCGACCGGCTGCTTCGCGACCGGCGCCTCGGCCGGGTGATGGACGATGCAGAGAAGCTGCCCAGCGACCCGGCGTACGACCCGTTTCGCCGGATTCAGGCCGGCTCGCTCCTCGAGATCGAGCCGCCCGACCACACCCGCATCAAGCAGGTCGTCCACGACGTGTTCACCCCGAAGCACGTGCGGGCGCTGGGCGAGAGGATCGAGACCCTGTGCCGCCGCCAGGCCGACGCGCTGGCGGACCGGATCGAGGCGGACGGCGAGGCGGACCTGATCACCGTCTTCGCCGAGCCGATCCCGGTCACCGTGATCGCGGAGCTGCTGGGCGTTCCCGAGGCCGATCGCCACCGACTGCTGCCGTGGTCGAAGGCGATCATCGGCATGTTCGAGCCGGAGCGCACCCCAGGCGTCGAGGCGGCCGCGATCCGCGCGGCGGACGAGTTCTCGGCCTACCTGCGCGAGCTGTCGGCCGCCAAGCGACGCGAGCCGGGCGACGACCTGATCACCCGCATGACGCGCGTGCACGACGCCGATCCGTCGCAGCTCAGCGAGGACGAGCTGGTGGCGAACGGCATCCTGTTCCTGAACGCGGGGCACGAGGCGGTCGTGAACGTGCTGGGCAACGGCGTGAAGGCGCTGCTGACCCATCCCGAGCAGCTTCGTCGCGTGCTGACGGACCGGGAGCTGGTGCCGTCCGCGGTGGAGGAGATGATGCGCTTCGACACGCCGCTGCAGTTCTTCGAGCGGTTCGTGCTGGAGCCCATCGAGTACGCCGCCGACGACGGCACGATCCACGTCTGGGAGCGCGGGACCAAGCTGGCGCTGTACTACGCCTCGGCGAACCACGATCCGGCCGTGTTCGACGCGCCCGAGAGGTTCGACGTCGGCCGGTCGCCCAACCCGCACATCGCGTTCGGCTTGGGCCTGCACTACTGCATCGGCGCGCCGCTGGCGCGACTGGAGCTGTCCCGGGCGGTCGGCGCGCTGCTGGACCGCCTGCCCACGCTGCGCCTCGCCCAGGACCGCTTCGACTACGTTCCGAAGAACGTGTTCCGGTACCTGACCGAGCTGCGCGTCCGCGCCTGACGGCGGGAGCGTCGGCGACTCGGTCTCGTGAGGGCGGGTTGTCGCGCATGCGCAACAACCCCTCCAACGTGCGCACGTCGAAAATCGGGATGCGTGCAGGA
>CAZHCI010000160.1:0-3456 GCA_964530905.1 uncultured bacterium
CCAGGCGGCGTGCCGCCTCCAAGCCGGCGCCGTCGTCGCCGCGGTCGTCGTTGCCGAGCCCGACGACGAGCACGCGGGGCCGAGAGGCGCCCCGCGTGCTCGTCGTCTCGGCTCCCGCGCCAGTCGGCCCGGCCCGGCGCGTCGTCATCGCTCTAAGCCGTGCCGCTCGACGGTGAGGTTCAGGAAGTGCGTGGCGCACGAGATGCACGGATCGTAGTTGCGGATCGCCTGCTCGCAGCGCCACTGCAGCTCGTCGTCCGGCAGGTGCAGGTGCGCCTCGGTGAAGCGGCGCAGGTCGTCCTCGACGGACGCCTGGTTCTGCGAGGTGGGCGGGACGATCGTGCACGAAGCGATGCTGCCGTCGGCGTTCAGGTCGTAGCGGTGGTACAGCAGCCCGCGCGGGGCTTCGCTCCAGCCGTGACCGGTCGCCTCGCGCGGCTCCGCTTCGCGGTACGGCCGCTCGGGCGGCTCGTAGCGGTCGAGGATGGCGAGCGCCTCGTGGCACGCCTCGACCGTCTCGACGGCGCGAACCACGATGCTCTGGTACGGGTTGCGGCACTCTCGGCCCAGGCCGGCGGCGTACGCCGCGTCGCGCGCGACGCCCGAGAGCTGGTCGTGGTTCAGCGCGTAGCGGGCCTGGGGACCCAGCAGGTAGCGGTGCTCGCCGTCCATGACGGCGTGCAGCGCGGTGGAGTGCTCGACCTGGCGTTCGCCGAAGTGCTCGGGCCATTCGTGCGGCGCGAGGTCCAAGCCGGTGCTGCTGATCAGCCGGCCGTCCTCGATCGCGTAGCGGTCGGGCCGGTGGAGGGCCACGAACGGGTGATCCTGGTGCAGCTCCGGGAACTCGAACGTGCCGACCCAGGCCACCGTCGCGATCGCGTCGTCCAGTGCCCGCTCCAACGCGTCGCGGAACGTCTCCAGGTCGGCACGGGACGGCGCGCGGTAGACGCCGCCGACCCGCACGTTCACGGGATGCACCGCCCGTCCGCCGATCCCCTCCATCAGGTCGTTGCCGACCGCCTTGAGGTTCAGGCCGCGCTGCACGACGTCGGCGTGGTCCGCCGCCATGTGGATGGCGCTCTCGTACCCCAGAAAGTCGGGCGCGTGCAGCAGGTGGACGTGCAGCGCGTGGCTCTGGATCCACTCGCCGCAGTACAGCAGGCGCCGGAGGTCGCGGACGCCCTCCTCGACCTCGAGGCCCAAGGCGTCCTCGATCGCGTTGCACGAGCTGGTCTGGTACGCGACCGGGCAGATCCCGCAGATGCGGGCGGTGATGTCGGGCGGCTCCAGGAACGAGCGGCCCCGCAGGAAGCCCTCGAAGAACCGCGGGGGCTCGAAGATGTCCAGGTGGACCGTCTCGACCCGGTCGCCCACGACGCGCACCGTCATGGCGCCTTCGCCCTCGACCCGGGCCAGCGCGTCGACCCGCAGCGTTCGACTCTCAGCCATGACGCTCGCTCTCCGTTCGGAACGCCGCGGAGGCGGCGTTGAAGGTCCGAAGCGCCCGCTGCACGTCCAGCGGCGCGACGCTCAGCTCCTCGCGCCAGCGGCGGGCCAGCGGCCCCGGGGCGGACGATTCCATCGGGCCGTAGCAGCCGTAACAGCCACGGCTCCAGGCGGGGCAGATCGCGCCGCAGCCCGCCTGCGTGACCGGCCCCAGGCACGGCGTGCCGTGGGTCACCATCACGCACGGCGTGCCCAGCATCTTGCACTCGATGCACACGCTGTGCCGCGGCACGGTCGGCGCGCGCCCGTGCAGCAGCGCGGTCACGACCTCGACCAGCTGCGCCTTGGAGATCGGGCAGCCGCGCAGCTCGAAGTCGACGAACACGTGCTCGGACACCGGGTCGGACGTCGGCAGGAACGAGAGCCACTCGGGGTGCGGATAGACGGCGTCCGCGAAGTCCGCGACGTCCGCGAAGTTCCGCAGCGCCTGGATGCCGCCGGCGGTCGCGCAGGCGCCGATCACCACCAGCGTGGTCGACTGGGCGCGGATCTCCTGGATCCGCTCGGCGTCCTCGGGCGTGGTGATCGAACCCTCGACCAGCGAAAGGTCGTACGGACCGGCGACCGTCGCGCGCGAGGCCTCCAGGAAGTAGGCGATCTCGATCTGCTCGGCGATGGCCAGCAGCTCGGCCTCGCAGTCCAGCAGGGTCAGCTGGCAGCCGTCGCACGAGGCGAACTTCCATACGGCGAGCTTGGGGCGAGCGGGAACCATTCAGACCTCCGGGACGCTCATGAGGGGCGCGATGCGGTCGTGGCGGAACACCGGCCCGTCGTGGCACACGAAGTACGGGCCCATCTGGCAGTGCCCGCAGTGCCCCACGGCGCACTTCATGTTCCGCTCCATCGACAGCCACAGCCGCTCGGCCGGCACGCCCCGCTTGGCGAGGGCGGCCGCGGCGTTCGTCATCATGATCTCGGGGCCGCACGCCATCGCGACGGTGGCCCGCGGGTCGAACGGCGACCGTGGGATCAGCTGCGTCACGAACCCGACGTTGCCGCGCCAGTCGCCCGTCGCGCGGTCGACGCTGACGTGGACGTCCAGGTCCAGCCGCGAGCGCCACTCCGAGAGCTCATCCTCGAACAACAGCTCCTCGGGCGTCCGGGCGCCGAACAGGATCACGATCCGCTTGTAGCGGGCCCGGTGCGCCAACAGGTGGTAGATCGCCGGGCGCAGCGGCGCCAGCCCGATCCCGCCGGCGACCAGGACGACGTCGTGGTTCTCGGCCCGATCGACCGGCCACGTCGTTCCGAACGGTCCCCTCACGCCGATGGTGGCGCCGGGCTTCAGCGCGCCCATCGCGCGCGTCACGGCGCCGACCTCGCGCGTGGTGTGCACCAGCACGTCCGGCCGGGCCGGGTCGCCGCTCATCGAGATCGGCACCTCGCCGACGCCGAACACGTACAGCATCGCGAACTGTCCGGGCGCGAAGCCCACGTCCAGGCGATCGGCGCTGGTCCGGGGATTCAGCTCCAGGGTGAACGTGTCGCGGGTGTCCTGATGGACGCTGGCCACCTCGTACAGCCTGGGCCGCATCGCCTCTGCCGGGACGCCGGGAACGGTCCGCGGCGCCTGGCTGCCGACGGGGGTCTGGTCGAGACTCATGCCGCGCCTCCTCGGGCGTCGCTCGTGGCCGCGGCGTCCAGCGCGCGGACCTCGGCGGTGATGTCGATGCCGACCGGGCACCAGGTGATGCAGCGGCCGCAGCCCACGCAGCCCATCGATCCGAACTGATCCACCCAGCCGGCCAGCTTGTGGGTGATCCAGTGGCGGTAGCGCGCGCCCGTCGAGGGACGGACCGCCCCGCCGTGGATGTACGAGAAGTCGGAGGTGAAGCACGAGTCCCAACGCTCCCGGCGCTCGGCGGTCGCCCCGTCCAAGTCGGTCGCGTCCTCGACGGTGGTGCAGAAGCAGGTCGGGCAGGCCATGGTGCAGTTCCCGCACGCCATGCA
>CAZHCI010000160.1:3556-6181 GCA_964530905.1 uncultured bacterium
CCAGGGCGAGCTCGGTGAGCGCCAGGTCGTACCCCTCCGTCGCCTCGGGGCCCGTGCCCATCGACGCGCAGAAGCAGGTGTGGCCGGCACGCGTGCAGTTCACGGCCACGACGAACGCCCCCTCGCGGCGGGCGGCGTAGTCGCGGTCGACGAACGGCCCCTCGGTCAGGACGCGGTCCAGGATGCGGATCGACGACAGGTCGCACGGGCGCACGCCGACGAAGGCGTAGCGGGGCGGCTCGGCATCGTCCTCCTCGACCTCGAACGTCTGGCCGTCCGTCCGCCTGGCGCGGAACAGCCGCCTGCTGGGCGGATGGAGGAACGGCTTCCACGACGTCGGCCCCGCGGTGTGATCGAACAGCGCCGGGTCGCCCGTGGCGTGCAGGCGGTACCTGCCGGGCTCCTGCTCGTCGATCGTTCCGGCGGGGAAGTCGCTGACGTCGTGCACGTCGTCGTACACGACGGCGCCGTCGCGCACCACGGGTCCTTTCACCTGGTAGCCGCGGTCCGCGAGGGCGCCGAGCAGCGTCGAGAATCCGGTCAGGTCGATCGTGTGCATCGCACCACCACCTCGTGCGTCGAGCATTAGCAACCCACGCGCCGCGTGTCGGACAGCGCACGCCCTACGGTCGCGTCGGGAAAGGCCCGACACGAACGGCGCGCGTCGACGCTTCGGTCCGGGCGCGCTACGCTCGAGGCGAGGAGGACGCGTCATGCCGAACGCCGCTCCCGAGCTCGACAACCAGGCCGTGGCCGACAAGCTCGACGAGGTGGCGTCGCTGCTGGAGGCGCAGGGCGCCAACCGGTTCCGGGTCGAGGCGTACCGCGCGGGCGCACGCACCGTGCGCGAGCTGTCGCGTCCGGCGGCCGAGATCGTGGACGAGGACGGGCTGGACGGACTCGAGCAGCTCCCTGCGATCGGCGACACGTTGGCCCGGGCGATCGCGACGATGATCCGAACCGGATCGCTTCCGCAGCTCGAGCGGCTGCGGGGCGAGACCGATCCCGAGGCGCTGTTCCGCACCCTTCCCGGCATCGGTCCGGAGCTGGCCGAGCGGATCCACCACGAGCTGCACGTCGACTCGCTCGAGGACCTCGAGGCGGCGGCGTACGACGGCCGGCTCGCGTCCACGCCCGGGTTCGGACCGAAGCGGCTGGAAGGGATCCGCGCAGCGCTGGCCGCCCGTCTCCGCCGTGTCCGGCGGAGCTCCGCGCGCACGCCCGAGCCGCCGGTCGAGGAGATCCTCGACGTCGACCGCGAGTACCGGGAGAAGGCGCAGCGAGGCCAGCTGCCGACCATCGCCCCGCGCCGGATGAACCCCGAAGGCGAGGCGTGGCTGCCGATCCTCCACACCCGTCGTGGCGACCGGTCGTACACCGCGCTGTACTCGAACACGCCGCTGGCCCACCGGCTGGGCAGAACGGACGACTGGGTCGTCGTCTACCCGGAGAACGGCGCGTCGGGACGACCGTTCACCGTCGTGACCGAGCGACGCGGCCGCCTGTCCGGTCACCGGGTGGTGCGCGGACGGGAAGCGGCGTGCCGCGAGCTGTACGAGACGGAGCAGAACGGCTAGGCCCGGGCGCTCCGTCGAGGGGCTCGAGCCCCGTTCCCCACGTCTGCGACGGGGTTCGGGCTCTGATAGCATGCCCGGGTGAGTCGACCGCCGTCTTCCCGCGCGACGTCGCCGACCGGGTCGTCGGCCGGCCGGGCCGCGCCGCGCTACGCCGGTGCGGTGCTGAGCGGCGGCCGCGCCCGCCGCTTCGGCAGCGACAAGTGCGCGTACCGATACCGTGGCGCCAGCCTGCTGGAGCACGCGCTGGCGTCGCTGCGCGAGGCCGAGGAGCGGATGATCGTCGGCGGCCCCGAACGGTCGTTCCCGGGAGTCCGGTGGCTTCCCGACGCGCGCCCCGGACTGGGCGCGCTGGGCGGCGTGCACGCCGCGCTGCTGGCCTCGTCCACGCCGTGGCTGGCGGTGACGGGCTGCGACATGCCGTTCCTGCCGACGCTCCTTTGGCGCGTCCTGCTGGCCCGCGCCGACGACGCCCTGCTGATCGTGCCCGAGGGACCGACCGGGCTCGAGCCGCTGGCCGCGACGTACCACCGCGATCTCCTGCCGTGGATCGAGGAGCGTCTGGACGCGGGCGGGGGATCGTTGCACGCCCTCCTGGACGCCGCCCCCGGGACGGTCGTGCCGTGGAGCGAGCTGAGCGAGACGTTGGACGACGACGCGTTCCTGAACGCCAACCGACCGGAGGACCTACCGTGAACGACGCCCCTGACGTCCCGAACGTCGCCGCCTCGCCCCCGCTGCTCGAGGCGATCGCCTCGCGGCGCAGCCTGCGCGCCTTCTCGGACCGGCCGGTGTCCGACGACCTGCTCCGGATCCTGTTCGAGGCGGTCCGGTGGGCGCCGTCCAGCGGCAACGGGCAGCCGTGGAGGTTCGTGGTCACCCGCAAGGGGAGCGAGGCGCACGAGCGTCTGGCGGCCTCGCTGCGCTCGGGCAACGCCTGGGCGACGCGCGCCCCGGTGCTGATGGTGGCGGCGGTCAAGACGGTGCACGACTCGCCCGGCAAGCCGGTCCGGACCAACCGCCGCGCGTTGCTGGACCTCGGTCTGGGCCT
>CAZHCI010000161.1:0-6166 GCA_964530905.1 uncultured bacterium
TCGCGGCCGCGGCCGCCGCTTCGATGCTGGCCTCGTTCGTCAGGTCCAGCGCCGGATCGGTCCCGCGAGCGAAGCCGATCGCTTCGGCGAAGCGCGCGTCTGTGCGCAAGCGTTTCAGGAGGGCGCTGCCGATCGTGCCGCTGCTGCCGATCACGACGGCGAGGCCTCCGGTGGGAAGGGTAGGAGAAGAGGTCATGCCGAGAGGGTACGGCGGGTGGCGGCGAACGGACCGTAACCGCGGTCGCGCGCGGTTCCGAGGCCACGACGGGCCGGGGTCCCGCGTCAGGCCACGCCGATCAGCTCGCCCAGGAGCTGCTCCAGCGATAGCGCCGCGGCGGCCGGCCGGCTCGCACCGAGCAGCCGCTCGGCCTCCTGAACGTCGCGCGCTTCGCTGGCCGGGTGGCCCACGACGACGGCCAGGCAGCGGAGCGCCCGCGCGTCGTCGCCCTGAGCGCGGTCCAGGCGCGCCCGCACGACCAGGGCGTGCAGCGCCGAGGCCGGCTCGTCGGCGTCGCGTGCGATGTCCAGCGCGGCGTCCAGCCGTCGGCCGGCCTCGGAGCGATCGTCGGCGCGTAGCGCGGCCGACGCCAGCCGCGCCTGCGCGCGACTCCGGATCGACGACTGGCTGTAGCGCTCGGCCAGCTCCAGCGCGCGGCGCGCATGCCGGACGGTGGCGGCGAGGTCGCCCCGCTTCTCGGTCAGGTCGGCCAGGTTCAGCTCCAGGTACGGCACCAGGTGCACGTCGACGCCTTCGGCGATGCCGAGGCTCTCTGCGATCATCGTCTCGGCCTCGTCCAGCCGGTCGTGGCTGATCAGCAGCTCCGCCAAGTTGTTCAGGTCGATCGCCAGCCCCACCCGGTAGCCGGTCGCGCGGTTGCGCTCGATCGCGGCGCGGTAGTGCGTCTCGGCGTCCCGGGCGCGGCCGAGGACGGCCTCGACGTTGGCCAGCGAGCGCAGATCGCGCGAGACCCGGGCCGGGAGGCGCTCCTGCGAGGCGGCCAAGGCGTCCAGGTACGCCTCGCGGGCCTCTGCGTACCGGCCCGCGCCCACCAGCACGTCGCCCCGCAGCTTCGTCGGTCGGTGCAACGTGGCGACGTCCAGCTTCGGCGTCGCCCGGGCCAGACGCAGCGCCGCCTCGGCCACGTCCAGCGCCTCGGCGAAGCGGCTCAGCCGGAACAGGTGCATGCCGCGGCCGCACATCGCGACGATCGCGACGGGGACCGCCTCGGCCGAGAACGGCTCCAGCGCCTCGACGGCCTCGGCGAACATCCGCTCGGCCTCCAGGAAACGGACGCGCATGTCGGCGTAGAGGCTCAACGGCTCGCTGGCCGCGGCCAGCTCGGCGTGCCGGCCGGCTTCGGACGCGAACGTCCACGCCGCCCTCAGGTTCTCCCAGTCGGCCTCCGTGGCGTCCAGCGCCTCTCGGGGATCGGGCCCCAGGATCGCGTCGTGCCGAGCGGCCATCCGCTCCAGGTACAGCCGCGCATGCCGCTCCTCGACCCGTTCGCCGTGGGAGCTGGCGCGGAGCCGCTCGAGGCCGAACTCGTGAATCATCGGGTGCAGGTCGTAGCGTCCCGGCTCCACCGACTGCAGCCAACCCGCAGCGTCCAAGCGCGCCAAGGCCGACGTGCCGGCACCCGCCACGGCGTACGCGGCGGCGGCGTCGAACGGCCCGCGGAACAGCGAGAGACGCGCGAGGAGCTCGGCGTCCTCGACCCCGAGCAGAGTCCAGGTGCTCTCCATCACGCGGCGCAGGCCGGCGTGGCGAGGATCGACCGACAGTCCCGGATTGTCGAGCGCGAGGAGGTCGCCCGAGACCGCGTCGGCCAGCTCGGCGCACGAGCGGAACCGAAGCCAGCCGGCAGCGAGGCGGAGCCCCAGCGGGTGCCCGCGCAGCGCCGAGCAGACGCGCACGACGTCCGCCGCCACGTCCCCGTCCAGCCGGAACGTCGGCGCCACCCGCTGGGCGGCGGTGACGAACAGCCGGACGGCGTCCCGCTCGGCGGCGTCCGCGTCGTGCGGTCCGAGGGGACCCTCCAGCCCTTCGACGCGAAAGATCCGTTCGGTCGGCCGGCCCGTCGGCAGTCGCGAGGTCGTGACGACCTGCAGGTCGGGCGTCAGGTCCAGCAGACGCTCGATCGCGTCGCCCAGCTCGGGCTGGAGGTGCTCGGCGTTGTCGAGCACCAGCACCGTGCTCCGTCCGCTCAGGCCACGCGCCAGCTGCACGATCGGCGACTCGGGCCCTTCGAACGCGATCTGCGCGACGTTCGCGATGGCGGCCACGGCGAACTCGGTACCCACCACGGCGTCCAGGGGCACGAACGCGACCGATCGCCGATCGTTCGCGCGGAGCTCGTCGACGAGGGCCCACGCCAGCCGCGTCTTGCCGACCCCGCCCGGTCCCGACAGCGTCAGCCAGCGCTCCCCGTCCAGCAGGGCGCGTAGCGCCGCCAGCTCGCGCCTGCGCCCCACGAACGGGAGCTCCGTCTGGGGCCGCAGGCGCGCAGCGCCCTGCAGCTCGTTCGCCGGGGCGGCGACGGCGTCCAGCCGGATCGCCTCGGCCAGCTCGCTCGTCGTCTCGACGGGCGGCAGGCCCAAGCCTTCGGTCAACGCCCGGCGACACGTCTCGTACTGGCGCAGGGCCCGCGCCCGATCGCCCGCCCGCCACGCGACGATCATCACGCGCCGGTGCAGCTCCTCGTCCAGCGGGTCCTCGGCAGCGAGGCCCTCGAGCAGCGACAGCGCCGTCGCGAACGCGCCGTCCTCGACCAGCCGTTCGGCGTGCCTCAGCGCGCACGCCCGGACCAGCGCGTGCACGCGCTGGCGCTCGGCGTCCAGCCAGTCGCGGAACGCGGGGGCGGAGGGCAGATCGAAGCCGGCCAGCAGGCAGGACTCCGCTCGCAGCGCTAGGCCCTCCGGGGACCAGAGCGCCAGCGCGCCGGCGTGATCGTCCGCGGCGACGCGTCGCTCGAACTCCGCCAGGTCGCTGTGCCCGCGCAGCCGCAGGGTGTCGGCGTGGCGGTCGTCGTCCAGCCATTCGTCGCCGCCGGGCGAGCGGCGAAGCTGGTACAGCGCCGCACGAAGGTTGGAGCGTCGGCCGGGACCCCAGAGCAGCTCGGCCAGCTCGGCGCGCGTCAGCCCGTCGGGGCGGACCGCCAGAGCGTAGAGAAGCGCGGTCGGCTTCCGTCCGCGCAGAGCGACCTTACGGCCATCCACGCGCACGCCCGGCGGGCCGAGGACCTGGACGTCGAGAAGGGGCGTCGCCTGCGCCATGACGGAGTGTAGCGGACGCGCTCGGGCGGCTCTGTGCGACTGCACGCCGACGACCGTGCTCCTGCGAGCGCGCCTCGTCGATCGAATCGGCGAGGCGCGCGACGACGCCGCGTTCAAGGGCGGCGTCCCGACGCTGCGGGTCGCCCTATCGGGCCGCGTCAAAGCGGGTCGGTCGGATCG
Source organism: uncultured bacterium (assembly GCA_964530905.1). Classification (GTDB taxonomy): domain Bacteria; phylum Deinococcota; class Deinococci; order Deinococcales; family Trueperaceae; genus SLSQ01. Next base: position 3,454 of record CAZHCI010000161.1, read on the forward strand.
ACGACGCGGCACGCGTCGTCGTTCGTGACCGCGAACTCCACCAAGAGGTCGGCCTTTCTCAGCGGCGTGCCGCCGTTCTCGGCGAACGCCCAGACCTGCCCGGTGAGCCTGCCCTCGATCCGGTCGGGCTCGTTCACCGTGAGCTCGAACGCGACGGGTGGAGGGAAGGTGTCCACCGGGTTGGTGACCGTGCAGCAGGGGCCGCCGTCCCCGCTCGCATAGTCGACGTCGTCGAACGCGACCGTCACGCCTCCGTCCGGGTCCCCGAGGGCCGATCCGCTGAGGCCCAGCGCGAGCGTCGCGGGAACGTCCTCCGGGAGGCTGTCGAACGTCTGGATCGCGACGCCGGGGAACAGGACTTCGTCGGCGGCTCCCTGCAGCGTGATCGTCGGCCGCTGGTCGAGGAGGGCGGCTCCGAACGACCGCTCGTAGAAGCCGCTGTTGTCCGGTCCCGAGAACGACATCGTCCAACCGCAGGCGCGACCCAGCGTGACGTCGGCGACGTAGCGGCTCTCTCCGCCCTCCGGGAGCTCGAGGATCGCCATCAGATCGACGGGGTCGGTCGGGGCGTCCCGGCCGAGGGCGACGTCGAGCTCCAGCTCGAGCGTCGCGTCGTCGAGGCGGTTCGCGGAGGTCACGCCGTAGCGCTGCGGTGTCGCCGTGCCGTCGAGCTCGAATCGGAGCTCGTAGTCGCTCTCGGTGCCCGCCTCGATCCCGGCTAGGATGGTCGTGACCGTCAGCACGTCGGGCTCTCCGTCGCCGGCGCTGCCGGCGAGCGATCCTCGTAGGTCGGTTCCGTCCTGAAGCGGGTCGCGCGCCTCGTTCAAGAGGGTGGGCACTTCGAGCAACCGCTGGTCGCCGCCCGACGGGGCGTATCGCGTGAAGACGGGAGCCGGCCGGAACGACCCGTCTGCACGCGGACGCGAAGTGCCCACGGTCAGTCCGTCCCTCGCGAGCCGCGCCATCGCCTCTTCGGAGCGAAGTCCCCTGCCGAGGTACTCGAGAAGAGCTCGGGCGGCGAAGGCAGCATCGTCAGCGCGCACGACCTCGCTCCAACCGAACATGACGAAGTCGCGCCCGCCGATCGCGTCCGCAAGGACGCTGGCGCCTTCCGCCCCGGTCTCGCACGCCGAGAACACGACGATCGTATCGTCCAGCCCGTCTCCATAGGTCCTTTCGAAGAAGTCGGCTGCAAGGCCGTACTCGATCACGCGGTTGGTCTGCCCCGCGTCGCGATCGACCGTCCCGATGGCATAGGCACCGACGTAGGGAAGGGCTTCGGAGCGGTCAGCTTGAACGCCGGACGAGATGAGCACGTAGGTGGTGCCGTCGTTAACGAGACGCCTGCCGTGCGTCGTCACGTAGACGAAGTCGTACTGGTACCAGCTACGCCAATCGTCGAGACTCAGGTTCTGCGATCCCCCTGCCGGGTTCTCGACGTAGTCGACGTTGCCTCCGTAGGGGGGCAGCGACCCGAGGTTGGACGCGAGTTGGCCGCCATAGTCCCACGTAGCGACCTGCCACTTGTACGGCGCCAACACGAGCGCGTGCTTCGAATCTCGGTTGTCGACGCTCCCGTCTCCATTGCGGTCGCGCCCTACGACCTCGCTCGGTGCGAGCGTGCTCGAGCTCGCCACGCTGGTCTCGGTGATCGACGGTTCGACGGCCGGGCTCAATCCGGTGACGTCGTACAGGAACGTCGGTGCCCCGCCGTCGAGGCGAAAGCGCAGAAAGAGGTCGTCGTAGGCCAACTCCACGACGTCGGATCGCGCTTCGAGGCTTGCCACGACGTCGCTCATGGAGCCGTCCCGCAAGGCATCGTAGGCGCCTTCGAGGGCGTCCCAGGAGGCGTCGCGCACGTCCTGGGGAACCTCGGCGAGGCTGCATGGGTAGCCGTCGCGCTCGCACGCCAACGTGCCGTCCACGCCCGAGCCGCCGGGGCCGCCGCCGGAGGGGGCGCCGCAAGCCGCGAGCGTCGCAGCCGACGCGACGGCGAGAAGTACGTATCTTGCGCAGGCCATGATCTCCATGAGACCGATCTCCTTCCCGCTGTCGTCGACACGAGGACGCGCTCGCGCCCAGGCGTAGCATCCGGGCGTGCCGCCTCGCACGACGATCGTCACAGCATGGGACACCGATATGTGCGCTGGCGCTGCGGCAGCGTGATCGAGCTCCGGAGCGACGGCAGCCGCGCCGGGCCCACCGTTCCCCGACCAGCGCTATCGAAGCGCGCGCTCCGATGCACGGTCGGCCGAATGCCGGCCTGCTCGCCCAATCGCACGATTCCCGTCGCCTCGGCCAGGATCGACGCCAACCGATTCTGTGCGACGCTCTTCCACAGGGCACGCTGGACAGGGGCGCGGACGTAGGGGCCGGGCGTCGCCCGCAACAGGTCGGCGTCTCGCGAACGCATTCGGGCGGCTCTGTGCTTCGCGTCGTCGAGGCGGGATCGGCTTGCGCCCGTCGCTTCCGCCCATCGTCGATCCAGATCTCGTCCTCGTCCCGCTCGATCGCGCGCGTGAGCGCCGCCATCGGACCGGCGCCGATGCGCGCAACCCGCCGGGGTCGTCGAGCACGTGAAGCGCAACGCCGTCGCGGTGCTCGAACGCGGTGGGTGGGTCGGTTCGCCGGCGGTCCGATCAGACCGCCAGGGCGCCTGTGATGATCCGCTCGACCTCTTCGATGCTCGAGGAGGCCGGCTCGATGTCGTCGG
>CAZHCI010000162.1:0-6140 GCA_964530905.1 uncultured bacterium
ACGACGGCGTACGTCGAGGAGGCGCTCGCGACCCGCGTCGTGCGGGTCGTGACCCTCGCCCCGGAGATCGACGGCGCCGAGCAGGCGGCCCGCGCGTTCGCCCGGGCCGGCGTCCGCGTCAGCATCGGCCATACCCGCGCGGACGCCGAGCAGGTCGCGCGCATCGCGGCCGCCGTCCGCGACGAGGGCGGAACGGTGGGGTTCACGCACCTGTTCAACGCGATGGGCGGCCTCGAGGGGCGCGTCCCGGGCGCGGTCGGCGCCTGCCTCGCCGATCCCGACGCGTTCGCCGAGCTCATCCTCGATGGGCATCACGTGCACCCCACCTCGTTCCTGGCGGCCAGGAACGCCAAGCCGGGACGGCTGATGCTGATCACCGACGCGATCCGGGCGTGCGGACGGCCCGAGGGGACGACCGAGCTCGGAGGCCAACAGGTCACCGTCGCGAACGGCGCGGCCCGACTGGCCGACGGCTCGCTGGCCGGCAGCGTCCTGACGCTGGACGCCGCCGTGCGCGCCGCCGTCGAGGCCGGGTTGACGCTCGACCAGGCCGCGCTGCTCGCAGCGGCCGTCCCCGCCCGTTACCTCGGCCTCGCCGACCGCGGACGGCTCGAGACGGGGCTGCGCGCCGACGTGGTCGAGCTCGACGCGGAGCTGTCCGTCACGCGCGTGTTCGTGCGCGGCCGGGCGCGCCCCGGCGCGGGCGGCGCGCGTACGCAGCCTGCAGGAGGACGTTCGTGACCCGATTCGAAGCCGAGATCCGCGAGCAGCCGGACGTGCTGCGCCGCATCCTGGACGATCCCGCGCCCGCCCGCATCGGCGCCGCGCTGCGGTCCGATCCGCCCGCGATGGCGCTCAGCTTCGCGCGCGGCTCCAGCGACAACGCCGTGACGTTCTTCGCCTACCTCGCCGGGCTGACGCTCGGCCTTCCCGTGGCGAGCGTGCCGCCCAGCCTGGTGACGATCCACCGCGCGCCGTTCCGGTGCGACGAGGCGCTGGGCATCGGCGTCAGCCAGTCCGGCGAGAGCCAGGACGTCGTCGAGGCGCTGCAGGCGTTCGGCGCGGCGGGCGGCCGCACGTTGGCGGTCAGCAACCGCGAGGGCTCGTCGCTGGAGGCGGCCGCGACCTGGACGCTGCGTCAGCAGGCGGGCGAGGAGCGGGCCGTCGCGGCCAGCAAGACCTTCACCAGCCAGATGATGGCGCTGGCCCGGCTGGTCGCGGAGTGGAGCGAGAGCGAGCCGCTCGCGGCCGCGCTGGAGGCCGTTCCAGGCGCGATCGCCGCGCTCCTGGCGGACACCCGGGCCTTGGACCTGGCGGCCGCAAGGCTCACGCACGCCGAGCAGCTCGACGTGCTGGGGCGCGGGCTGTCGTTCGGGCCTGCGCACGAGGTCGCGCTGAAGCTCAAGGAGACCAGCTACCTCCACGCGCACGCGTACAGCAGCGCCGAGTTCCAGCACGGGCCGATCGCCTCGCTCGGAGCGGGCGACCCCGTCCTGCTGCTCGGGCTGGCCGACGCGACGGCCGTGACGAACCGGGAGGCGGCCGCCCGCATGCGCGAGACGGGCGCCGACCTGACCGTGGTGAGCGCCGACCCCGAGCTGCTGGCGATCGCGAACGCCGCCGTGCCGCTGCCCGAGGGAGCGGACCCGGTGACCGAGGCGTTCGTCCACGTCGTCGTCGGCCAGTGGCTGGCGCTGCAGCTCGCCGGCCAGCGCGGCCTCGATCCCGACGCGCCGCGTCACCTGCGGAAGGTGACGCAGACGCGCTGATGCGGTCCTTCCCACGGTGAGCGAGGGTGATTCCGCTCCGTCGTCCCTCAGCCGCCGACGTTTCCTGGCGGCGGCCGCGGGCGTCCTGACGGTGGGGCTGACGGGCGTGGCGGTCTCCGAGGCGTACCGGTTCGAACGGGTGGTGCGTCGCGCGTCGCTGGTCGGGCTGCGCGCGCCGCTCCGCGTCGCCTGGCTGGCCGATCTGCACCACGGCCCGTGGATCGGCGCCGGCTCGGTCCAGGCGTGGGTGGACGCCACGCTGGCCGAGGCGCCCGACCTGATCCTGCTCGGAGGCGACCTGGTCGACCATCGCGAGGGCGGATCGATCGACGTGCTGGTGAGCGAGCTGGGCCGGCTGCGCGCGCCGTTGGGCGTGCGCGCGGTGTGGGGCAACCACGATCACGCCCGGTTTCGGCGGATCGCGACGTTCGAGGCCCGACTCCGTGCGGCGGGCATCGAGGTGCTCGTGAACCGTGGCGAGCCGGTGCGTGAGGACGTGTGGCTGGCGGGCGTCGACGACCTCACGAACGGAGCGCCCGACCTGGACGCCGCGCTACGCGGTCGTCCGGCGGGCGCCGCCTGCCTGCTGGCGTCGCACAACCCCGACCTGCTTCCAACGGTGCCCGAGTCGGTGTCGCTGACCCTGTCGGGCCACACCCACGGAGGTCAGATCGTGTTGCCGTTCATCGGACCGCCGATCACGTCGTCGCGCTACGGGCGCCGGTTCGCGTCGGGCTGGGTGCACGGTCCGGCGCTGGGGTACGTCTCGCGCGGGCTGGGCGTCGGCATCGTTCCCATCCGCGTGAACTGCCCGGCGGAGCTCACGATCCTGGAGCTCACGCCGAGCCCGTGACGCGGGCGACCACGCCGTCCAGCGTGGCACGGTCGCCGTCCATCGTCACCCGCAGCGTGCCGCCCGGCATGATCACCTCCACCGCGTCCCCGACCTGGCCCAGATGCCGGAACGCCGCCGCGACCGCGCACGCGCTGCTGCCCGACGCGAGCGTCCATCCCGCCCCTCGCTCCCACACCACGGCTCGGACCGTGTCCGTCCGTTCGGCCCGCGCGAACTGCACGTTCGTGCGGTGGGGGAAGGAGGGGTGCCGCTCGATCGCGGGTCCCCAGCGACGGGCCATCGTCTCGTCGGGCTCGGTCGCGACCGGCACGACGGCGTGCGGGTTCCCGGCGTCGACGCGAACGTAGGCGAACGCGCGCTCGCCGACGCGGACGGTCGAGAGCACGTCCCGGGAGAGCACGCGGACGGAGCCCATCTCGGCCGTGACCGTTTCGCGGTCGGGCGTGACCGTGCAGCGCACGCGCCGCGCTCCGGTGTCGATCACGAACGAGCTCGCGCCGACGCGGCCCTGATCGTGCAGCCAGCGCGCGAAGATCCGCACGCCGTTGCCGCTGGTCTCGGCCGCCGATCCGTCCGGATTCACGATCCGCACGCCTGCGGCCACCTCGGCGGCCACCTCCCCCGCCGCTGCGGGGGGTGCCGGCACCTCGATCGCGAGGCCGTCGGCGCGTGGATGCGTCGCCCCGCCCCCGTGCCCGCTGCCGAGAGGAGCGCACAGCTCGCCCGCCCAAGCGACGGTCGGGCCGTCGGGCATGGCGCTCAGCACGCGGTAGACGTTCCCGGCCGCCTGGTAGGTCCAGACCCGCACGCCGGCGGGAACCGTCCGGCGCGGCGGGTCGCCGGGCCTCACGGCACGCTCGCGACGACGCGCTGCCCGTCCGCGGCGGTGCGCAGCTCCACGTCGACGTGGGCCGCGTTGTTCGACGGGTCGGCTTCGTGCAGGACGCCGTCGGGGTTGGCGATGTTCACCAGCCGGTAGCGACCGTCCGGCACGTCCGTGATGTCGATGTCCTGTTCGTACAGGTCGGCGACGTACAGGTCGCCGTAACCGGGCGAGATCCCCTGCACCTCCGCCTCGCAGCTCAGGTAGGCGGCCTCGTCGGGGGCGAGCGTCTCGTCCACGACGACGTTGTCCATCAGGCAGAAACCGACCTTGACGTTCTCGGCGATCCGCTCGCCGGGCTCGCCGGCCGGTCCGTTCGGGAGCGACCACAGCTCGTAGTCCGCGAACCCTTCGAAGTGCAGATGGCCGTGACGATGCTCGAAGTCGAACCGGCCGACCGCGCCCACGGCGTGCCAGGTCCCCTGCGCGTCGATGGCGTACTGCTCGATCTCGAGCCCGCCTTCGGCGTCGTCGGGATCGCCCCGGACCTCGAGCGGCCCGGCGCCGGCGTTCCAGATCAGCGTGGTGAACTTCAGCCGGACCGGGCCGCCCTCGCTTCGCTCGTCGACGATGTACATGCCGGAGGGGGGACGGACGCGAAGGTCCGCGAGCCGGAGGTCGGGACGAGCCGCGTCGCGACCCGAGTCTTGGGCGGCGACGCCCTCCGTCCGCGCGACCGACGGCGTCCAGCCGTCGAGCCGTCCGTCCTGGTACGCGACGACGCTGCCGGCCGCGGCCAGCACGAGTCCGCAGGCGATCGCCCGCACGAGCTTCGAGGGGACGGCGGATCGTGTCGGACGCATGCCCTACGCTAGCGTCGGCGCTCCCCGCGCACCGCCGTCCAGCGCACGCTGTCCGTCGTGCCGCACGAAGGCGCCCAGGCGGCTCAGCGCCGCTGCGCCAACGCGTCCAGCAGCGCTTGCCGCACGGCCTGGGGATCGGCGCGCCCCCCGGTCGCCCGCATCGCCCGGCCGACGAAGAAGCCGATCAGGCCCTCCTTGCCGTTCAGGAAGGCGTCGACCTCGTCGGGATGCGCGTCGAGCACCTCCTCGACCGTCGCCGCGAGCGCGGCCGCGTCGTCCAGGCGGCCCAGGTCGCGTTGGGCGACGATCGCGCGGGGGTCGCCGCCCCGCTGCACCAGCTCCGACAGCAGGTCCTTGGCGACCCGTCCGCTGATCGCGTTCTCCTCGACGAGCGCGACCAGCTCGGCGAAGCTCGCCGGGGTCAGCTCGGCGTCCGCCAGCGACGTGTCGCCCAGCGAGCGTGGCAGCTCGTTCAGCGTCCAGTTCGCCAGCGACTCCGGCTCGACGGCCGGACCGGCGAGCCGGGCGGCGTCGAACCACGCGGCGGTCTCGGCGTCGCCCGCCAACCGTGCAGCGTCGGTCCGGGGCACGCCCATCGCCTCGAGCTGAACGAACCGCTCACGCCCCTCGACGTCGAGCGCGTCCACCGGATCGGGCTGATCGCCCGCCCGCCCAGCGGGCTTGCGGGCGGAACGGGGCCGCTCGGACGACGCGTCCCCGGGGGTCGCCCCGCCGCGCCGCTTCCAGCTGTCCTTGAGCGTCACGATCCTGGTGAACGCCAGCCGCTCGCCCCGTCCGTCCACCGGGTCGCGCCAGAAGTAGCCCTGCCGCTCGAACTGCCAGCGGGTGTCCGGATCGGCGCTGGCGACGTGCGGCTCGACCCAGCCGTGGACGGTCGTCAGCGAGTCGGGATCGACGGCCTCGGTGATGTCCCGGCCGCCCGCCTCGGGGTCGGGGTCGGCGAACAGCCGATCGACGAGGCGGAACTCGGCCGGAACGGCGCCGTCGCGCGCGACCCAGTGCACGACCCCGTTCACCTTCACGCCGGCCGTCTCGGGGTCGGCCACGGTGCGGCCGCGCACCGACGTCGGGCGGCCGCCTGCGTCGGTGTCGATCTCGTCGCACACGACGACCGGCCCGTGACGCAAGCGCACCGCCGCCCCGGGCGCCAGTCGGCGCCAGCCTTTGGGCGGGTCGACGGACACGTCGCCGCGCTCGATCCAGAGCTCGCGCCCGAACGGCAGCGGCCGCGTCGCGTCGCGCGGCACGTCGTGCGGCCAGAGCGAGGCGTCCAGCGTCTCGGCGCGATCGTCCGCCACGTCGCTCAGGCTGAGCGGGATCGGCTCCAGCACCGCCATCACGCGGGGCGCGCGGTGGTTCAGGTCGTCCCGCACGGCGGACTCCAGCAGGCCCAGGTCGGTCCGCGCGTTCGCCTTCGTGACGCCCACCCGGTTCGTGAAGTCGCGGATCGCCTCGGGGGTCACGCCGCGCCTGCGAAGCGCGGTCAGCGTCGGCATGCGAGGGTCGTCCCAGCCGCTCACGAAGCCTCCCCGGACGAGCTTCAGGAGCTTGCGCTTGCTCATGACGGTGTGGTCCAGGTTCAGGCGCGCGAACTCGTACTGGCGTGGCCGGGGCTCGTCGAACAGCCTGGCCACCAGCCAGTCGTAGATCTCGCGGTTGTTCTCGAACTCCAGCGTGCACAGACTGTGCGTCACGCCTTCGATCGCGTCGGAGAGGGGATGCGCGAAGTCGTACAGCGGATAGACGTGCCAGGCGTCGCCGGTCCGGTAGTGATGCGCGTGCCGGATGCGGTAGAGGACCGGGTCGCG
>CAZHCI010000163.1:0-6138 GCA_964530905.1 uncultured bacterium
CACGGTGCTGCCGCAGCTGGTGCGGCTGTGGATCCAGCCGCGCGAGGGCGACGGTGGGGACCTCCCCGGCGCGTGGCTGCGCGGACGCGTCGGCGTGTAAGGAGTTCGTGCTCGCGGGTCACATATCCTCGGCCCCTATGGCCGCCGCTCGACGACTCCCCATACCACGGCGCGACGCGGCAACGGCATGATCGAGCCGCTGCCGCGCGGGGTCGGCGTGCCGCGCACGCACGGCGAGCGCGGCAGGGTGAGCCGGGACGCAGCCCCAGCAGCCCACGATTCGCCCGAAGGCCGGAACCCCCGTCCCCTCAGCGTGGTCGCGATCGCCCGGCTCCTGACGATCCTGAGCTTCGTGGGCTGCATCGTCCTGATCGTGTTCGCCGCCTGGGCGTCGCAGCAGTCGCGCCGCCACCTGGCCCAGGTCGAGCCGCTCGCCGCACTGCAGCAGCGCACTGCAGATCTGTCGGTCGCTGCCGACGCGCTTCTCGTGGACACCGTCGACCAGGCGTCGTACCAGGCGTTCCTCGGCCAGCTGCGGCTCGTCCGGGCCGAGCTGAGCGAGATGCAGGCGGTCACGCCCTCGGCCCGGCCGGCGGTGGAGGCCCTCGACGAGATGGCGGCGCTCGCTGCCGACGCGTTCGACGATCCGCGCCTCGCTCGCCGCGCTGCGACGGGCCCGACGCGAGGCGTGCTGGGCGTGCCGGCACCGGCGGCCGTGACGATGACGCGCATGGCCGAGCTCGGCGAGACGGTCGAGACCGCCGTCGCCGACCTGCTCCGTGCGCGAAGGGTCGAGGCCGAAACGACCGTGGTGAGGGTGGCCGGTGCACTCGGCGGATCGGCCGCACTGTTCTCGGTCCTGAGCCTCGTCGCCTCCTGGTTCCTGTATCGGCGCCTCGGGCGTCCCGCGGCGGAGCTCGCCGGCGTCGTGGACAGGGTGGGTCTCGGCGACATCGCCGCCAGGGCGGACGTGCGCGGCCGGGACGAGATGGCGCGCCTCGGTGCCGCCTTGAACGCGATGCTCGATCGGCGCGCCGCGGCGGAGCAGGAGCTGCACGATCGGCAGCAGGAGGTCGAGCGGCACGCCGCGCTGCTGACCGAGTCGCAGCGTATCGGGCAGATCGGCTCGTGGCGCCGCACGGTCGGCACGGATCAGGTCGTCTGGTCGGCCGAGGCGTTGCGGATTCTCGGCTTGGTCCCGGGCGCTGCGCAGCCGACGCTGACGCAGCTTCGGAAGATGATCCATCCCGACGACACCGCCCGGTTTCGGACGCTGCAGGCCACCGTCGAGGGCGGCGAAGGGCCGGCGTACGGCACGGTCCGAGTGCGGCCCGCCGACGGCGGGGTTCGCCACGTCCATCTCGGCGGCGATCTCGGACGTGACGAGCAGGGGCGCCCGCTGTACGTCTCGGGCGTGATCCAGGACGTGACCGAGCGTGTCGAGGCCCAGTCGGCGCTCGACGAGCAACGCCGCGTCATGGAGATCGCGGGCCGCATCGCGCGCTTCGGCGGATGGTACGTCGACGCTCGAACGCAGGAGATGGTCTGGTCCGACCGGGTCTGCGAGATCCACGAGATGCCGCTCGGCACGCATCCGACGACGGACGAGGGAATCGAGTACTACGCGCCCGAGCATCGCGCCCGGGTGCGCGCCCTGTTCGAACGGACCCTGCACGACGGCGTGCCGTACGACGAGGAGCTGCAGATCGTCACGGCGACAGGCCGCAAGATCTGGGTCCGAGCCGCCGGCGAGGCGGTCCGTGACGGCTCGGGGCTGATCACGGGCGTGCAGGGAGCGTTCCAGGACATCGACGACCGCAAGCGCGTGGAGCTTCGGGCGCAGCATCTCGACCAGCGCCTGCGCACCACGCTGGAGCGCCTCACGGACGGCTTCGTCACGATCGACGGCGACTGGAAGATCACGTTCGCCAATACGGCCGCGACGCGCATGGCCGGACTGGGGCGCGACACGTTCGTCGCCGGCAAGCGCCTCGAAGAGGTTCTGCACGGCGTGATGACGACCCGTACCGGCGGCGAGATCCGACGCGCCATGCGTGAGGGCGTGTCGATCCGCTTCGAAGAGTTCGATCCGACGACGAGCCGCTGGCTGGAGATCTGGGCCGATCCGACGAAGGAAGGCCTCGCCGTCGGGCTCCGAGACGTGACCGGGCGCCGGGACATGGTGGAGCGCCTGCGGCGGCAGGAGGCCGAGCTCGGCAGCGAGCTCGCGACCCGAAAAGCGCTCATCGACTCGCTCCCCGCGAACATCGCGGTCCTCGACGCGTTCGGCGTGATCACCAGCGTGAACGACCGCTGGCGGGCGTTCACACGCGACAACGATGCGGACGACGATCACGTCGGCGTGAACTACCTGGCGGTCTGCGACGACGCCACCGGCGAGGACGCCGCCTCCGGCGCGCACGTGGCGGCCGGCCTGCGCGCCATCCTCGCCGGCCAGCGAACGTCGTTCGTGCACGAGTACCCGTGCCACTCGCCCAGCGAGGAGCGCTGGTTCCGCCTGGCGGCGACACCGCTTCCGTCGGACGGCGGGCCCAAGGGCGCGGTCGTGATGCACGTCGACGTCAGCGAACGCAAGCGTGCCGAGCGGGCGCTGGAACGTATCGCCTTCCAAGACCCCCTGACGGGCTACTTGTCCCGCGACGGCCTGGCTCGCGCGCTGGCCACGAGCCTGGACCAGCGCCCATGGCCCGAGCGAGCGGTCCTCGTCACGCTGGACCTCGTCGACGTGCGCGACGTGAACGAAGCCCAAGGCTTCGCGGTCGGCGACGCCCTGCTCGCCGCGGTCGGCGACCGGCTCGCGGCGACGGCGGGACCGGACGGCTTGGTCGCGCGGACCGGTGGCGACGCGTTCGCCGTGTTCCTTCCCGACCTCGCGTCCACGGCGTCGTTGGGCGTCGAGCTGTTCGGGAATCGGGACGGCTCGTTCGCCGGGCCGTTCGTCATCGAAGGCTTCGAGCTCGACGTCGCCGCTCACTACGGCTTCACGCGCCTCGGGCCCGAGCGTCGGCCGGTCGACGGGCTGCTGCGCGAAGCCGAGGTGGCCCTGAACGCCAGCCGCTTCGGGGCCGTCACGAACGGTCAGGCCTACACGGCCGATCTGGACAGAAAGGCACGCGGGCGCGTGCAGCTCGCCTACGAGCTCCGCGAAGCGCTGAAGAACGACGAGTTCGAGCTCCACGTCCAGCCCAAGGTCGACCTCGCCAGCGGTCGCCTCGTCGGGGGCGAGGCCCTCATCCGCTGGAACCATCCGCAGCGGGGACTCCTCTCGCCGGGAGCGTTCATCCCCGTCGCGGAGACGAGCCGTCTGATCGTGCCGATCGGGCGCTGGGTCCTCGATCGCGCCTGCCGGACGCTCAGGGCATGGCAGGACGACGGTCTGGACATCGTCCAGATCTCCGTGAACGTGAGCGTCGAGCAGCTGGCGGACAACGAGTTCCTGCGCGACGTCGAAGCGATCCTGACGCGCTACCGCGTGCCGCCCAGCAGCCTCACGCTCGAGATCACGGAAAGCGTCTTCGCGGACGAGAGCGCCCGGCTTCGGGACCGCCTCGAGGCTCTGCACGCGCTGGGCGTGAAGCTGTCGCTCGACGATTTCGGAACCGGCTACTCGTCGCTGGCCTACCTGAAGAACTACCCGTTCGACGACATCAAGATCGATCGCGCGTTCGTGCAAGGCCTGCCGGACGACCCGTACAGCCGCGACATCGTCGCGTCCGTCCTCAAGATCGCCTCGTCCACCGGCGCCACCGTGATCGCCGAGGGGATCGAGCGTCCCGAACAGCGCGACGCGCTGTCGGCGCTGGGCTGTTCGCTGGGCCAGGGGTACCATTACAGCGTCCCGCTCAGCGAGGAGGACTTCGCCTGGTTGCTCGCGAAACGCGTCCCGCTTCCCCTGGAGGCGGAATGACGCCCACCGCCGCTCCCGCGAAAGGAGCCCCGACCGTGACGACGCGCCTCGGCATCGACAAGGCCGCGACCGGCCTGCCCGGCCTGGACCTCGCTACGGGTGGCGGGCTGCCGCGGAGCGGCACGACCCTGCTGAGCGGTCGGGCCGGCTCCGGCAAGACCGTGCTGGCCCTCCAGATCGCGGCGCTGGCGGCGCGGCAGGGACGTGCGTCGATCGTGGTGTCGTTCGAGGAACCCCCCGAGCAGCTCCGTCGCAACGCCAGCTCGTTCGCGTGGGGCGACGCGCTGGTCAGCCACGATCGCGTACGGCTGGTGGACGGGCGGCCGAAGCTGTCGGGCCAGGTGGCGGGCGCGTTCGACATGGAGGGACTACTCGCGGTGCTGGACGCCCTGGCGGCGGAAATCCGACCGGCTTGGATCGTCCTGGACGGCATCGACCAGCTCCTGGCGCTGCAGCCCGACGAGGCGGCCGCGATCACCGAGGTCCGGCGCGTCGACGAGTGGAGCCGCGGACGCGGGCTCGCGACGCTCCTCACGTGCAAGCGTACCGAGGCGGGCACGTCGAGCCACGCCTACCTCGAAGCGATCGAGTTCCTGCTGTCGACGTCGATCACGCTCTCCGTGACGTCCAGCGGGCGGCGTCTGGCGCGCCGGTTGCGCATCGTGAAGTACCGCGGCTCCTCGCACGCCAGCGACGACATCCCCATGATCCTCGACGAAGACGGCGTCCGCCTGCCCCTCGCCGCCACCGCTTCGGCATCCGTCGCGAGCGTCGAGCGTGTCGCGAGCGGAATTCCCGACCTGGATGCGGTTCTCGGGGGAGGCATCTATCGGGGATCGACGCTGCTGATCTCGGGAGCGCCCGGGACGTCGAAATCGACGCTGGCCGCATCGTTCGCCCTGGCCGCGGCGGAGAGGGACGAGACCGCGTTGTTCCTCAGCTTCGACGAGCCGCCGGCCAACATCGTCCGCAACGTCGCCTCGGTCGGGATCGACCTCGCGCCGCACATCGAGCGGGGACGCATCGCCGTGCACTTCAGGGCCGCCTGGGAATCGGCCGCCGAGCAGCACGTGATTCGTGTTCAGCAGCTCCTGGACGAGATGAAGCCCGATCTGCTCGTGATCGACCCCGTCTCGGCGCTCCAGAAGGCCAGCCCTGCCGACGACGCCTACCTCGCGATCGAGTACATCCTTTCCCTGACGCGCGCGCGAAACGTCACCACGCTCATGACGTCGCTCACGAACAACGACGAGCCCAGCAGCGAGGCCACGCTGAGCCACACGAGCACGATCGCCGACAGCTGGATCACGCTGGACTACCGCATCCTCGGCGGCGAGCGGAACAGGGCGCTATCGATCGTGAAGTCGCGAGGCACGGCGCACTCGAACCAAGTCCGTGAGCTGCTGCTCGGGGCCGAGGGCATCGAGCTGGCCAGCGTCTATCGGTACGGCAGCGAGGTCCTGATGGGCACCGCGCGTGCCCATGCCGAGCATCGAGCCCGGGCCCAGCGATTCGAGGCGGATCGTGAGCGGACCCGACGACTGCGGGAGCTCGAGGACCGACTCGCCGCGACGGAGACGCGGCAGCGAGAAGCCGCGCGGGAAGCGGAGCGCCTCCGTCGGAGCCTCGACGTCGAGCGCAGGGCCGATCGCCTCACGGAAGAGGCGGGCGAGGAGCACGAAGCCGGCATCGTCGCGCGCCGCGAGCCCGACGCGCGAGCTGCCGGCACGCGACGCGTCGACGGTGGACCTACCGACGTGCCCGATCGAACCAGCGACGACGTCCGGAGGAACGACTGATGCGCGACGTCAGCAGCACCGATCCGCCCCCCGTCGCGCCGACCGGACACGGACCTCTGGCTCTCCTGGTCACCGGCGACGCTCCCCGCTCCAACCGCGCGCGGAGCCACCTCGAGAAAGCGATTCAGGACGTCGGCCTGCCGAGCTCGATCGTCCGCGAGATCGACGTCCTTCGCGAGCCGCTCGTCGCGATCCGCTTCAGGGTGTTCGCGACCCCCGCACTGGTCTGCGTCCGTGACGACCAGGCGACCGCCGTGCTGTACGGCGACCTGTCGGATCCGGAGGTCGTGCGGCGGTTCCTGCGCGACATCGCGATCTAGGGCGCGCCGGCCGGCGCCGCGTCACCCACCCATCCGCGCCGGCCTGCGACAATGCCCATCGATCCGGGCGCCCCTGCGCCCGCGAAGGAGG
>CAZHCI010000164.1:0-6072 GCA_964530905.1 uncultured bacterium
GACACGACCTGTACGTGGCGGCGTTCGACAGGGCGTGCGGCGTCTTGGCCCTTCCCGCGCCGATCGATCCGCTGGAAACGCCCGTGCGCGCGGCGGTGCGCATCGCGCAGCAGCGATACCGGGGGCAGGACCCGACCTGACGGGCCTCGGCGGCCGAGCGCCGCTGGCCGTCGACGAGCCCTGCGAATCCCCGACACGACGTAGGCGTTTCTCCGATGCACGGAGCCACTGCGGTTCCTACCGTACGGGAGAGAGCCCCTGCCGCCCTCGCCCAGTGGCGTCCAATCGTCGTCGTCCCCCCGCTTGGCCACCGAGAGCGGCCCTGGACGTCGCCTCGCGCCTCCTGTCGAAGGGTGCCGGCGCGGGCGTAGAAGGGATGGGATCCCGCCATGGCCTCCACGAAGGGGAAGACGCTCCTCGGGTTCGACGTCATCCGAAAAGCCGAGTCGGGCGAGCCGGCACCGAATCTGCCGGCCGACGGGTCCGTGCGCCGCGCGTTCGCGTGGAAGGAGATGCGCGCCAGGCTGGACGGCCTGCCGGCGGGTGGGCTGAACCTGGCGCACGAGGCGGTGGACCGCCACGCCGACGGCCCGCTCGCGGACCGCGTCGCGCTGCGCTGGCTCGGCGTGAGCGACGAGGTTCGCGACTTCACCTACGCCGACCTGAAGCGCTCCTCATCCCGCTTCGCGAACGTGCTGGAACGCTTGGGCGTCGAGCGGGGCGAGCGTGTGTTCTGCCTGCTGGGGCGCGTCCCCGAGCTGTACCTGGCCGCGCTCGGAACCCTCAAGCGCGGTGCGGTGTTCGCTCCGTTGTTCAGCGCCTTCGGACCCGAGCCGGTCAGACAGCGCATCGAGATCGGCGATGGGCGGGTTCTGATCACCACCCCTAGGTTCTATCGGCGCAAGATCGTTCGCATTCGTGGCGAGCTGCCCGGCCTGAAGCACGTGATCCTCGTCGCCGGCCCGGACGATCCCGTCCCGACCGAGCTGGTCGACGGCGACGTCCACGATCTGGCCGAGTTGATGGAGCACGCGCACGACGCGTACCGGATCGAGGCGACCGACCCCGAGTCGCTCGCGCTGCTGCACTTCACCAGCGGCACCACCGGCCTGCCGAAGGGCGCCATGCACGTCCACCAGGCCGCGGTGCATCACTACGCCACCGGCCTCTACGCCCTCGACTTTCACGACGGCGACGTGTTCTGGTGCACGGCCGACCCCGGCTGGGTGACCGGCACTAGCTACGGAATCTTGGCGCCGCTGCTGCACGGCATCACGAACGTCGTCGATGAAGCCGAGTTCGATGCCGAGCGTTGGTACCGCACGCTGCAGGATCAGAAGATCGATGTCTGGTACACCGCGCCCACCGCGGTCCGGATGCTGATGAAGGTGGGCGCGGACGTCGCGCACGGCTACGACCTGTCGCGTTTGCGCTTCATCGGAAGCGTCGGCGAGCCCCTCAATCCGGAAGCGGTGGTGTGGGGGAACGAGACGTTCGGAATGCCGATCCACGACAACTGGTGGCAGACCGAGACGGGCGGCATCATGATCGCCAACACCCGCGCGATGGACGTCAAGCCCGGATCGATGGGGCGTCCCCTGCCCGGCATCGAGGCGGGCATCGTCGTCAAGCGCGATGACGGCGGCGTGGACGAAATCGACGAGCCCGAGACGCCGGGCGAGCTCGCGCTGCGACCCGGCTGGCCGTCGATGTTTCGCGGCTATCTGAACCGCGAGGACAAGTACCACAGCGCCTTCCGCGATGGCTGGTACCTGACAGGCGACCTCGCCAAGCGCGACGGCGACGGCTACTACTGGTTCGTCGGACGGGCGGACGACCTGATCAAGTCGGCCGGCCACCAGATCGGACCGTTCGAGGTCGAGAGCGCCCTGATCGAGCATCCGGCCGTCGCCGAAGCCGGCGTGATCGGCGTGCCGGACCCGATGGCCGGCGAGATCGTCAAGGCGTTCGTGACGCTCGTGCCCGGGATCGATGCGGACGACGGGCTGATCCTGGAGCTGATCGGCCACGGCCGGAAGAAGCTGGGGTCGGCGGTCGCGCCCAAGAAGATCGAGATCGTCGAATCGCTGCCGCACACCCGCAGCGGGAAGATCATGCGGCGCCTGTTGAAGGCACGCGAGCTGGGCCTGCCCGAGGGCGACACCTCGACCCTGGAAAGCGTGCCGGATGCGCACCGACCGAACGAGGCTGACGGAGAGGACGCGCCATGAGCGACACGGTTCCCCTTCCAACGCGGGAGCACGCCCACCGGCTTCTGGAGCGGATGGTGCGCATTCGTCGCTTCGAGGAGGCGTGCGCGGAGTTGTACCAGGCAACCAAGATCCGGGGGTTCCTGCATCTCTACATCGGCGAGGAGGCCGTCGCCACCGGCGTGATGGAGGCGCTGGAGCCCCGCGACGCCATCGTGGCCACCTACCGAGAGCACGGCCACGCCCTGTTACGCGGAACGTCGGCCGAGTCGATCATGGCCGAGATGTACGGGAAGCAGGAAGGGTGCAGTCGCGGGCGTGGTGGCTCCATGCACCTCTACGACGACGAACGGCGTTTCTACGGGGGGAACGCCATCGTCGGTGGGGGGATTCCGCTGGCGGTCGGCCTGGGACTGGCCGAGAAGCTGCGCGGCCCTGGCGAGGACGGCTACCCGGTCTCGGCCTGCTTCTTCGGCGAGGGCGCCATGGCCGAGGGAGCGTTCCACGAGTCGATGAACCTCGCCGCGCTCTGGGACCTGCCCGTGCTGTTCGCCTGCGAGAACAACCGCTACGCGATGGGTACCGCGCTGGAACGGTCCCAGTCCGAGACCGACCTGACGCTGAAGGCATCGGCCTACCGCATGCCGGCCTGGTCGGTCGACGGCATGGACGTCCTTGCGGTCGAGCGGGCCGCGAAGGCGGCCGTCGACGCGATCCGTCACGGGGGTGGGCCGCATTTCCTGGAGCTGCGCACCTACCGCTTCCGCGCTCACAGCATGTTCGATCCCGAGCTGTACCGCGAGAAGGACGAGGTCGAGCGGTGGAAGGAACGCGACCCGATCGCGCTGTTCCGTGCCCGCCTCGAGGAGGCCGGCCTGCTCGGCGAGGACGACCTCGCTGCCATCGAGAAGGCAGCGGCCGAGGAGGTCGGGCGGGCGATCGAGTTCGCCGAGAACGGCACCTGGGAGCCGGTGGAGCAGCTCGTCCGATTCGTGACCAGCGAGCCGGAGGTGACCGCATGAGCGAGGGCGCCGCGACCGAGACCACCCGCCCGACCGAGACCACCCCCGCGACCGTGACCCTCAGTTTTCGCGAGGCGATGCGGGCCGCCATGACCGAGGCGATGGAGCGCGACGAACGCGTCTTCCTGATGGGCGAGGACGTCGGCGCCTACGGCGGTTGCTACGCCGTCAGCATGGGCATGCTGGACCGTTTCGGGCCCGAGCGGGTGCGCGACACCCCGCTGTCCGAAACCGCCTTCGTCGGCGCCGGCATCGGCGCCGCGATGGCCGGCATGCGCCCGATCGTCGAGGTCATGACCGTCAACTTCAGCCTTCTGGCGCTGGACCAGATCCTCAACACCGCCGCCACCGTGCTGCACATGTCCGGCGGACAGTGCAACGTGCCGCTGGTGATCCGCATGGCCACCGGCGCCGGCCGCCAGCTGGCCGCCCAGCATTCGCACAGCCTCGAGGGTTGGTACGCCCACATCCCCGGCCTGCGCATCCTGGCGCCCGCCACGGTCGAGGACGCCCGCGGGATGCTGGGACCCGCCCTGGCCGATCCCGACCCGGTGCTGATCTTCGAAAACGCCGCCCTCTACGCCATGAAGGCCGAGATCGCCGACCCGGTCGAGGTCGACATCGCCCAGGCCGCGGTTCGCCGCCAGGGGCGTGACGTCTCGCTGATCACCTACGGCGGCTCGCTGCACAAGACTCTCAGCGCGGCCGAGACGCTGGCCGAGCAGGGGATCGACGCCGAGGTGCTGGACCTGCGGGTGCTGCGCCCGCTGGACGACGCGGCGATCAACGGCACTGTCCGCAAGACGCACCACGCCGTGCTTGTCGACGAGGGCTGGCGCAGCGGCAGCCTGGCCGCCGAGGTGTCGGCTCGCATCGTCGAGGGCGCCTTCTTCGACCTGGACGCTCCACCCGCGCGGGTGTGCAGCGAGGAGGTGCCGATCCCCTACGCCAAGCACATGGAGGAGGCCGCCCTGCCGCAGCCGGACAAGATCGTCGCGGCCGTCAAGGCGGTGCTGGGCGCGGACGGTACGGAGGGAGGCGATGGCTGAGTTCCGGATGCCGTCGCTCGGCGCCGACATGGACGCCGGCAAGCTGCTGGAGTGGTACGTCAAGCCCGGCGACGCCGTCCAGCGCGGCGATATCGTCGCGCTGGTGGACACGGACAAGGCCGCCATCGAGGTCGAGATCTTCGAGGGCGGCGTGATCGACGAGCTGCTGGTCAGGCCCGGCCAAACGGTCCCGGTCGGCACCCCCCTGGCGCACGTGCGAAGCGGCGCGACGGGGGAGGCTGCGGCCGCCGCGCCGGCCGAGGAGGTCACGCCCGAGGAAGCCCGGGCGACGAAGGCCGCGCCCGAAGAGGCCGCGCCCGAACAGGTCGCGCCTCCGCCCGCCCCCGCCGCCGCCCAGGCGCCGCTGGCGGTCGTGCCTCCGCACGCCACGCCGGCCGCACGGGCGCAAGGGCGCGAGGTGGGCATCGACCTGAGCGATCTGCGAGGCACCGGCCGACACGGCGTGATCACCCGCGAGGATGTCATCGCCGCCTCCAAGCCGCGCGCCCAGGAGGCGCCCGAGACCGCGCCGGCCGCCCCACCGCCCGTGCCGGTTCCGCCCATCCCCGCCCCTGGTGGAGAGCGGCTTCGTATCACCCCGCGCGCCCGGCGGCTGGCGCGGGAGCTGGGCGTCGATCCCGCCGGCGTGACCGGCACCGGACCCGACGGCGCCATCACCGGCGGGGACGTCCAGAAGGCGTCGGCACCCCCCGCGCCTCCTATGCCGAAGCCGACGTCCACCCCGACGGCGTCGACCGAAGCGGTCGCCTCGACCCACGCCAAGCCGTCGGACGAACGCTACGCCGCCATGCGCCGCGCGATCGCGGCGGCCATGGCCAAGTCCAAGCGTGAGATCCCGCACTACTACCTGGGGCACCACATCGACATGGAGGCGGCCCTGACCTGGCTGGAGGAGCGCAACCTCGAGCGGTCGCTGCCAGAACGGATCCTGCCCGCCACGCTGCTGTTCCGCGCCACGGCGCTGGCCGTGGCCGAGGTGCCCGAGATGAACGGCTTCTTCCTGGACGGGCGCTTCGAGCCGCGCGACGCGGTCCACATGGGGATCGGCATCTCGTTGCGGCAGGGAGGCTTGATCGCGCCCGCCATCCTGGACGCGCAGGACAAGGGCCTCTCGGCCCTGATGACGTCCGTGCGCGATCTGGTCGGGCGCACTCGCACCCTGCAGCTGCGCAGCTCGGAGATGAGCGAGGCGACCATCACCGTCACCGCTCTCGGCGACCAAGGGGTCGAGACGGTCTTCGGGGTGATCTACCCGCCCCAGGTGGCCCTGGTCGGGTTCGGCACGGTGGCGCAGCGTCCCTGGGCGAAGAACGGCATGGTCGGCGCCCGACGGGTGGTGCACGTCACGCTTTCCGCCGACCACCGCGCCAGCGACGGGCACACCGGTGCGCGCTTCCTGGCCGCTATCGACGGACGGCTGCAGCATCCGGAGGAGCTATGACCGAGCAGGAGATCCGCGACGCCATCATGAGCAGTCTCCATAGCGTGGCTCCGGAGATCGAGCTGGACGAGATCGATCCCGCCAAGCCGATCGGGCCTCAGATGGACGTCGACTCGATCGACTTCCTGAACGTGCTGATGAGCATCCACGAGCAGACCGGCGTCGACATCCCCGAGCGGGACTATCCGAAGGTCCAGACGGTCGACGACACGGTCGCCTACATCGCCGCCCGGGCGTCGTAGACCGAACGCGCGTCGGTTACGAAGCGTCGTCGTCGTCCGGCTCGAACCCGGCGATCGCGGCGTCGAACGCCTCGTGCTCGCCGTAAC
>CAZHCI010000165.1:0-305 GCA_964530905.1 uncultured bacterium
CCGGGCGCCTCGCCCTCGGTCGACCGGAAGCTCGGCGTCGGCGCGCCCGCCAGCACCGCGGCGCCCATCGCGGAGGCGTCCTGCACGTGCGCGCGTCCCAACGGCCGGTCCAGCACGTCGGCGAGGATCTGGCGAGGAAGCGCGTGCTCGGCGCCGCCGCCGGTGAGCGCGATCCGATCGGGCTCGCCGCCCGCTTCGATGCATGCCACGACCGCGTCCGCCACCGAGTACGCCGCTCCCTCGATCGCCGCCCGGGCCATGTGCGCCGGCGTGTGGGACAGTGCCAGCCCAGACCACGCGGCCCT
>CAZHCI010000165.1:315-6065 GCA_964530905.1 uncultured bacterium
CGCTCGCCCGTGAGGTAGGGCAAGAACGTGACGCCTTCCGCCCCGGCAGGCACCTCGGCCGCGCGACCGTACAGCTCCGGCCAGCTCCACCCGAGGGTTCGGCGTACCCAGTCGAGCGCGACGCCCACGTTCTGGACGGCCCCCTGGAGGTGCCAGCGGTCGGGCGCCGCGTGGCAGAACAGGTGGACCCGAAGCTCCTCGTCGGCTTTCGGCGACGCCAGCGGCGTGAACACCTGACCGCCGCTGCCCAGGGTGACGAGCATCGGGCCCGGATCCACCAGCCCGCACCCCGTCGCCGCGGCCGCCTGATCGCCGGCGCCGGTCATCACGGGCGTGCCGTGCGGCAGGCCGAGGCTCACGGCGGCTTCGGGGAGCAGCTCCCCGGCCACGGCGCCGGACTCGCGTACCGGCGGGAGCAGCGCCCCGTCGAGCTCGAGGGCGTCCAGCACCTCGTCCGACCACACTCTCCTGAAGGTGTCGAACAGCAGCGTCGCCGAGGCATCGGACGGGTCCGTCGCCCACGCGCCGGTGAGCCGGAGCCGCACGTAGTCCTTCGCGAGGCACGCCTTGGCGGCGGCACGATAGGCGGGAGCGTCGTGCTCCTTGACCCACATCAGACTCGGGGCGGTGAATCCCGTGGCCGGCGGATTGCCCAGCACACCCACCAGGGTCTCGCGCGGCACGCGCTCCTGGAAGCGCCTGACCTGGGCCTCGGTTCGCGTGTCGGCCCAGCTGATCGCCGGACGGGTCGGACGTCCCGATTCGTCCAGCAGGACCAGCGTGTGCATTTGGCCCGACAGCCCGATGGCCCGGACCTGGCTCGCGTCGACGTCGCCCGCCAGACGCTGGATCGCGTCGACGGTGGCGTCCCACAGTCGCTCCGGGTCCTGCTCGGCCCAGCCAGGATGCGGCGTGTCCAGGGAGTAGGGCGCCGTCGCCTTCGCGACGAGTCGACCGTCGGCGTCGACGGACGCGACCTTCACGCCGGACGTGCCGAGATCGATCCCTAGGTACATGTCTGGAAGATAGCAGGACTTCGAGCAGGCGCCATCGATGCCGTCGCTTCAGCGGGTCGGCGCGATCGAAAGGCGATGCGATCGAGGGGCGGCGTGGGCGAGGCGTGCGCGCGTCCCGCCCTTGCCCGGACGCGGACCCGTCAGCGGACCGCGTGAAGCTCGTTCCGCGGCGCCGCGCAACTGCCGCGCGCGATCAGCCGTGCCGAGAACCGCCGGCGCTCCGTCGCGACTCCGTCACGGTCGATCGCGTCGAAGAGGATCTCGGCGGCGGCCCGTCCCATCTCCTCGATCGGCTGCTCGAGGACGTCGATGCCGGGGTCGACGAGCGAGGTCCACGGGTAGTTGTCGAAGGCGACCAGCGACACGTCCTGGGGGATGCGGATCCCCAGGTCCTTGAGGGCCCGGTAGGTTCCGACCGCCATGGAGCCGTTGAGCGCGAACAGCGCGGTCGGCGGCTCGGGCAGCGCCATGATCTTCCGCGCCGCTTCGTAGGCCGCGTTCTCGACGGGCGGGATCGGGTGCCGATACGCGTCCGGCAACGGGAGCCCTTCGGCCGCCATGATGTCGGGAAACGCCGCGGAACGCTCGTCGGGGTTGAGCGTCGGGTGGTAGTCGCCCAGCGCGGCGATGCGGGTGTGGCCGAACGACACGAGGTGGCGTACGCCGGCCTCGACGGTGCCCTTTCCGTCCAGCATCACGTGGGCGAACGGGCTGTCCGGGTAGATGTGATCGACCTCGACGACGCGGATGCCCGACGCCTGGATCCGTCGCAGGTAGTCGTGGTTCGGATCGCCGTACCCGCTCCGCAGGATGATCCCGGCCACGCGCTGTCCATGGAACTTCTGCAGCAGCTCGAGCTCGAGGTCGGTTCGGTACTCGCTGTCGCCGAGGATGAACGTGTAGCCACGCTCCCGCACCGCCCGATTCACGGCGCGCGTGAGAAGGGCGAAGAACGGTTGAACGATGCTGCCGACGACCATGCCGATGGTGTTGCTGTGCTGCCGCCGAAGCGCGGCGGCGATCTCGTCGGGCTCGTAGTTCAGCTCCTCGATCGCCTTACGTACACGGGCGAGCGTCTCCGGTGCGAGCTTGTCGGGATCGCGTACGGCGCGCTTCGCGGTGGTGGCGCTGACTCCAGCACGTTGCGCGACGTCGGTGATGTTGGCCACGAGGCCATAGTACACAGGTCGCCGGCGTTGACAGGTCGGGGGGTCGGTCCTACAGTTATGGCCACGTGCCCATCCGTGATCTTGAGCTCAGCCGAGGCGTGGGGGTGGGCCGCGATTCCCCGCCGAAGCGAGAGAGGGGTGAGAGCGTACTGACCATGGAACACGGGGCGCCACGATGGCCACGAGGCCATGGCGACCCGAAGCCCGTTTCGTCTGGTGAAAGAATCCGCTGGAGGACCTCATGACACGACGCATCTTCCTGCCTACGCTCGCCTTCGCACTGGCGCTCGCCCTGGGCTTCGCGCTCGCTCAGACGACCGTCACCATCGCCACGGTCAACAACCCCGACATGCAGATCATGGAGGAGCTCTCTTCGGTGTTCGAAGAGCAGAACCCGGACATCGAGCTCGAGTGGCTGATCCTCGACGAAGCGACGCTGCGCTCGCGCCTCACCACGGACATCGCCACAGGTAGCGGGTCGTTCGACATCGTGACCGTCGGCGCGTACGAAACGCCGCTGTGGGGCCAGAACGAGTGGATCGAGTCGATCGACGGCCTGGCCGAGCAGTATCCCGACGCCGCCGAGGGCTACGACTTCGACGACCTGCTGCCCGCCATCGCGGACGGCCTGAGGGTCGACGGCGAGCTGTTCGCCGTTCCCTTCTACGGCGAGTCGAGCTTCACCATGTACAACGAAGCGATGCTCGAAGCAGCCGGCCTGACGATGCCCGAACAGCCCACCTGGGAAGAGGTTCGCGACATCGCCTGCGAGGTGCACGATC
Source organism: uncultured bacterium (assembly GCA_964530905.1). Taxonomy (GTDB): domain Bacteria; phylum Deinococcota; class Deinococci; order Deinococcales; family Trueperaceae; genus SLSQ01. The sequence goes on from CAZHCI010000165.1 coordinate 3,283, forward strand.
CGGAGAACGGCGTCAACGGCATCGTGATGCGCGGCAAGCCCGGCTGGGGCGACAACATGGGTCCGATCACCACCGTCGTGAACACGTTCGGCGGGCAGTGGTTCGACGCTGAAGGCGTGCCGCAGATCGACACGCCCGAATGGAACGAAGCGCTCACCTTCTACGCCGACCTCGTGCAGGAGTGCGGACCGCCCGGCGTCACCGGCATCAGCTTCCCCGAAGGTCTCAACCTGATGAGTCAGGGCCAGGCCGCGATCTGGGTCGACGCCACCGTGGCCGCCGGCTTCCTCGCCAACTCGTCCGTCGGCGCCGACATGGGCCACGCGCTCGCGCCGGTCGGTCCGGTGGCCAAGGGCAACCAGTGGCTTTGGTCGTGGAACCTCGCGATCCCGACCACCAGCGGCGCCATCGAAGAGGCGTTCCGCTTCATGATGTGGGCCACGAGCAAGGAGTACATCGAGCTCGTGGCGGAGGAGGAAGGCTGGGCGCAGGTGCCTCCCGGCACCCGCGTCAGCACGTATGAGCGCGAGGCGTACCAGGAGGCGGCTCCGTTCGCCGAGCTCGTGCTGCAGGCGATCCAGAACGCCGACCCGACCGACGCCACCGCCGAGCCGCAGGTCGCGCCCGGCATCCAGTTCGTCCAGATTCCCGAGTTCCAGGGGATCGGCGCCCAGGTCGGGCAGATCGTGGCTGAAGCGCTCTCCGGCGACATCACCGTCGAGCGCGCGCTCGAGCGCTCTCAGCGCGTCGCCGCCGATACGATGCAGGACGCCGGCTACTACTGAGCTCCTCCGCGGAAGGGACCGCCCCGGTGGTCCCTTCCCTTCTATCTTGTCTACGTGCCCTTCGGGAGGAGGCAGTCCATGGCCAGCCCTCAACCGACGCCCCAGGCCGCGACCGCGTCGGCCGCCGCGCCGAAACGCCGCATGGGGGAACGCCGCAAGTTCCTCTCGGCGCCCGCGATCGTCTTCCTGATCGCCGTCACCCAGGTCCCCTTCGCCATGACGATCTGGTACAGCTTCACCGGCTGGAACCTGCTCCGACCCACCAGCCCCGGTTTCCTCGGCTGGGACCGCATGTGGAGCAATTTCAGCCGCATCCTCTCCAACCCCGACTTCTGGACGATCCTCTGGAACACCCTCTTCCTGACCGGGTCGGTGGTCGTCCTCAGCTTCGTGTTCGGCATGATGTTCGCGCTTCTCCTCAACCGCCCGTTCCCGGGACGCGGGGTCGCCCGCACGATGTTGATCAGCCCGTTCCTGGTGATGCCGGTGGCCGCCGCGATCGTCTGGAAGTTCCTGCTGCTCGACCCCTCGAACGGGCTCTCGGCCTGGGTCTTCCGTAGCGTGCTCGGCATCCGGAGCGTCTACCTGGTCGAGGTCGCCCCCATGCTGTCCATCATCGGCATCGTGTCGTGGCAGTGGATCCCGTTCGTGATGCTGATCCTGTTGGCCGGGCTGCAGTCCCTGCCCGACGAGATCGTCGAAGCCGCCCAGCTCGACGGTGCTGGGCCGCTCCGCATGTTCGTCAACATCATGCTGCCCCACCTCCGCAGGTTCATCGAGATCGCGCTTCTGCTCGAAGTGATCTTCGTGCTCAGCATCTTCGGCCAGATCTTCGTGGTCACCTCCGGCGGTCCCGGCATCCAGACCACGAACCTGCCGTACCAGATCTTCCTCGAGGCGTTCAGCAGCTTCAACATCGGTCGGGCATCCGCCTACGGCATCTTCGCGATCATCCTCGCGAACATCGCGATGATCCTCTTCCTGCAGGTGGTCCGTCGCCACCGTCTGGAGGGCAGCTCGTGATCCGCTCCCCCGTGCTCCGCTGGACCCTGAACGTCGTCACCCTGGCGCTGGCGTTCCTGATGATCTTCCCCGTGCTGTGGATGGTGCTGACGTCGTTCAAGACCGAAACCATGGCGATCGCCTTTCCCCCGCGGGTGTTCTTCACGCCGACGGTCGAGAACTGGGTCCAAGCCGTCTTCAACGGACCGCTGCTCGAGTTCATGGGGAACACCGCGCTCATCACCGTCGGCTCGACGCTGCTGGCCCTCCTGCTGGGCGTGCCCGCCGCCTACGCGATGGCGTTCTACCGAACCAATCGCTCCGACGGCAGCATGCTCTGGATGATGAGCACCCGCATGCTCCCGCCCGCCGGCGTGATCGTGCCGCTGTTCGTGCTGTTCCGCAACTTCAACCTGCTGGACACGCACCTCGGCCTGATCATCGTCTTCGCCGGCATGAACCTGCCCCTCGTCGTCTGGATGGTCACGGGATTCATGGAGGATCTGCCGTTCGCGCTGATCGAGGCCGCGCGCCTCGACGGCGCCAACCTGTGGCAGGAGTTCACGTCGGTCCTGCTGCCGTTGCTCGGCCCCGGCCTGGCGGCCACCAGCCTGCTGGCGCTGATCTTCACCTGGAACGAGTTCTTCTTCGCCGTCAACCTCACCACCCGGGCCGCCTCGCCGCTGTCGGTGTACGTCAGCACCTTCAAGGCGGCGCAGGGCGACCTGTTCGTCGCCAAGATGTCGGCCGCAGCCACCGCCGCCGTGATCCCGGTGCTCGTCGCCGGCTGGATCGCGCAGCGGCAGCTGGTGACCGGCCTCACGATGGGAGCCGTCAAGTGAGCGTCGCCAACGAGACTCAAGCCCCCGCGCTGCCCACCACGATGCGCGCCGGCCGCATCCTGGCACCGAACCGCGTCGACGTCGCCACCGTGCCGCTGCCCGAGGTCGGCCCGGACGACGTCCCGGTGGGGCCCGCGTCGACGGACGCCGGAGT
>CAZHCI010000166.1:0-6050 GCA_964530905.1 uncultured bacterium
CGCGGGGGCGCCGCGGGTTTGCTCGATTCTAGTCCGGGCCGACCCTCCTCGCCCCGCGTCGCCGCCGGCCGCCCCCCCGCGTTCCGGCGGCGCGCTGAACGGCGACGCGCTGAACGGCGACGCGTCGGGCGGCGCCGGCAGCCGGCCGCGCTTCGGTCGAGGCGCCCTGCGAAGGCACGGCAGTGGCCTGCGCCGGCTGCTGGGCGCGATCTACATGCGCGTCACGCTCGCGGCCGTGATCGTGCTGGAGGTGATCGGCCTGATCCTCCTCGCGCAGGGCGTGCTGTACACGAACGGTCGCATCCATCCGTTCGTCGCCGAGACGCTGGGTCCCGTCGCCGCCGAGCTCCTCGAGGCGGACGCCGACCCGCGCGCCCTTCGGGCGTACATCGAGCGCCCCGTCAGCGTGCGCGAGACGCCCCGGCCCCTCTCGGTCAGCGTGCCGGGGCCGCCGAACGGCTACACGCTGGTGTTCGACGGCGCTGCCGACGTGTGGTTCGACAATCGCGACCCGGGCGCGCGGAGCGGGACGACCTCGGGCCCCGACGACGATCCGCCGCTCATCGCCGGGGAGCCCTCGCGTCGCGACCGCGCGCTGGCGATGACGGTGCTGCAAAGCGGCAAGCCCGTCGCCCGACGCGGCCTGGTGCGCACGGCGTACACCTCACCGCTGACGTCCCTGGACGGCGTGCCGATCGGGGCGATGCTGCAGGTCTCGACCCTGCTCCCGGCCACGCCCGGCCTGGTGCTGCTGGGCGTGCTCGGACTCCTGTTCGCCACGCTGTTCGTCGTGCTCATCGGCACGGTGTTCGGCCTGTACGCCTCGCGGCCCCTGACGCGCAGGATCGAGGCGCTCTCGGTCGCGGCCGACGCCTGGAGTCACGGCGACTTCTCGCGCGCCGTGCACGATCCCGCACCGGACGAGCTGGGTCGGCTGTCGAGGCGGCTCGACCGGATGGCCAGGCAGATCGGCGACCTCATGGCCACCCGGCAGGCGCTGGCCGGCACGCGCGAGAGGACCCGCTTGGCCCGCGAGCTTCACGACAGCGTCAAGCAGCAGGTGTTCGCCGCCAGCATGCTCATCGGCGCGGCGAGGAGCGCGTCCGCCGAGGAGGCCGGACGGCACCTGGCGTCCGCGGAGCGGCTCGTGGAGGACGCCAAGCAGGAGCTGAGCGACCTGATCCACGAGCTCCGGCCCGTCGCCGTCGAGGGCCGGCCGGTGGACCAGGCGCTGCGCAGCCTGGGCGAGGCGTACCCCACCTCCGGCGCCCCGGCGCTCCGCCTCGACCTCGACAGCGACGTCGTCGCCTCGCCCGAGACCAGCGCGACGCTCTACCGGATCGCGCAGGAGGCGATCTCCAACGCCGTCCGCCACGCCCGCGCGAGCGAGCTGACGATCCGGCTACGCGACCTCGGCACCGAGGTCGTGCTGGCGATCGAGGACGACGGCCGAGGGTTCATGACCGAGTCGGCCCAGGGGCGCGGCGTCGGGCTGTCCTCCATGTCGGCCCGCGCCGACGAGGCGGGCGGCTCGCTGACGATCCGCTCGATCCCCGGCGGCGGGACGCGCATCGAGGCGCGCCTCCCGCACGACCCGGAGCCGGACGCGACCGCGGAGCCGGACCGTGACGGACCGGAAAGGACCACGCCATGACCGACACCGGCACGCTGACGCTGGTCATCGTCGACGACCACGAGCTCGTGAGGCACGGCGTTCGGGCGTTCTTGGACGCCCAGCCCGACCTGATCGTGGTGGGCGAGGCCGCGACCGGCAAGGAGGCGCTGGCGCTGGCGGAGGAGCTCGTCCCCGACGTGGTGCTGATGGACCTGCTGATGCCGGGCATGGACGGGATCGAGACGACGCGACTGCTGAAGCGGGTCTCGCCGCGCAGCCAGGTCGTGGTGCTGACCTCGCATCACGACGACGGGCACGTCTTCCCCGCCCTCCGCGCCGGCGCGATCAGCTACGTGCTCAAGAGCATCGGTCCGGCGGAGCTCGCCGCCACGGTGCGGCGTGCCGCGCGCGGAGAGCCGACGCTTCACCCCCGCGTCGCGCTGAGGCTCATGCAGGACGTGCGGGGCGACGACGAGCACGACGCGAACGCGGTCGCCGAGCTGACCCCGCGCGAGATGGAGGTCCTGAAGCTGATCGCCGAAGGGCTGGCGAACGCCGACATCGCAGCGCGGCTGGGCGTGGCCGAGAAGACGGTGAAGGGGCACGTGAGCAACGTGCTCTCGAAGCTGCACCTGGCCGACCGCACCCAGGCGGCCGTGTTCGCCTGGCGCGAGGGCGTCGTTCGGCGCGACGACGACGCTGGCTGACGGCCGGGCGGCGTCTCGGCCTCAGGCCCGGTTCAGGAACGCCTCGAGCCGTCGCTCGGCGAACGCGCGCTGCGCGCCGACGCCGTGCTCGATCGCCGCTTCGTGCAGCGCCATCGCGGCCTCCTCGAGGCGGGCCCGGGTCGCCTCGATCCAGGGGCCGTCGCCGCCTGCGAGGAAGTCGCCCGCGTACGCGCTCAGCGCGCCCTCGATCGCGGCGGCGTCGCCGCTGTCCACCGCCTCGGCGGCCGCGCGCTCGAAGTCCGCGGCGTCCCAGTGGACCCGCCCGATCCCGTCGAGCCGGAGCGCGTCCCCCCCGTCCGACGCGACCTGGGCGTGCCCTTGCAGCGCCTTCCTGAGGCGACTGACGAGCGCGTGAAGCTGGTTTCCGGCCGGCGGAGCCCACCACAGCTCGCGCCGGACCGCGTCCGCGGGCAGGCCTCCGTGCGACCGCGCGTCCAAGAGCAGCAGGAACAGCTCGGCCGAGCGGCGCGACTCCCAGTGGATGCGCTCGTCGCCCACCCGGACGTCCAGGCCGCCCAGGGTCACGACCCGCCACGCTTCCTCGGCCTCGGCCCGCAGCCCCGCGACGCGCGAGAGGCGGCTCTTCACCGCGGCGCGGAGCTCCGCCGGCGCGTACGGCTTCGTCAGGTAGTCGTCCGCGCCGAGGTCCATGCCGGTCCGCCGGTCCGAGGCGGCGTCGAGGGCGGTGAGGTACACGAACGGCACGCTCCGCAACGACGGGACGTCGCGTAGCCGTGCATGGAGCTCGAAGCCGGTCATGCCCGGCATCGTCACGTCGCACACGATCAGGTCGGGACGAAGCCCGTCCCGCAGCGCGTCGAGCGCCTCGACCGGTCCCGAGAAGGTCGTCACCCGGTAGGCCGACAGCACCGACCGCAATAGCGTCAGGTTCGTCTCGTCGTCGTCGATCGCGAGCAGATGCGTCCGCCCGGCTTCGCCTGAGTCCGTTTCGCCCGAGTCCGTCATGATTCGCCCGATCGTAGCGCTCCCGTCCGCTCCACGCCGTGGCGAACCGTACGCCGCGGCCGCGCGGTTCGCGCGCGCCTTGACACGCACCCGCCGGACCTATACTTTCAGGGGATGGTCTCGCGACAGGACGCGCTGATGAACCTGTCCAGCCTCCTCGCCCACGGTCCGGGCGCCCCGACCGAGGTGGAAGGCGAAGGACTCCTGCAGCCCAGCGAAGAGCAGCTCCGCGACGACGGACTGCGGCTCGCTGGACCGCTGGCGTGGCGCGTCGTGGTCCGCAACACGGGCGGCGACGACGACTTCCTCGCCGAGGGCGAAGTCTCGGGAGCGGCCGTGCTCGAGTGCCGCCGCTGCCTCAAGGACGTCGAGACGCCGGTGACCGCCACGTTCTTCTATCCGATGGTGTACGAGCCTCGGAAGGAGGGGGCGTTGGCGCTGATCGAGGCGCCGCTGGCCGAGGAGACCGACGACCTCGGCGCGCTCGACGACGCGGGCGAGGACCGCCTGACGTTCGGCCGCCCGGAGGTGGACTTCGCTCCCCTGCTCCGGCAGGTGTTCGCGATCGACCTGCCGCTCACGGTGGTGTGCAGCGAGAGCTGTCGCGGCCTGTCGATCGACGGCGTCGACCTCAACGAGCATCCCGACCACGTGCCCGCAGGCGCGGAGGACACGCTCGAGGACGACGAGACGTCCTCGCCGTTCGCCGCGCTGAAGGACATCGACCTCGATTCATCCCAGTAGCGCCCCGTTCCCGGCGGGCGGGCGCACGGCTGGCCGCCCGCCGGCCCGCATCGACCGCCGATCGGCATCCCAGGAGGAGACACCATGGCCAAGCATCCCGTCCCGAAGAAGAAGACGTCGAAGGCACGCCGCGACCAGCGTCGCAGCCACCACGCGCTGACGCCGAAGAACCTGACCGAATGCCCGCAGTGCAAGTCGCTCAAGCCGCAGCACCAGGTCTGCCCCGAGTGCGGCTCGTACGCCGGCCGTCAGGTCGTCGAGGTCGAGGCCTGACCGCCAGCACCGTCCGGGCAGGAGGCTCCGCCTCGTCCTGAACCGGGACCGCGACTCGCGGTCCCGGTCGTCGTGCGCGTCGACCCGTCAACGCGCACGAGCCGACCCGTCCGTGTGGACCCGTCCGCGCAACGCGGACCTGGAGGAAGCGACCATGGAACGCCGTGCCGGCATCACCGCGCTGGGGGTCTACGCTCCGGCCAACATCGTCACGAACGACGATCTCGCAGCGCGCATGGACACCAGCGACGAGTGGATCCGGACGCGCACCGGGATTCGCCGCCGTCACGTGGCCGCCGACGACGAGTTCACCAGCGACATGGCGTTCCGCGCCGTCGAGGACCTCGTGCGGCGCTACGGCGAGGAGGCGCTCGAGGGCACGGACCTCGTGATCGTCGCGACGAACACGCCCGACGCCCTGTTCCCCGCCACCGCCGCCCTGGTCCAGGAGCGGTTCGGCCTCGCAGCCGGCGCGTTCGACCTGCTCGCCGCCTGCCCCGGCTGGCTGTACGCGCTCAGCGCGGCGAAGGCCTACGTCGAGAGCGGGCAGGCCCGCAAGGTCCTCGCCATCGGCTCCGAGGCGCTCACGAAGCTCGTCGACTGGAACGACCGCAGCACCGCGGTCCTGTTCGGCGACGGGGCGGGCGCCACGATCGTCGAGCAGGTCGAGGCGCCGTACGGGCTGGCGCCGATGGTGCTGGGCGCCGACGGCTCCGGAGCGCCGCATCTGCACGCCGGCGCGGTCGGTCGCTGCCTCCCCAACGGCGAGCCGCTGACGAACAAGGTGCACATGAACGGCCGCGAGGTGTTCAAGTTCGCCGTCCGCGTGATGGACACCGCCACCCTCGAGGCGATCGAGAAGGCGGGCCTGACCCCGGACGACATCGAGCTGTTCGTGCCGCACCAGGCGAACTTCCGCATCATCGACGCCGCCCGGCAGCGCCTGGGCCTGTCCGCGGACCGCGTCGTGGTGACCGTCGACGAGTACGGCAACAACTCGACGGCCAGCATCCCCCTGGCCCTGGCGCACGCGCTGGACGACGGTCGCATCCACGACGGCGACCGGCTGCTGCTCGTCGCGTTCGGCGGGGGGCTCAGCTGGGCGGCCGGCGTGCTGACGTGGGGCGGCGGTCGCTACCCGGCACGGGCCGAGGGCCGCGGCGCTGCCGGCGAGGGCGCGGTCGACGAGAGCGCGCCGCGCGGAGGCACGGCGTGAGCCGCGACCCGGCCGGCCAGACGCTCTCGGGGATCCGAATCGCCGCGCTGTTCCCCGGCCAAGGCTCGCAGTCGGTCGGCATGGGCCGCGGGTTCTACGACGCCAGCGACGCGGCTCGCGAGGTGCTGGAGCGCGCGGACGCCGCCCTGCCGGGACTGCTCGGCTGGATGTTCGACGGCCCGGCGGAAACGTTGACGCTGACCGCGCACCAACAGCCCGCCCTGGTCGCCGCCGGCGCGGCCGCCTACGCCGCCTGGCGCGAGGCGGGCGGTCCGGAGCCGGTCGTCGCCGCCGGCCACAGCCTGGGCGAGTTCACCGCCCACGTCGCGGCGGGAACGCTGAGCGTCGAGGACGCCGTGCGGCTGGTGCACGCCCGCGGAACGTACATGCAGCACGCCGTCCCCGAGGGCGACGGCGCCATGGCCGCGATCCTGAAGCTGGACCTCGAGGTGGTCGAGGCGCTCTGCGCGGCGACCGACGGCGTCGTCGAGGTCGCCAACGTGAACGC
>CAZHCI010000167.1:0-5951 GCA_964530905.1 uncultured bacterium
ACCGTGACGCGGGCGTTGGGGTTCGCGACCGAGGCGGGCTCCTCATTGCCGGGGGTGTCGGCGCTGCGCCACGCCCGCCGAGACCCGCGCGCCGGGAACCGTCTCAGTCTCGCGCGCAGCAGCGCTCGGACTGCGACGAGCGTGAGGGTCCGGGAGAGCCCCACCGCCATGGCGACCAGGCGGAGTTGGTGTGCAAGGCCCATCTTGAGGCCGTCGGCCAGGGCGCAGACACCGTCGTGGTCCTGCACCTCCTTGGCGGCGGTTCGGACGGCGAATCGGACGTCCTTCGCGACCGTCGTTTCCTTCGGGCTCAGGAGGTAGAGGGAGCAGGCGGCGCCCACCCCACGACGCCCACCCCTTGGCCGCGCCCCGCCGCAACGTCCGCGACGCCGACCTCGTCCGTTTCGAGGCCGAAGGCCCTTGGCCGCTGCCGCCCGCGGCCAAGGGCGCAGCTCGTGGGACGGCCGACCCCTCCGCTGCGCGCAGTCGGCGTCGGACGTGGCTGCCGTGCTCCGCGCCGTGGGCGTCGGGCGGGCGCGGAGGCGCCCAGGTAGCCGTTGGATGCGACCGGAGCGAAGAGGGCGGCACCAGGTCTCGCTGCCACCAACGGTCGCTCCGGTAGCTTCTCGTCGTCCGAGGGCCTTAGCCCCTAGAACCCCTCCTGCGCCGCCGCGCTCGCCTGGGCGAGCGCCTCCAGGCTCATGGCGTACGCGGCTGCGTTCAGGTCGAGCTCGGTCGCGAAGCCGCTGCGCGCGTTGCGGAACACCACCGACGTCAGGAAGCCTTCCAGGCCACGGCGCGCCGGCGCGAGCACGTCCACCCATTGGACGAGTCCTTCGGGATCCTGCGCGAACGTGAACGCCTGCCACGCCTCGGTGCCACCCGCGGATGCGGGCGCGAAGAACTCGACGCCGGCGAGCGCGACCGCCGCCGCGGCGCCGATGAGTTCGCGGTCGCCGTCGGGCAACGCGCCTTCCGCGGACACGGCGCGGAGCCACGCGTCCAGGTCCGCATCGAAGGCATCGAGCGACGGCGACGCGAGCATCTCGAAGAGCTCGTCGAGGTACATCGCGGTGGTCTCGCCGCGATCACCGTACCAACCCGCCCTGAGGTCGATCTGGGCGTCGGGGAACCCGGGCGGGAAGGGGTCGCAGAAGCGCGGATCGCACGGCTCGAGGCCCAGGGCGTCGAGCACGCTGCGGTACTCGGGGATGCCGTGGATCGCCCGGGCGACCTCCGCCGCGACGTCGGTCGGGAAGGTGCCGAACGCGCCGCCCAGGCTCTCGACGAGGTCGCCGATGAGGATGGGGCACTCCGGATAGCCTTCGAGCGCGTCGCTCGCCCGCGCGCACGGGATGACGGTCACTTGGCTCTGCGCCACCGCGCCTGGGCCCGCCTCGTACCGCAGGGTCAAGGTCCGAGCGACGAAGGCATCGAGCGCCCCGATCCTCAGGTCGGCATCGGTGAGCGTGTACTGGCTTCCCGAACCGATCTGAGCGGACCCTTCGTCGAGCCACTCGAGCCCTGCCTGATCGACGACGATGCTGCTGGTGCAACGCGGCACCGTGACCCCACCGGTCAGCAGCAGGTCGTCGATGGTCAAGCCGCCGGCGCCATCGCTTTCGACGGGCACGTAGCGCTGCCGCGGGCCCGCGATGCGGACGAGCAGCTCGCCGCCGAGCAGCGCGTTGCGCTGCAGCGCACCGCGGTCGTAGAGCGGCGACCACGCGAGGTAGCACGCCACCTCGATGTCGGTGAGCGCCGTCTCGTCGAACGCGACGGTCTGACCCGCGATCGTCTGCTCGACGATGCCGTACGTGCCGTCGCCGTCGAGATCGAGGCGCTCGGTCAGGGTCGAGACGTGGTCAGGGTCGCTGACGCCGTCGCCGTTGAGGTCGGACCGCCCGTAGTCGAGCGTCGGCGCGTCGGGGAGCCCGGCGAGGAACAGCGCGAGGTCGAAGTGGTCGAGGATCTCGAGCGGGCCGCCGCCGACGTCGAGCAGCGCCTTGCGCGCCCGGTCGCCGGCGACCGCCACCAGCGCGTCGAGGGCATCGATCACGGGCTGCGCCGCGACGGTGTTGCAAGTGCCGTTGACGTTCGTCGTCGCGCCCGCCATCGCGCGTGCGGCGTCGGTAAGCACAGCGGCCACCTGCTGCGGCGAGAGCGCCGGATCGAACGACCAGACGTACGCGGCAAGGCCGGCGACCTGCGGGGTCGCCATCGACGTGCCGCTCTGGTTCGATGCGCCCGCCGCCGTGTTGCCGCTTCCGAACGACCATACGTTGGTACCGATGGCCGACAGGTGGCCCCCCATGGTCGAACCGACGGAGGCGCAACCCGGTGCCGGGCGGTCGAGCCCGTTCGTCAACGTGTTCGTCCGGTTCTCGATGACGAGCGTGTTGGTCAGGTTCGCGATGCCGCCGCCATCGGCTGCGGTCATGGCCCCGAGCGCGGCGAAGGTGTAGAGGCTGTTGCGCTGGACGACCGCGGTGCTGCCGCCGTTGCCGGCCGACGTCAGGTGGAGCATGCGGTCTTCGTGGTCGTTGGCGCGCACCATGGTGACCCACGCGCGGGCGTCTAGGTTCGCCGCGGCGGTGCCGGGATCGGACCGGTACCCGAGGCTGGTGTTCACCACGATCCGGGCCTCGGGCACCTCGTCGACCACCTCGTTGATCCGCTGCATGAGCAGGTTGCGGCCGCGGTTGGACGTCGTGGTGTCCGCGAAATCGGCGGCCCGAACGTTCAGTGCGGCTGGGACCACGCCGGTGACGTCGTCGCGGTCGTCGCTGCTCGCGCCGGCGCCGTGCGCGCCCGTGGCGATGCCCAGCACGTGGTAGCCGTGGTCGTCGCCGTTGCCGGTGCCGTAGTCGCCGTCCTCGACCACGGCGGCGGTGCCGTCGTCCGGCGCGCCGTCGCCGAACCAGTCGCCGATCACCAGCCAGGGGCGGTCGGCCTCGTCGGGCATCAGGTGCGCCACGTTCCAGGCGCCGTGTGCGCGCACGGCGAGGTGGTGGTCGACCCGCCGGATGTCGCCTGCGGTGTCCGTGGGGTCGAGGCCTCCGGGAAGGGCGTTGGGGCGCGGGTCCGCGTCGGGCTCGACGACGATCGACTGGAGCACCGACCGCACCTCCTCGAGCGCTTCGAGCTCCCCGATCAGCGCGTGGAGCGCGGCGATGCTGCCGGGATCCGGGACGCGCACGACGAAGATGGTGGTGTTCCGCACCATGCTGACGATGCGCGCGTCGTACGCCTCGAGGAGTGCGTTCACCTGCTCGACGGTGGCGTCGGCGGCGAACTCGACGTCGATCTCGGTCCGCAGCACGTCGTTGTCGAGCTCCTCGTCGAACTCGATCTCCGATGCGGCGGTGGCGGGCAGCGGGACGCTCAGGTCGTACGCGGCGTCGATCGCCAACGACCCGGGCGCGCCCTCGAGCAACACGCCCTCGACCGCGGTCGGGCGGGTGACCCACACCAGGTCGCCCGACGTGCTGCTGGTGAGCGTTCGCTCCGTCGGAACGCCGCCCGCCGCGGCGTCGGTGCGCAGGAGGACGGCGTTCCACCCCGCGTCGAGGTCCAAGTCGTAGGTCCAGAGCGTCTCGTCGGCGGCCGTGCAGCTGGCGTCGACCGCCGCGGCCTCGGGCACGTAGAGCCACGCCCCCACGGCGTCGCCCACCTCGGCCTCGGCCACGGGGTCGCGTCCGCCCGTGTTCGTCAGGCCGGCGAACGCGCCGATCTCCGATGAGGACTCCGGCTGGGGCACGGTCGCGACGGTGAGGGTGAACAGGTAGGCGGTGCGAAGCTCCGTGCCGCAGAAGTCCTCGGTCCGCAACGCACCATCGGCGAGCGGCTGGAGCGCGATGTCGAGGACGCCCGCGGCGTCGACGGTGCCGAGCTGAACCTCATCCCCGAACGACACCGAGCTGGGTCCGCCCCCCGGGTCGGCGATCTGCAGGACGCCCATCGACGCCAACGCGTAGCCGCCGTACGCGGGCGCGTAGACGCTCAGCCGCCCCGTGACCGCCTCGTCGAGTGGCAGCGGTCCGACCGGCTCCGGGGTCTCCGCCAGCGCGCTCGTGCCTCCGGTCCCTTCGGCCGCGACGCCGTAGCGGTACTGCACGCCCACGTGGACGTCGCCGTCGACCGCAGAGCGGTGATTCCCATCGACGACGGTGGCGATGGCGTCCAGCTCCTGCAGCTCGGCGTCCCCTTCGGCGCGGTAGACGCGAGACCCCGTCTCGTCGGTGTTGGGGTCGCTCCAAGCGAGCTCGATCGCGCCTTGGGTCGACGTCGCTGTGAACTCGGCGGGGGCCGTGGGCGGCGCGGGTGGCGCGGTGAAGCACGCTGTCGCTCCAAGCGCCAGCGTCAGGAGCGCGGCGGCGTGGCGTGGGGTGCGGGTCATGGGCAACCTCCGTGTAGGCGAGAACGCTTGGATCGCACCACGCGTGGATCCAGTCGGCCCTGGAGACGATAGGGGGACGCCCGTGATTCTGCCGTCAAAACCTGGGCCCCATCGTCGACCGCGGGACCGTCGCCGGCCGCGACCTCGCGAAGGTGCAGGCGACCGCCGCGACGCTCGGGCCCAAGGGGGTCGCGCGGCAGCTCGACGCCGACGACGCCGACGACCGTGGCGGCGGTGCTCCGCGACGCCTGCGTGGCGCGCGACCCGCTGGCGTACCTACGTCCGGCCGCGGCCTAGCGGCCTGCCTCGGCTGCCTTCGCATGCGCCTCGAACTGCGGCGCGAGACGCACCCCGTCCCGAAGCCCAGGAGACGACACCGATTCCGCCAACTCCTCAGCGGCCGAACTCACATCCGCTCGGTCGGCCCGGGTCTCCCGCCCGCCGGCGCCATGAGGATCTCGGTCGCGGCGCCCGTCCGGGACAGCATCGCCTTGCGGTTCAGCCACACGACGACGATGGCGGCGAGGCTGAAGGTGAGGGCGGCCCAGGGGAGGGCGTCGGGCCAGATCGGGTTGTTGATCTGGAAGTGGAACAGGACCGCGATGAGGAGGCTGCCGTGGGACGCGTTGAAGGCGGCCGTCATGATGATCGAGATCGCCATGCCACCGATGAAGAACGGTGCGAACGCCCATGCGCTCTGGGGCGTGCCGCTCAGGAGGAAGGCGGGCACGTGCCACAGGATCCAGATCGCGCCGAGGATCGAGCCGGCCCACAGCGGTGCGTAGCGGCGCTGCAGGAGGGGCAGGGCGACGCCCCGCCAGCCGAACTCCTCCATGGGACCGATGGCCAGCGCGATCGCCAACGCCGGCAGCACGCCGGTCCAGGGTGAGAACGGGAAGGGGTCGGTGATCGTGCCGGTCATGGCCGCGCCCAGGTAGTTGAGGGCGGGGATGCCGAGGAGCAGGAACCCCCACCAGGCGGGGGATATCCGCCACAGCGTGAGGCGTCGGAGGAAGCCGCCGAGGCCCGCGAGGCCGAAGTGCCGCCACACCAGGAAGATGCCGACCAGCCCCGGTGAGTACACGGCCAGGATGAACAGGGGGTTCGTGTACCCGAGGGGACCGAACGCGGCCTCCACCGGTTCGGGGAACAGGATGAGGAGCGCGGCGATGCCCCAGGTGAGGGCGAACGCCAGGCCGAAGAACGTGCCGAGCGCGCGGAAGGGCATGCCCCCGGCATTCGGCCCGTCCGTGCCTTCCCCGTTCTGCTTGCGGCCGGACTCCGTCTTCCGTCGAGCGATCGTGGGACCCATCGTCAGCCTCCCAGTTCCGAGACCGAACGCCGACGTACCGCCTGGCGTCCAGGTTGCGTGCGGACCCTGAGGGGCGGCCCTTGACGTCCTTCGATTGTCGCCCGCCGACTGGCGATGCCACCAGGGCAGGAGGGCCCGGTGGCGTGTTCACCGGGGCTCATCGCCCCGCGTGGTCCCGCTCAGGTCACGGGGCCGCCGGGCGCGACCCCTCGGTCGCGCCCGCCGGCCTTGGGCGAGGTC
>CAZHCI010000168.1:0-5853 GCA_964530905.1 uncultured bacterium
CGCAGGGCCAGGCCCGAGACGAACGAGCGGTCGATCTTGAGCGTCCGGATCGGGAGCTGCTGCAGGTACGCCAGCGACGAGTAGCCGGTCCCGAAGTCGTCCAGCGCGATCCGGACCCCGAGCTTGCCCAGCCGCTTGAGGGTGCGGAGCGAGGCGGCGTAGTCCTTCATCAGGACGGTCTCGGTGATCTCGAGCTCGAGGCGCTCGGGCGGCACGCCGCTGTCGCGCAGGGCGTCCTCGACCGCGCGGACGAAGTCCTTCTGGCGGAACTGCAGGGTGGACACGTTCACGGCCAGGGTGATCGGCGGCAATCCGGCCTCGTCCCAGGCACGGAGCTGGAAGCAGGCCTGCCGCAGGATCCAGCGTCCCAGCGGAAGGATCAGGCCGGTCTCCTCGGCCATCGGCACGAACTCGTCGGGGGACACAAGGCCCAGCATCGGGTTGCGCCAGCGGAGCAGCATCTCGACGCCGGTGGACGCCCCGCTGCGGAGGTCGACCTTGGGCTGGTAGTGCAGCTCGAACTCGTCTTCGTGAAGCGCGGCCCGCAGCTGATTCTCGATCTGCAGCCGGCGGTCGTTGTGGATCTGGCTCTCGACCGAGGTGAAGCCGACGCCGTTGCGCCCGGCCTGCTTGACCTGGTACATGGCGTGGTCGGCGTTCTTGAGCAGCGACGCGACGTTCGTCCCGTCGCGCGGGTAGATCGCGATGCCGATGCTGGCCCCCACCTCGACGTGGCGACCGCCGATCTCGTAGGGGGCGTTGAGCCGGTCGAGCAGCTTGCGCGCGACCGCTTCCGCGCTGTCCTGCTCGCGCAGGCCGCGCAGCACGATGGTGAACTCGTCGCCGCCGAGCCGGCCGACGAGGTCGGCTTGGCGCACGTGCTCGCGGACGATCTGGGCGACACGCTTGAGCAGCAGGTCGCCGAACTCGTGACCGTAGGTGTCGTTCACGACCTTGAAGCGGTCGAGGTCCACGAACAGCATCGCGAGGATGTCGCCGTTCGCGTGCGCCTGGCTCATCGCCTCGGCGGCTTGGACCTCGAACGCGGTCCGGTTCAGCAGCCCGGTGAGCGGGTCGTAGCTCGCCCGCAGGCTCACGGCGCGCTGAGCGCCCAGGCTCCGCTCCAGCCGGCCGATCCAGCCTCCCGCGACCGTGGCGACGGCGAACCCGCCGAGAACGACGGGGTCGAGAAGCGCGAGGTTGCCCCACGGATCGGCGGCCTCCCACGGGCGGGTCACGACGGTCACCGCGAGGAGCGCGGCGACGGATCCGACCAGCCAGCCGAACGCGCGGGCGACCAGGATCACCATCGCCGACGCCAGCAGCACGTCGAGCCACGTCGGCGTGCTCGCCCACGCGGCCGCCGCTCCCACCGCGACGGGGGCGAGCAGGGCTGGCGCGAGGCGGCTCCACCGGTTCATCGCTGGTCAGCGTAGTGCGGGACCGCCAACGGAGTTGTTACAAATTCCGTGCGCGTTCCCGTACGAGCCGCCGTGCCCGGCCTGGCGCGCGAACGACCCCTTCGTTCGGCACCACGCGGATCGCCGTGCGCCGAACGGTTCGTCAGTTCCTGCCGGCGCCCTTGCCGCGCTGCATCAGCTCCTCGAGCGCGCGGACGCGGCCCCCGCCGATCGTGGCGGAGACGCCGTCGGTGGCCAGCAGGCCGGCCAGGAACGACAGCGCCCGCTCGGCTTCGTCGGCCCGCTCGGACGCGAAGATCGGCGCGTCCCAGCCGCCGGGCATGAACGCGACGACCTCGAACGTGTCGGGCGGAACGGTGCCGGCGTCGATGGCGTCGGGCGAGGCGTCTTCGGGGAACACGTCGACGAGGTCCACCGCTTCCGCGACCGAGAGGTTGATCAGTTTTTCGTCCAGGCTGCGGATCCACATGGCGGTGGCCCTCCTTGGCGCGTCGCATCGTACCCTCGGGCGGGCCCGACCACGGTTTTGTCGGGTTCGTTCATCGCGCCGTCCCCGTCCGCTGGACCCACGGGCGGGACCACGGGTGGCACGCCGCGCCGATTCGTGCGACATTGCTCGGAGGCCTCATGAAGATCGATCGCATCGAACTGCGCGAGCTCCCCATGCGTCTGCGCTTCCCGTTCCAGACCAGCTTCGGGGTGGAGCAGGAGCGTCGCATCCTGCTCGTCACGCTCTACGCGGACGGGCTCGAGGGCATCGCCGAGTGCGTCGCCGGGGCGTTCCCCGGCTACTCGTCCGAGACGACCGACACCTGCTGGACGATCATCGAGCGCTTCGTCGCCCCGCGGCTGGTCGGACGCTCGTTCGCCACGCCGGACGAGCTCCTGCACGCGCTGCACGACATCCGCGGACACGACATGGCGGTCGCCGCGGTCGAGATGGCGTTCTGGGACCTGCAGGCCAAGGCGCTGGACGTGCCGCTCTGGGTCCTTCTGGGCGGCCGCCATCGGCCGGTTCCGGTGGGCGTCTCGATCGGGATCCAAGAGAGCGTCGAGGCGACGGTCGAGGTCGCGGCCCGGCACGTCGCCGAGGGCTACAAACGCGTCAAGCTGAAGATCGGGCCCGGCTGGGACGTGCAGGTGGTCGCCGCGGTTCGCGACGCGCTACCGGACACGCCGCTCACGGTCGACGCCAACAGCGCCTACCGCCTGACCGACGCGCGTGTGCTGCGCGAGCTCGACGCGTTCGGCCTCGACTACGTCGAGCAGCCGCTGGCGCACGACGACCTCGTCGACCACGCCGAGCTGCAGCGCCGCCTGGCCACCTCGATCTGCCTGGACGAGTCGGTCCACTCTCCCGAGGACGCACGCAAAGGCCTGCAGCTGGGCTCGGGCCGGATCATCAACCTCAAGGTCGGCCGGGTGCGCGGGTTCCGCCGCGCCCGCCAGGTGCACGACGTCGCCGGCGCGTTCGGCGCGCCGGTGTGGTGCGGCGGGATGCTGGAGAGCGGGATCGGCCGCGCCGCCAACCTGCACCTCTCGACCCTCGACGGGTTCACGCTGCCGGGCGACACCAGCAGCGCCAGCCGCTACTGGGAGCGCGACCTGATCGAGCAGCCGCTCGAGGCGACGGACGGCATGCAGGTCGTCCCGTCGGACGGTCCAGGCTTGGGCGTGACCCTGGACCGGTCGTTCGTCGAGGGGCGCACCACCCGGGTCGAGACCTACTGACGCCCGGCCCGGCCGCTCAGTGGTGGTGGGCCTCCTCGTAGGCGTCCGCCTCTTCCTTGGTGGCGTGGACGGTGCCGTCGGGATGCTCGGGCGGCGAGTAGATCGTGTAGAGGCGGAGCGGCTCGCTGTCCGAGGTGTTGATCACGTTGTGCTCCGCGCCCGCGGGCACGACGACCGCCGAGCCGGCGCTCAGCGCGTGCTCTACGCCGTCCAGTACGGCCTTGGCTTGGCCGCTCTCGATGCGCAGGAACTGATCGATGCCGGTGTGCGTCTCGGCGCCGATCTCCTCGCCGGGGCCGAGCGTCATCAGCACCAGCTGGGCGTGCTCGCCGGTATGGAGCACGCGCCGGAAGTCGTCGTTCGTCCGGGTCGCGGTCGCGATGTCGCCTACGTAGGCCACGATGGTCCTCTCCGCGGTCCGCGGCGGGCGGGCCGCAAGGCGAGGGTGCGATGCAGCGACCACGACACGTCCGGATGCCGTCGCCGCACGCAGCGCGCCTCGCTACGAGTCGATCGTAGCGAGGCGCTTCCGCTCCCAGGGTCGGCCGTACCACCACGCCCGGTCGTCGGCCTCCGACCGACGTCTACAGGCTGCGGATCAGCCCGCCGTCCACCAGCATGTGCTCGCCGGTGACGTACGACGCGGCGGGGCTCGAGAGGAACGCGGCCACCCGACCGAACTCGGCCGGGTCGCCCAGCCGGCCCAGCGGAATCTTCGCGACCGCGTCCGCCCGGACCTGCTCCGGCGTCTTGCCGGTCTTCTTCGCGTTGGCCGCGTCGAGCTGATCGATCCGCGGCGTCAGCACCCGTCCGGGCGAGAGGACGTTCACGCGCACGCCGTCGCCGGCGTACTCCTCGGCGAGGTGCTTGCAGAGCGCCCGTACGGCCGGCCGGAACACGTTGCTGAGGAGCAGGTTCGGGATCGGCTGCACCACGCTGGAGCTGGCCAGCGCCAGGATCGAGCCGCCGCCGGCCTGCTGGAGGTGGGGCAGCGCCAGGCGGGCGCTGCGCACGACGCTCTGGAGCGTCAGCTGGTACGCCCGGTCCCAGGCGGCTTCCTCGGTCCCCGCGAATCCGCCGGGCGGGGGGCCGCCCGCGTTCGCGACCAGCAGGTCCAGCCCGCCCATCGCGGCGACCGCGTCCTCGAACAGCTTCTCGAGCGCCGCGCCGTCCGCCACGTCGCACTCGAACGCGTGCACCACCGCGCCGGTCTCGCGGTGGATGTCGGTGGCGGCCGCTCGGGCGCGGTCCAGCTCGCGGCTGCACAGCGCGACCTGCGCGCCCTCGCGGGCCAGCTCGGTCGCCGTCGCGCGGCCCAGGCCGCTGCTGGCGGCCAGCACCAGAGCGCGTTTTCCGGTCAGTCCTAGATCCATGTCGTTCCTCCTCGGCGGGGCCGGCGGGTGCCGGCCCCCAGGGGCGTCGTGCGCGCGAGCGTGCCTCGGCACGCCCCCGCTCCTGTGCGGGCGGGACGGCTCAGGCGGGCAGCTCGAGGTCGCCGGGGCCGAGCTTCAGCCCGCAACGCGCGACGACGCGGGCCAGCTCGTCCCGATCGAGCTCGGTGAGCGATGGGGCGGGCGGCCTGCACACCTCGGTCGTGTAGATGCCTCGCAGTCGGTAGACGTACTTGCGCATCGCCAGCCCGATGCCGGGCTGGAACTCGTAGCGCATCAGGTCGATCGTCCGGTGGAACAGCCGCTCGGCGCCGTCGACGTCGCCGTCCCGGAACCGCCGATGGATGCCGATCAGCACCTCGGGGAAGGCGAAGCCGGTCATGATGCCGACCGAGCCGCGCTGCAGCTCCTCCAGGAAGTACTGTCCGCCCAAGCCGCCGAACACGCCGATCCGGCCTTCGGACGCCTCGATCACGGCGGTGACCTTGGGCAGCGCCGGAACCTCCTCGAGCTTGATGTAGGGCGCCAGGCCCTCCAGGGCCAGCCGGCCGATGAGCGGCACGGACAGCTTCAGCCCGAACGAGGCGGGGTAGTCGTGCAGGATCATCGGCAGGGAGGTGGCTTCGGCCACCGTCTTGAAGTGGCGATAGAGCGCCTCGTCGTTCTGGGGCGCGATCGGGGCGACGAACACCGCGTCGGCGCCCAGCGCCTCGGCCTCCTCGGCCTGCTCCACCGCGCCGGCCGTTCCGAGGGCACGCACGCCGACCCAGACGGCCAGTCGGCCCGCGGCGCGGGCGACGACGGTCCTGACGACCTCGGCCCGCTCGGCTTGCGACAGCTTGTGGGCCTCGCCCAGGAAGCCGAGGATCGCGACGCCGTCCGCGCCGACGTCGGCCATCAGGTCGATCGACCGCTCGAGGCTCTCGACGTCGATCGCGCCGCCTTCCAGGAACGGCGTCGGCAGGATCGGGTTCACCCCCTGCAGGGGATCGTTCGAGCTCATGGTGTCTCCTTTCCGAACCCGCGCAGCATATCCGCCGAGCGGCGTGGCGAGGTCACACCTCGCTCGTGTCGCCCACGCTCAGCGCGGCTTCGGGCAGGAGCGCCAACAGCTCGGCGAACGCGATCTCGGCCTCGTCGTCGACGAGCACCGCCAGGACTCGGGGGCCGGCGTCGCCGATCAGGGCGACGACGGGATCGTCCATCCCCTCGAGCCGCCCGACGAACAGGCGCAGCGCGAGGGGCGATCCGGGCTGGCGAATCCACAGGTCGATTCCGTCCATGCTGGAAGGGTAGCGTGTCGGCGATGC
>CAZHCI010000169.1:0-5700 GCA_964530905.1 uncultured bacterium
CGTCAGGGCGGTCGCCCAGGAGGTCGCATGCCCCGTATCGATCGCACCACCGCCATCCTTGGCCTGGCCCTCGCGGCCGGCGGCGCCCTGTTCGTCCTGATGTTCTGGATCATGGGCGCGCTGAACCTGCAGCAGGGCTTCGGCCTGGTCGCGCAGCTGGAGCTGAGCGGCGCCTGGCTCACCGCGTTCTGGGCCTACCCGTTCGTCACGTTCGCCGCGGTCTCGGCGGCGATCATCGCCCTGCTCGCCGAGGCGAACGAGATCGCCGTCGGCGTCGCCGGACTCCCGATCGTCGGGGTCGTGGCGTTCTACCTGGCGTTGGTGCACGTCTACTGAGCCAGGGGCAGTGGCAGGGGCAGGGGCAGGGGCTAGGCGATCCGGCGCTCGCCTCGGACGACGACGGCGGCGGCTCCCGCGAGGGAGCCGCCGCTCGGTCTTGGATTCGCGCTAGGCCTGGGTTCGCGCTAGGCCGGGGTCAGAACAGGGGCACGCGCACGACCTCGAACGGGAGGTCGGGCTGCCCGCCTTGCTGGTCGAACTGCGAGTTCACGGCGAAGAGCGACTCTCCGCGCACGATCGCCGTCGTCGGGAACTCGAACGCCGGGCTGGTGACCGGCCCGTCGGGGTCGACGAGCGCCGTGTCGCCCGACGGCGACAGCCGCAGCCGCTCGACCTGCCCGATCTGGTTCCGCACGACGTAGAGCACGTCGCCGTCGCGGAACATGCCGTCTCCGGCCGAGAGATCCGGCGCTTCGGCCTGCGTGACCTCGGCCGTCGCGAGCTCGACGCGGAACAGCAGGCCGGTGTTCGACTGCACGATCAGGACCGAGCGCTCGTCGGGCGACGTGACGATGCCGTTCGCGTTGAAGCCCTCCTGGTACGCGAACGGGGTCCCCTCGAACGACACGAAGCTCTCGAGCTCGCCCAGCGTCTCGCCCGCCTCGATCCGGAAGAGCTGCGGACGCATGGAGTCGGTCACGTACACGGCGTCGTCCACGAACGTCAGGTCGTTCAGGAAGGTGGCGTCGGCGTCCGGGGTGGCGTAGCTGCGCAGCAGCTCGCCGTTCGCCGTGTCGTACACGAACACGCTGCCGGTCTGTCCGCCGGCGACCCAGAGCCGGCCGTACGCGTCGACCTCCATCCCGATCGCCGTCGGCTGCTCGCCGGACGCGAAGATCTCGACCTCGCCCGATGCGATGTCGGCGCGGAAGATCGTGCCGCCGTTCGTGGCGCCGACGTAGAACGCGTCCTCGTCCTCGCCCAAGGCGATGCCTTCGGGGAAGACCGCCTCGCCCGGCAGCTCGTACGAGGTGGGCAGCGCCTGGGCGGCGGCCGTGGACAGGCTCAGCGCGAGGGTCGCGATCGTGGCCAGCAAGGCGAGAACGGCGGCGGTCAGGACGGCGCTCGGCGCGGCGTCGGTCCTCGCCGGTCGCGTTCGGTCGAGCGTGCTGGACGTGCGGGTCGTACGGTCGTGGCCCGTGTGGGCGTGGCGCGTGCGGTCGTGGCCCGTGGGGGCGAGCGGAACACGGTCTGGGACGGTTCGTCTCATGATTCCACCTCTCTCGCGTTTCACCGTACGCGGGATTCGGGCGGTTCTACGACATCTGGATCGCGAACGTCGCGGCTGGATCGGAGGCTCCTCGTTACCGGTCGCGTGTCCGCGGGGCCACCGGCGCGGACGTCATGCGTCGTGCGGATCGACGTACCGGAGTCGTCTGGCCGCTGCGACGAGCTCGTCGAGCCCTGGCCGAAGCCCGTGGGCCGGTGCCTCGGCGCCCACGGCGTCCGCCAGGCTGGACAGGCGCACCAGGCGGTAGCGGCCGTAGCGTTGCGGGACGCCGACGCCGAGCCGGACGAGCGCGTTCAGGTAGTGTCCGGCGGCGACGCGCTCGGCGACGCCTGCGTCCACGAGCCGGGCGATCGCGAGGTACGGCCACCTCGCCGCGAGGTCGGCGATGCGGTGGAGCGAGCGCCTCCGTCGGCCCAGAAGCTCGAGGCCAGCGCGGCTCTCCAGTCGGCTTCGGACCGCCCGGTACGCGGCCAGGTGAGCCCTTCGTCGCTCGGAGGTTCGCTGGACGGCGTCCAGAACGGTGCTCAGGAATGCGTCGCGCCATGCGCGCTCGTCGCCATCGAGGACGGCCGATCGCAAGGCGGCGCGATGCCGGCCGATCCGCTCGGCCAGCAGCCCGCCCAGCCCGACGTCGGCCGAGGCGACGCCTGCGATGCAGCGGATCGCCAGGTCGGCGGCGTAGATGGCGACGGCGACGTTCGCCTGCCGGAACGGCTGGATCTCGAGCACCCCCGCATACACGCCGGCGGCCGTGGTCAGCGGATCGCGCCGGTCGTCCGCCGCCCAGGTGGCGAGAGCAGCCAAGCGCTCGCGCAGCTCGTCGGCCGGCGCCCGGCGCAGTCGGTCGTGCACCCACGCCCGCTCGATCGGGCCGTGGTAGCCGCGATCGTGACGGATCCGCACGGCCGGCCCGAACATGCGTCGGGCCGCGGTCTCCAGCGCGTCCGGCCGCAGCGCCGCCTCGAGGCCCCGCTGACGGGCGCGAAGCTGCTCGGCGAACGTCGCGAGGCTCGGGTGCCAGTCCAGGCCTCCCGCTCCGCTGCCCGCGGCGAGCTCCAGCGCGGCGTCCGGATCGTCCGCGTCCGCGTCGAGGCCGCTCGGCGGACGCCCGTACGCCTCGAGGAACCCCTCGGCCCGGTCGATCGACGATCCCCGCTCGAGGTTCCACACCCCGATCGCGGCGTGACGCAGCACCGCGTCCGGATCGAGCAGGATGCCGGTGGACCGGTACGCGCGCGCCGCGTTCAGGAGCCGGCTGGCCTGCGCGAACGATCCCCGCGGCGGTCCATCGGGCGGCCGAACGTTCGCGAGGACCACGTGGTGGGCGAGCGCCGTTCGTGCGTTCGTGACCGCGCGTGCCGGGTCGTCCTCGCCAACGATCTCCGAAGGGAGGGGCCGTGTCGTCGCCATGCCCGATCTTGTCGGCGTGCGGGCGGCTCCGTGCCGGCCGCTGGGCCACGTGCCGAGGCGTGGCGGTCTTCGCTCTAGGCCCATCTAGGCTCCCCGGGCATCAAGCCGCCGGGGGTGATCCCGTTCCACGCCGCCCGTCTTCGCGCATGCGCAACGAAGCTGCGAACCTGCGCACGAACGGTCCGATCCAGCCGAGAACACGCGTGCTGGACGCATCGACGAAATGGACGTGCGCAGGTTCGCCCCGTTGTTGCGCATGCGCGACAACGAGGGTTCGTGCGGAAGGTCGCTCGGGTGGCCGGCGCCGGTCGCGTCGGTCCGTGCGGGCGCGACGGCCAGCGGGGGGCTCGACGCCCGGTCCGTCTAGCCGACTCGTCCGCCCTCGTCGTCGGCCAGCGCCTCCCGCAGGCCGGAAGACAGCTCGACGCGCACGCCGCCGTGCTCCGCGACGTGCGCTTCGAGCCCGGGCAGGATCGCGTGCGGGAACGCGCCGCGCTCCACGGGGACGTCCGCCACCACCACCGGGCCGAGATCGGACAGGGACGGACGCCGCAGCAGCGTGCCGATGAGCTTGCCGACGTCCCACGGACGCCACGTCTCGGAGGCGTCGCCGGCCGGCCGGTCGTCGCTCGAGCCGCCGGGATAGGTCCGCGCCAGGCCGTGCCCCTGCCGCGTCAGGTTCGTCTCGGACAGGTCCAGCGTCACCGAGGCGTGCTTCACGACGGTCAACGGCGCGCTGGGGCCGATCTTGTGGAACAGCCGATCGAGCGGCGACGCGATCACGCTGAAGCGCGGACGCCCACCGAACGAGCCGGTCGGCGTCAGGGCGAACAGCCCCAGCTTCGAGGCCAGCAGCTCGTTCAGGCGAGCCTCGGCCTCGTCCTCCGGCGCGTCCACCGTCCACGTCATCTCGACGTTCGTTCCGACGAACTGCACCGCGTGGATCGTCACGTCGGCAGCTGCGAGAGGGCCTGCGGAACTCATGGCGGTCATCGTATCCGTGGGACTCGGCAGGAACCGTGCGAGGCGTCGCCGACGCGCGGCCGCCGACGGCCCGGGTGATAGCATTCGAAGCGAAGCTGCATCGCCCGTCGGTCACGCGCTCGCCGTCGTCGGACGCGGCCGTTCGCCCCTCGCGCTCGATCCCCCTGGAGGTTCCATGCCCCGCACCTACGCCAACCTGATCGGCGGCCGCGAGGTCGCGTCCGCACGCACCTTCGAGAGCCGCAACAGCAGCGACCGCGACGACGTCGTCGGCCTGTTCCCCGAAGCCACCGTGGACGAGGTCCGCGCTGCGGCCGACGCCGCGAACGAGGCGTTCCCGAAGTGGTCCAAGCTGCCCGCCCCCATCCGCGGCGAGCTGATCGGCAAGATCGGCCGGGCGCTGGAGCGCGAGAAGGAGACGCTCTCCCGCCTCGTCACCCGCGAGATGGGCAAGACGCTCAAGGAAGCGCGCGGCAGCGTGCAGGAAGCGATCGACACCTGCCACTTCTTCCAGAGCGAAGGCCGACGCCTGTACGGCCAGACGGTCCCCAGCGAGATGCCGAACAAGGAGCTCATGACCTACCGGCGTCCGCTGGGCGTGGTCGGCATCGTCACCGCCGGCAACTTCCCGATCGCCGTGCCGTCGTGGAAGATCATCCCCGCGCTGGTCACCGGCAACACGATCGTGTGGAAGCCCAGCGAGGACGCGCCCGCCGTCGGCTACGCGTTCGCGAAGCTGATCGAGGAGGCCGGCGTGCCCCCGGGCGTGGTCAACCTCGTGTTCGGCGGCGGCAAGGACGCGGCCGGCGAGTACATGGTCCAGATGATGGACGAGGGCCGCCTGCACAAGTTCGCGTTCACCGGCAGCACCAAGGTCGGACGCGAGGTCGGCGCCGTCGCGGGTCGCAACCTTCTCCACCCCACGTTGGAGCTGGGCGGCAAGAACCCGCTGGTGATCCTGCGCGACGCGGACCTCGACAACGCCGTGCAGGGCGCCGTGTTCAGCGCGTTCGCGACCGGCGGCCAGCGCTGCACCAGCGCCGGCAACATCATCGTCGACGCGCCGATCTACGATGAATTCAAGGAGCGGTTCCTGAAGGCGGTCGAGGAGCTCCAGATCGGCGATCCGAACGAGACGCCGGGCGTGTTCTACGGACCGTTCATCAACGAGCGCTTCTACGAGCGCTGGGCCGAGCACTACGACTGGGCCGAGGAGGACGGCGCGACGAAGCTGTACGGCGAGGGCCGCATCACCGCGGACAACGCGCCCAGCGGCTGGACGGGCGACCCGGACGCCGGCTTCTACGGCTGGCCCACCGTCTGGGAAGGCGTCGAGCCGGGCATGCGGCAGTTCCAGGAAGAGATCTTCGGGCCGACCATCAACCTGGTGAAGGTGAACGGCATCGATCACGCGATCGACGTCGCGAACGCCGTCGAGTACGGCCTCTCCAGCGCCATCTACACGAACCACCGCGACTGGGCGTACCAGTTCAAGAGCCGGATCGAGGCGGGCATGACCTCGATCAACAACACCACGAACGGCGCCGAGGCGCACATGCCGTTCGGCGGCACCAAGGGCAGCGGCAACGGCACGCGCGAGTCCGGCATCTGGGTGCTCGAGGCGTACACCTGGTGGCACGGCGTGAACGACGACGTGAGCGGCAAGCTGCAGCTGGCGCAGATGGACACCGGCTACGTCGAGAGCGGGGACGAGGTGGACGTCGGGTCGATGTTCT
>CAZHCI010000170.1:0-1313 GCA_964530905.1 uncultured bacterium
CCTTGCGGGCTATGCACGCCGGCTTGCGAGCCGGCGCCGTTCCGTGGGCTAGCCTCGAGCGAGACACGCTCCACGACGTCCCCCGAGATCGGAGGATTCATGTCCCCCTCGAACCCCGACCCGCGAGCCGAGCACGAGCAGCGCAGCGAAGACGACGACCGCGGCCACGAAGGCGGCGGCCACGACGGGGCTCACGACGGCGGCGGCCACGAAGGCGGCGGCCACGGTCACCACGATCCGGCGGTGTTCCGCGACCGCCTGCTGCTGAGCCTGATCGCGACGGTGCCGATCCTCTACCTCTCCGAGCGGTTCCAGGCGTGGTTCGGCTACGAGGCGGTGACGGTGCCGTTCGAAGCGTGGCTGGTGCCGATCCTGGGAACCGTCGTGTACCTGTACGGCGGCTGGCCGTTCCTTCGCGGCGTGGCGTCCGAGCTGGCCGAGCTGCGGCCGGCGATGATGACGCTGATCGCGCTGGCGATCACCACCGCTTGGGGCTTCAGCCTGGCCGTGGCGCTGGGCTTCCCGGCCGAGGCGTTCTGGTGGGAGCTGGCGACGCTGGTGGACGTGATGCTGCTGGGCCACTGGATCGAGATGCGGTCCGTCCAGGGCGCCTCGCGGGCGCTCGAGGAGCTGGGCGAGCTGATGCCGACCACCGCGCGGCGCTACCTGGAGGACGGCGGCACCGAGGAGGTGGCGCCGTCGGAGCTCGAGGAGGGCGACCGCCTGCTGGTCCGCCCCGGCGAGTCGTTCCCGGCCGACGGCGAGGTCGAGGAGGGCGACTCGGCCGCGGACGAGTCGTTCCTCACCGGCGAGTCGACGCCGGTGTCGAAATCGCCGGGCGACGAGGTCGCGGCGGGCTCGGTGAACCAGAACGGCGCGCTCACGGTCCGCGTCGTCCGGACCGGCGAGGAGACCGCGCTGAGCCAGGTGATGCGCCTGGTCGACGAGGCGCGCGCCTCGCGCGGCCGCTTCCAGCGCCTGGCCGACCGTGCGGCGGGCTGGCTGGCGTACATCGCGGTCGGTGCGGCGACCGCGACGTTGCTGGTCTGGCTGGGCGTGGGGCGGGACCTGACCGGCTCCGTCGCGCTGGCGGTGACGGTCCTGGTGATCGCCTGTCCGCATGCGCTGGGCCTCGCGATCCCGCTGGTGACCGCGAACGCCACCGCCCTGGCGGCGAAGAACGGCCTGCTGATCCGGAATCGCGACGCGCTGGAGCGGGCGGGCTCGCTCCGCTTCGTGGCGTTCGACAAGACGGGGACGCTCACCGAAGGGGTGTTCGCCGTGCAGGAGGTCGCGACCGCGGCGGAGCCCGG
>CAZHCI010000170.1:1413-2690 GCA_964530905.1 uncultured bacterium
GCCGAGGCGCTGCGCATCGCGGCCACCCTGGAGGCCCGCAGCGAGCATCCGATCGCCTCGGCGCTGCGGACGGCCGCGGAGGAGGCGGACGCGCAACCGCCCGCCGAGGCGGAGGAGTTCGGGGTCGAGAGCGGCGCCGGGGTCCGCGGCCGGGTCGACGGTCGCAGCTGGCGCATCGGGCGGCTGAACTGGGCGTCCGAGGACGGCCGGACGGTGCCGGACGCGCTGCAGCGGGCGGCGGACCGCTTCGGCGAGGACGGCGCGACGATCGTGGCGCTCGCGGACGAACAGGCCGTGCGCGCGGTGTTCGCGCTTGCGGACGCCGTCCGCGAGAGCGCCGAGAGGACCGCCGCCGCCCTCGTCGAGCGCGGGATCGAGCCGGTGATGATCACCGGCGACGGCGAGGAGGTCGCGCACGCGGTCGCCAAGCGCATCGGGATCGACCGCGTCTACGCCCGCGTGAAGCCCGAGGACAAGGTCGCCCGGGTGCGGGAGCTCCACGAGGAGGGGCCGGTCGCGTTCGTCGGGGACGGCATCAACGACGCCGCCGCCCTGATCGAGTCGGATCTGGGCGTCGCCATCGGGGCGGGGACCCGGGTGGCGATCGAGAGCGCGGACGTGGTGTTGGTCAACGACGATCCCGAGGACGTGCTGCGGATGCTCAGCCTGAACGAGCTGACGACGCGCAAGATGCGCCAGAACCTGATCTGGGCGACGGGCTACAACGTCGTGGCGATTCCGCTGGCGGCCGGCGTGGCCGCGCCGCTCGGCATCCTGCTCTCGCCCTCCGTCGGCGCGCTCCTGATGAGCGCCTCGACGGTGATCGTGGCGATCAACGCGGTGACGATGCGGCGGGCGTCGCTGGACGCGAGCCCCCGGACGGCCGCCGCCTGACGAAACGCCGGACGAAGCGCCAGGCGAAGCGCCCGGTCGTCCGGCCCCACGTCGTTCGCCCCCTTGCCCGGGGCCGTCGGCTCGGGTACGCTGTGCAGACCCCACCCCCAGGGGGGTAGGGGTCTGCTCACGACGAGCCACGGCCGCCCGGCCGGAAAGGACGACGACATGACCGACCTCGAGATCAAGGGAATGACCTGCGGCCACTGCAAGAAGGCCGTCGAAGACGCGCTCGCCTCCGTAGACGGCGTGCAAGCCGTCGAGGTGGACCTGGACGCCGGCCGCGCCCGCGTCGAGGGGGGCGAGCTGGACCGCCTGATCGCCGCCGTCGCCGAAGAGGGCTACACGGCCTCCCCCGCCTGATGGCCGCTCGCGACGCCGCA
>CAZHCI010000170.1:2790-5675 GCA_964530905.1 uncultured bacterium
GGACCTGCCGGTGCCCGACGCCGCCGCCGGCCCCGCCCACGGCGTCGCGGACTGCCTGCACCTCGACGACGCGACCCGCCGCGACGCCGTGAACCGCCTGAAGAGCGCGCGGGGGCATCTGGACGGCATCGTCCGCATGCTCGAGGATCCCGGCGTCTACTGCGTCGACGTGCTCAAGCAGGTCAAGGCCGTCCAGGGCGGCTTGGCCGGCGTGACCGCGACGGTGCTGCGCGCCCACGTTCGCGACCACGTCGCCACCGCGTCGGAGCGCGGCGACACCGACGCGATCGTCGACGAGCTGATGGACGCCCTGAAGTACCGGTCGTGAGACGCCTCGACCCGAGACGCTCCGACCGCGACCCCGGAGGATCCGCATGAGCGAGACCCGCACCGTCACGTTCGGCGTGCAGGGCATGACCTGCGCCAACTGCTCGTCCCGCGTCGAGCGCACGCTGTCACGCACCGAAGGTGTCGGCCAGGCGAACGTGAACCTGGCGACCGAGCGGGCCAGCGTCGTGTTCGACCCGTCCGTCGTCGACCTCGAGGGCGTGCTGAAGCGCGTCCGCGACGTCGGCTACGCCCCTCAGGAACAGACCCTCGACCTCGACGTGGCAGGCATGACCTGCGCCAACTGCGTCGCGCGCGTCGAAAAGGCGCTCGAGGGACTCCCCGGCGTCCTGGACGCGACCGCGAACCTCGCGACCGAGCGCGTCCGCGTCCGTTGGCTTCCCGACGCCACGCCGTACCCGGAGCTCGTCGGGGCGCTCGCCGACGCCGGCTACGAGGTCCGGTCCGACGAGGTCGCCCAGGGCGAGGACGTGGCCCGGCGCAGCCGCCACGACCAGGAGAGCGCCGCGCTTCGGCGCGACGTCCAGCTGGCCGCGGCGTTCACGATCCCGTTGGTGCTGCTGTCGATGGGACCGATGCTGATCCCCGGCGCCGAGATGGCGCTCATGGAGCGCATCGGGCGGCTACCGCTCTGGCTGGCGCAGCTCGCCTTGACGGTGCCGGTGATGTTCGGCCCCGGCCGGCGCTTCTTCAAGCCGGGCTGGGCGGCGCTGCGTCACGGCAGTCCCGACATGAACAGCCTGGTGATGATCGGGACGTCCGCCGCGTTCGGCTACAGCCTGGTCGCCACCTTCGTGCCCACCATCCTGCCGGCCGGCACCGTTCACGTGTACTACGAGGCCTCCGCGGCGATCATCACGCTCATCCTGATGGGTCGCTGGCTGGAGCACCGCAGCAAAGGCCGCGCCAGCGACGCGATCCGGCGCCTGCTCACGCTCCAGGCGGACACCGCCCGGGTCGTGCGCGACGGCGAGGAGCACGAGGTCGCCATCAGCGACGTCGTGCCCGGCGACCTGATCGCCGTTCGTCCCGGCGAGCGGATCCCGGTCGACGGCAGCGTCGCGAGCGGCTCGTCGTGGGTGGACGAGTCGATGCTGACCGGCGAGCCGGCGCCCGTCGCGAAGGGCGAGGGCGACACCGTCACCGGCGGCACGGTGAACAAGACCGGCGCGTTCCGCTTCCGCGCCGAGCGGGTGGGAGCCGACACGTCGCTGGCCCGCATCGTGCAGATGGTCGAGGAGGCGCAGGCCGGCAAGGTGCCGATCCAGGCGCTGGCCGACCGCGTGGTCTCCGTGTTCGTTCCGATCGTGCTGGCGCTGGCCGTGGTCACGTTCGCCGTCTGGATGCTGGTCGGACCCGAGCCGCGCCTCACCTTCGCGCTGGTCTCCGCCACGGCGGTGCTGCTGATCGCCTGTCCGTGCGCGATGGGGCTGGCCACGCCGGTCAGCATCATGGTCGGCAGCGGTCGCGGCGCCGAGATGGGGGTGCTGTTCCGGAAGGGCGAGGCGATCCAGACGCTGCAGCGCTCCGACGTCGTGGCGCTGGACAAGACCGGAACGCTCACCGAGGGGCGTCCCGCCCTGACCGAGCTGGAGCCGACGGGACGCTGGAGCCGCGAGACGCTGCTTCCGCTGATCGCCGCGGCGGAAGCGCAGAGCGAGCATCCGATCGCCGACGCCATCGTGCGCAGCGCGCGCGAGGACCACGCCGAGCTTCCCCGTGCCGAGACGTTCGAGGCGATCCCGGGCCGCGGCGTGCAGGCCCGCGTGAGCGGCCACGACGTGCTGGTCGGCTCCGGCCGCTGGATGCGCGAGCAGGGGCTGGACCTCGGCGCGCTGGCCGAGCGCGCCGACGCGCTGGCGGACGACGGTCGCACGCCGCTGTTCGCAGCGGTGGACGGACAGCTCGCCGGCCTGGCCGCCGTGTCCGACCCGATCAAGCCGGGCACGCCCGAGGCGATCGAGGCGCTGCACGCGCGCGGACTTCGCGTCGCCATGATCACCGGCGACCAGAGCCGCACGGCGCACGCCATCGCGCGCCGGCTGGGGATCGACGAGGTCGAGGCGGAGGTGCTGCCCGACGGCAAGGTCCAAGCGGTCGAGCGGCTGCGCGAGGGGGGCCGCCGCGTCACGTTCGTCGGCGACGGCATCAACGACGCCCCCGCCTTGGCGGCCGCCGACGTCGGCGTGGCGATCGGGACCGGCACCGACGTCGCGATCGAAGCGGGCGACGTGGTGCTCATGTCGGGCGATCTTCGCGCCGTCGTGAACGCGATCGAGCTGTCGCGGCGCACGATGACCAACATCAAGCAGAACCTGTTCTGGGCGTTCGCGTACAACACGGTCCTGATCCCGGTGGCCGCCGGCGTGCTCTATCCCTGGCTGGGCGTGCTTCTCTCGCCCATCCTGGCGGCGGCGGCGATGGGGCTCTCCTCCGTGTTCGTCCTGGGGAACGCCATGCGCCTGAAGCAGGTCGCTCCCGTGCTGGACGGTGCTCAGCCGACCGTTCCCAGCGTGCGGCCGCAACCCGCCTGAGCC
>CAZHCI010000171.1:0-5659 GCA_964530905.1 uncultured bacterium
CCTCGCGTCTCGACCGTGGGCTACGCGGTCGGCGTGGGCCTGGCGTTCATGGCCGTCATCGGCGTGTTCGTGCGGTTCGCCTTCGCGGCGGCCCCGGACGTGCTGCTGCTCGGCGGCTCGTTCCTCGTCGGAGCGGCCCTCGGCGGGCTGCGTGCGCGTGCCGCTCGGGTGGACCTGTCCGACTGAGCAGCCGCCGGCGCGCCAGAGCCCACCCGGGGGTGGCGGCGCGCCGGCGGCGCCGTGCGTCAGCGCCGATCCTCGACAGGCGCGTCGCCGACGGCGGCTGGATCGCCGGAAAGAGCGGCCGGACCGGCGTCGTAGCCGTGCCGATCGAGCCAGTAGGCGACGATGTCCGCGTACTCCTCGTCCTCGAGCGAGCCCGGCTCGCCCAACGGCATGGTCTCTCCGACGTAGGCCAGTAGCTCCGCGACCTGTCGGCCTTCCCACGCCGCGAAGAACGCATCGCCCGTGAGGGGCGGGAACGGACCGGCGGAGCGGAGATCGTTCGCGTGGCAGCTCTGGCAGTGCGCGTCGTACAGGTCGCTTCCGCTAGCGACCTGCTGCTCGGTGAAGCTCAGGGAGTCGGAGTCGGCGCCGGTCGATTCGTCCGCCGAGCCGTCCGCCGCGTCGTCCGTCGGCTCCTCGGTCGGCCCCTCCACCGACGCGTTCTCCTGCTCGCTCTCCTCGCCGCTCGCACCGTTCGATGCTGCGTCCTCGGCGGGCGTGAGGCGGAACACGCGGCCGGTATCGCCGCTGGGCGCGAACGCCTCGCGCGTGAGCAGGTACAGCTCGCCGTCGCCGTCGCGCCCCATCCCCTGCGCGCGACCGTCGACGCGCACGAGCTCCTCGATCGGCCACGTCGCCGCCACGTCGCCTTCGGGACCGGAGGCGTACACGACGCCGGAAGCCTGTTGCGGGTCGAGCGAGTAATCGGCGAACACGAACCGGCCGACGAGCTGGGGCAGCGCCTCGCCACGGTAGACGTACCCGCCCACCACCGCCGTGCCCGACGGCTCGGCGTCGATGTCGGACTCCAGCACGTTGCGGTTGAAGTACTCGATCACCGGATCGCGGATCGGCCAGCCCAGGTCGCCGCTACGCGCGCACGCCTCGGGTGGGTCCAGCGGCTCCTGACGGTCGTAGCAACGCGTTCCCTCCCGAATCGGCCAGCCGTAGTTGCCCGGTCCGTCCAGACGGTAGACGGCTTCGGACAACGACTCGCTCACCGCCGCGACGTACAGATCGCCGTTCTCGTCGAACGACATGCGGTACGGATTGCGGAAGCCCCACGCCCAGATCTCGTCCAGGCCAGCTACCTCTCCGACGAACGGGTTGCGCTCGGGGACGGCGTAGCCGGGCCAGCCGTGATCGACGTCGAGGCGGAGAATCTTGCCGTACGGCGTGCGCAGATCCTGAGCGAGCGCATCCCAGACGTTGCCGCCTTCGGGAACCTCGAGCGCTCCGTAGACGACCTCGCCGATGCCGTGCGCACCGCCGCCTTCGCCGATGGCGGCGTAGAGCAGCCCGTCGTGCGGACCGAACGCCAGAGCTCCACCGTTCGTCTTCGGATTGGGATGGTCGACGTGGAGCAGGATGCGCTCGGAGTCGGCGTCGACGATGTTCGGATCGTCGTCCGAGACGCGGAGCTCCGAGATCCTGGCGGTGTGGTCCCAGCCGCCAGGGGCGCTGGCGCGCAAGGGAGCGCTGTAGTGGACGTACAGACGGCCGTTGTCGGCGTAGTCGGGGTGGAACGCCAGGCCGAGCAGACCGCGCTCCTCGAACCCGTCGGCGAGCTCGACGATCTCGTCGCTCAGGTCGAGGAACGGCGTCTCGAGCAGCTGCCCTTCCGGGTCGAGGACTCGGACGTCGCCGGTCTGCTCGACGATGAAGCGACGGTCGTCGTCGATCGGCGCGGTGAGCAGGACCGGCGACACCAGTCCGTCCAGGACGAGCTCCGCCTCGACGGCCGGTAGCTCTTGGGCGCCGGCCGTGAGGAACGCGGCCAGCGACACGATAGCCGCGGCGACGACGGCGAACGGCCGCCGGAGGGCGTTCTGCGTCAGGCTTTTCGGTCGGTCGGGGGGTCGATGATCGAGCATGGCGTCTCCTATCCGAAACGGCGGCGGCGTCCACGTTCGGACGCCGCCGCTGCCTTCATCGCGTCCGCCACCGAGGGATCCGCGGCGAGCGCGTCGCTGGAACGGTCGTTATCCCGCGTCCTCCGACGTTTCTTCGGCGTCGTCGGCGGGCACGATCTTGTGGACGGCGCCGGTCGAGCCGGTCGGGCCGGTGTTGTCGGTGGTCAGAACGTACAACTCGTGTTCCGAGTCCTCACCGAAGCCGAGGATGAAGTGCTCGAGAACGGCGAGCCGGTCCATCGGCCACGTGCCCGTCTCGACCTGCGAGGCGTGTGGCGTGGCGACGAACAGCTGGCCTGCCGGCGAGCCGAAGCTCTGGCTCCAGTCGCCGAACACGTAGCGGCCCTGCAGCTCGGGGATCGCTTCGCCGCGGTACATGTAGCCTCCGACGACGGAGATGCCGGCGTGCTCGGCGTCGCCCTGGTTGGCCGGGTGCGGGTACTCGATCACGGGCAGCATCAGCGGCTCGCCTTGCGGACCGACGAGGTCGCAGGCGGAGGCCGGCGGTGTCGTGTCGGGCGCGTCGGGGTCGAAGCAGTGCGTCCCCTCGAGCAGGTTCCAGCCGGCGTTGCCGGGCTCGCGCACGCGGTAGATGGCTTCCCACAGGTTCTGTCCGTTGGTGGCGGCGTACAGGTCGCCGTTGCCGGCGGCGTCGAACGTCATCCGCCAAGGGTTGCGCCAACCCCACGAGTAGATCTCGTCCAGGCCGGCGGGGTCGCCCACGAACGGGTTGTCCGCGGGGACCGCGTAGCCGGGCCAGCCGCGATCGACGTCGATGCGCAGGATGTTCCCGAGCAGCGAGGTGGTGTCCTGCCCGTGGCCCATCGGCTGGTGGCCCAGGCCGCGGTCGTCGGCGTTACCGCCGTCGCCGAGTGCGATGTAGAGGTAGCCGTCGGGGCCGATGTCGAGCGCGCCACCGTCGTGGTTGAAGTTCGGCTGGTCGATCTCGAGCAGGACGCGCTCGGTGCCGAGGTCCACGCTGGTCGCGTCGCCACGCTGCGCGTCGTCGCTCTCGGGCGTCACGGTCTTGAACTCGGACACGATCGCCGTGTGGTCCCAGTCCCGAGGCGCTTCCTCACGAAGCGGAGCGCTGTAGTACACGAACAGTCGGCCGTTCGTCACGTAGTCCGGGTGGAACACGAGGCCCAGCAGACCGCGCTCGTCGAACCCTTCCTGCAGCTCGACCATCGATTCACGCAGGTCCAGGTACGGCTCGCTCGCGAGGCCGTCGTCGTTCAGCTCCCAGATCTGGCCGATCCGATCGACGACGAAGCGCCGATCGCTTTCCGGCGGCGAGACGAGCTGCACGGGCGAGTTCAGGCCGTCCGCCAGCGTCTCGAGCTCGAAGAAGGCCGGAGCCTCCTCCTGCTCCTGGGCGCTTGCGAGCGCCGTCAGGGTCGCCGCTAGCAACACGGCTAGCACGATTCGGACATGTCTAGACAAGGTTGGCATGGTGCCGTCCTTTCGGGATGGTGAAGGGCGCGCAACGGGAACCGTTCGCTTGCATTCCTGGATGGACGTGATGGGAACGGCTGCTCGAAGAGCCCATCCGGCGTGCGCGCCGACGGGGTGGTGCCTGTCCCGACCATAGGGGCTCGGCTGGCGGTCGGTCCGTCGGCCATGGGACATGGCGCGGAGAGACGAGCGGGGGCGGCGCGCTCGAGGCCGGACCAAGCGAAAGCGACCCGCATCGCTGCGGATCGCCGTCGGTGGGGCCGTGCTGCGGCCGTTTCGTTGGTGCACCCGAGAGGATTCGAACCCCTGGCCTTCTGATCCGTAGTCAGACGCTCTATCCAACTGAGCTACGGGTGCATGCGTGGTGCCGGGCCGGTCGATCGGTAGTGGCGGAGAGGGAGGGATTCGAACCCTCGATAGAGGTTATGCCCCTATACTCCCTTAGCAGGGGAGCGCCTTCAGCCGCTCGGCCACCTCTCCTGGTTGCCCGACGCCGACCGGACGATCGAGTGGCGGAGGGTGAGGGATTCGAACCCCCGGTGGGGCGAGCCCCACAACGGTTTTCAAGACCGCCGCTTTCGACCGCTCAGCCAACCCTCCGGTCAGCGCAGGGAAGTATACCGGCGGGCCAGGAAGGTGTCAACGCGCGGTGGACTCGTCCCGAGCGCGGCCGGGAAGCCGGTCCGGATCGCGCTTCGCGGCCCACGCGGCTTGCGAGATCAGACCGCGAAACGCCGCCACTTCACGCGGCGTCGGCGCGGCGCGGTCGAGCAGGCCCCGGAACAGCCTGAGCGTAGGCACCTCGCGCCGCTCGTCCGTGAATCCGATCAGATGCCACAGCTCGACGAGGTCGTCGTACATCCGCTCGACCTGATCGCGGTCGGCGACCTCGGCGAGATCTGGGCCTGCCTCTCCCCTTCTGCGAAGCTCGAACCGGCGATGGGCCAAGATGTTCACCGCCTGCGCCAGGTTGATCGACGCGTACTCGGCCGTGGGGATCCGGACCAGCGCCTGGCAGCGGTCGAGCTCCTCGTTCGCGAGGCCGTGATCCTCGGGACCGAACACCAGCGCCCCACCCACGTCGGGGAGCGTCGCGAGCCCATCGTCGGGCTCATGGTCGCGCACCGTCTCGCTGGCACGCGGCCTGGCGGAGGTGCCCACCGCCCAGCGCACGCCGCGGAGCGCCTCTCCCAGGTCCGGCGCCACCGTCGCACGGTCCAGCACGTCGCCGGCGTGAGACGCCAACGCCCGTGCGCTCTTGTCGATGCGGCAACGCGGGGCGACCAGGACCAGCTCGGACAGGCCGAAGTTCTTCATCGCCCGTGCGGCGGCGCCGACGTTCTCGGACGACTTGGGACGCACCAGCACGATGCGGAGCCGATCGGGCGGCGTCTCGTCGCTCATGCGGAAACGATACCCGACGAAAAACCGCCCCCGGCCGTGGCCGGGGGCGGAACGATCACGCTGGTCACGGAACGGTCAGGCCGACGCGCCCTCGCGCATCTTGCTGATCCGGGCGGACAGGCGGCTCTTGCGGCGCGCAGCGGCGTTCTTGTGCATCGTGGCGCCCTTGGAGGCCTTGTCGACGAGCCCCTGCACCACCTTCTGGTACTTCGCGGCAGCCTCGAAATCGCCTTGCTCGGCAGCCGTCAGCGCCTTCTTCGTGAAGGTGCGGATCGTCGACTTCGCGGCGCGGTTGCGCAGGCGGGCGACTTCGGACTGGCGGTGCCGTTTCATCGCGGACGGGTTGCGAGCCATGCTTCTCCTCGTGATCCTCTGGAATGCGCGCGCCGCACGGTCACGTGGGCCCGCTTCGGGGTCTGGATCGTCCGATCACGGCTGCCGCGTCGTCGAGACGCGTGCCGCTGCGTCGGTAGCCTCAGGAGCGTAGCACAAGCCCGCCCGCGTCCGCAACGCCGTGGAAGCCTTCGCCGGTGCTACGCTCTCGGTCCTCATGTCCGACGGTCCACGCCCACGCCCCACGGCTCGTCCGGAGGCCGCGCCGCACGGGCCCGCGACGCGGCGCGGACCGGTCCTGGCGGCCCTGGTCCTGGCGATGTTCATGG
>CAZHCI010000172.1:0-5561 GCA_964530905.1 uncultured bacterium
CCGCGACGTCGCTGTTCGACCCGTTCACGCTCAGAGGCGTCACGATGCGCAACCGCGTCGGCGTCTCGCCGATGTGCACCTACTCGGCCGACGACGGGCTCGCGAATCCGTGGCACGTCGCGCATCTGGGCGCCCGGGCCATCGGCGGGGCGGGCCTGGTGATGGCCGAGGCGACCGCCGTGGAGCCTCGCGGCCGCATCACGCCGCACGACGTCGGCCTGTGGAGCGACCGTCACGTCGACGCGCTGAAGCCGGTCGCCGCCGCGATCGAGAGCCAAGGGGCGGTGGCGGCGATCCAGCTCGGGCACGCGGGACGCAAGGCGTCGACGTACCGGCCGTGGGCCGAGGCCAGCGGCGTCGTGCCCGTCGACGATGGGGGCTGGACGACGGTCGGTCCGACGTCAGAGCCGTTCCGGCCGGACGACCCCGCGCCGCAGGCGCTGGACGACGCCGGCATCGCGGACGTGACCCAGGCGTTCGCCGTCGCGGCGACGCGCGCCGTCGCGGCCGGCTTCCGCACGATCGAGGTTCATGCCGCTCACGGCTACCTGCTGCACGAGTTCCTCTCGCCGCTGGTCAACCGTCGCGACGATCGCTGGGGAGGCTCGTTCGAGCACCGCGTCCGGCTTCCGTTGGCGGTGCTCGCCGCCGTTCGTCAGGCGCTGCCGGACGACCTGCCGGTCTGGATTCGCGTCTCGGCCAGCGACTGGCGCGAGGACGGCTGGACGGCCTCGGACACCGTCCGCTTCGCCGGGCTGGCCCGCGAGGCGGGGGCGGACCTGATCGACTGCTCGGCGGGAGGCGCCGTTCCCGGCGTTCGGGCGCCCAGCCGCCCGAACGTCCAGGTGCCGTTCGCGGAGGCGGTGCGTCGCGCCGGCGTGCCCAGCGCGGCCGTGGGCGGGATCGTGGATCCCGCCCAGGCCGACGCGATCGTCGGCGAGGAACGAGCGGACGTGGTCCTGCTGGGCCGCGAGATGCTGCGCGATCCGTACTGGGCGCTGCACGCCGCGCAGCGGCTGGGCCACGTCGTGCCGTGGCCCGACCCGTACGGCTGGGCGGTCGCGAGGCGCCGTTGACGGCGCGGCCGAGGACGCCGCGCATCGGCGGCGTCCTCGGCCGTGGGGCTCACCTCGCGTGCGCCGCCCGGCGATCCCTCAGGAGAACTCCTTGCCGAGGTTCCGCATCACCGCCAGGGCGAACGCCATCACCCGGCGCGTGTCGGGATCGTTCGCCGCGCGCATGGCCGCGAAGACGCCGCCGATGGGTGGCACCTTCTCGTCGGGATACTCGGCCTGGCCCGCCTTGAGGGCGCGCGCCATGGTCTGAAGCGCGTCCAGGACGAACGGATCGAGCACCAGCTCGCCCAGCGCGCCGCCCTTCGTCATCAGGCTCTTGACCATGTCGTCCGTCAGGCCGGCTTGCATCAGCGACACGCCGCCGGCCAGGCCGGCGAACGCCTCGAGCGCGTCGGGATCGGTGAGCTGCAGGAGCGACGCCTGGACGCGCGGATCTTGGAACCGGGCCATGAGCTCGGCCATGCCCGGGTCGAGGACGACCTCGGCCAGTCCGGAGAGGCGCCGCACGAGGCCTTGGACCATGTCGTCGGTCATGCCGGCCATCGCGAGCTCCAACGGCGCTTGCAGCTCCTGGGCCGTGCCCGATTCGCGAGCGGCCAGCCGGGCTTCGAGCCGGTCGACCTTCTCGAGCAGGAGGTCGAGCTTGGCGTTCACGTCCGTGTCGTGGGGGAGGGTCGGTCCGCTCATGGCCACCTCCTCTACAGCGCGCCCTTGGCGGTCAGCCAGTAGGCGCTGTTGTACGCGAGCTTCGCCCAGTGGATCGTCTTGGTGGGCGCCTTGGGCGTGGGCGGACGGCCGTAGTCGAACTCCAGGAAGGTGGCGCGGTCCAGGCCGGCCTCGATGAAGCAGATCGTCTTGCCGTCGTAGCGGGCCACCGGCGGCTTGCCGTGCGCTCGCGCGACGACGTTCTTCGCGAGCGTGGCGGCCTGGTAGTGCGCGACCGAGCCGGCCTTGGAGGTCGGAAGGTCGGTGGTGTCTCCGAGCGCCCAGATCCCGTCGAACCCTTTCACGGCAAGCGTCTCCCGGTCGGTCGGGACCCAGCCGTGCTGCGTCAGGCCGGACGCTTCGAGGAACGCGGCGCTGCGGTGCTCGGGCACGGCGATCAGCACGTCGAACGGCAGGTCGGTCCCCTCCATGCTGGTCAGGACCTTGCGCTCGGGATCGACGGTCTCCGCGTTGAAGAACGTCTCGACGGCGACGTCGCGCGACGCCAGCTCCGGCGTGGCCCAGGCGGCGACGGTCTCGATCGAGTGCGAGCGGTTGATCGGGTAGGTGTACGTCAGCTCGATCTGGTCGCGTACGCCGCGATCGCGAAGCCACTCGTCCAGCATGAAGGTGATCTCGAGCGGCGCGACGGGGCACATGTGCGGCACGCCGATCACGGACACGACGATCCGTCCTTCGGTGAGCGTGCTCAGCTTCTCGTACAGCCGCTGGGCGCCGGCCTCGTCGTAGAAGGTGTCGCCGGCCTCCTTCAGGCCTGGCGTGGCTTCCGGATCGAGCCGGGCGCCGGTCGCGACGATCAGCTGGTCGTAGCGGTAGCTGCGGCCCTGGCGCGTGATCACCTTGCGCTCGGCGGTGTCGACCTTGGTGACCGGCTCGATGCGGACGTCGACCAGCGGGCTGACGAGCTCGCGCACCGGACGGTGGATCGCGTCGGCCGTCTCGAGGCCCAAGGCCATGTACAGGAAGCCGGGCTTGTAGACCTGGTCGGGCTTGTCGGTCAGTAGGGTGATGCGCGTGCTGCCGCCCTGGAGCTCGGGGCCGAGCTCGTCTGCGAGGTGGTTGGCGGTGATCGTTCCGCCGGGTCCGCCACCGATGATGACGATGTCGTGCATGTCGCCTCCTTGTCATGGCCGCGTCCGTCCTCGGACGCGCACTGCGCCGCCCTCGCCGCGCTCGGGCGCGGCGGTCGGGATGCGCTCCGAAGAGCGCATCCGGTGGGCGGGACGGGGGTTACTTGGTCTTTCGCACCACGAAGCGCTGGTAGTCGTCGTGCTCCTCGTTGGCGACCAGCTCGTAGCCGATCTTGTCGACCCACTCGGGGATGTCCTTGTTGGAGCCGGGGTCGGAGGAGAGCACGGCGACGTTGTCGCCGAGGTCGGAGCTCTTGATTCCGCGGATCAGCTCCATCAGGGGGCCGGGGCAGGCGCTTCCGCGCGCGTCGATCTCTTGCTTGACGGTCAGGTCGGACATGGGGTGGATCCTTTCGTCTTCGAACGGGGTCGGGCAGCGGGTGGGGTCGCGGAGGGGCGCTGGATCAGAACACCAGCACCTCGGCTCCCTCGGACATCGAGATGAAGCCGGCGACGCCCTTCTCGGCGTCGACGATGTCGTCGAGGTCGGCCATGTCGAGGTCGAACATGTCCTTCGTCATGCTGCAGGCGTAGACGTCGACTTCGCCGATCTCCTTGGCGATGCGCAGCGTCTCCATCCACGGCTTGACGCCCATCTTCTGCATCGCTTCCTGCATCATCGGGCCGTACTGCTGGTACTCGGCGGGCAGGGTCTGCTGGGCCGGATCCTGCCAGGCGCCCTCGCGGAACGCCATCAGGCCCCAGAACGTCACGAACAGCGTGACCTTCTTGTCCATCGCCACGGCGCCGGAGACGATCGTCGTCATGGCCAGCAGCTTGTCGACCGTGCCGTTCATGACGATGATGTTGAGCTTGTCCTGCATGCGGTGACCTCGCCTTCCGCCGCCGTGGGGTGTCCTCGCGGACGACCCATCGAGCGGCACGTGCTCGTGAAAAGATACCCATGGGGGGTATTTAAGACTACGGACGAATGTCCTGCCCGCCCTCGACCCGGTCACGGGGCCACGGCGGGCCCGGTCGACGGGTACCCTCGCCCGTGCCTTCCCGCTCCCCGCTCCTGGGGCCTCTGTCGCTCGCGATGGGCGTCTCGACCGTCGGGCTGTCGATGCTGTCGACCGCCGTCCCGCTCTACGCCGTGGCGCTGGGGGCGACCCCGCTCTGGGTGGGTGCGATCGTGGCGTTGCCCAGCGTCCTGCCCGCGCTGCTCGGGGTGAGCGCCGGCCGCTGGGTCGACCGCGCCGGCCCGCCGCGGTGGCTGGCGATCGGGACGGCCGGGACCGCCTCGGCGCCGCTTCTCCTGGCGCTGGTGCCGGGCATGGCGGTGCTGGCCGTGGCTCAGCTGGCGCTGGGAACGTTCCAGCTGTTCGCGACGGTCGCGGCCCAGTCGCTGGTGGCCGGCCTTGGTCGGAACGGCAGCATGGCGCGCGACTACGCCCGCTTCACGACCGCGATCTCGCTCGGACGGCTGGTCGGCCCGGCGCTGGTGGGCGTGGCGATCGACCTGGCGGGGTTCCGTCCCGCCTTCACGCTCGCGGCGGGCTTCGGGACCGTGGCCGCCGCGGTCGCGTGGAGAGTACGCGCCGGGGTCACGCGGACGGCGCCGGATCCAGCTCCGGGCTCAGCTCCAGACCCAGCGCCAGGCCCGGCGCCAGCTCGAGCGACCGACCAGCGAGGCCGTGATCGACGGCCGCCGCTGCTGCGGAACGTGGGCGTGCAGGT
The DNA here is from genome assembly GCA_964530905.1 of uncultured bacterium. GTDB lineage: Bacteria > Deinococcota > Deinococci > Deinococcales > Trueperaceae > SLSQ01. Next base: position 4,613 of record CAZHCI010000172.1, read on the forward strand.
CGCCGTGGCGTCGAGCGTCGGCCTGTTCGTCGCGCTGAGCGTGCGGCAGGCGTTCCTGCCCGTGGCGCTCGAGGCTCACGGCTACTCGGCGACGGCGATCGGGACGCTGATCAGCGTGGGCGCGGCAGCGACGGTGGCGGTGCGGCCGGCCATGCCCCGGATCTCGCGGGCGTTTGGCGGCACCGCGCGGGCGCTGGTCGCCGCGATGACGTTCGTCGCCGTCGGCGTGGGGCTCCTGGGTCTGGCGACCTCGCCCGCGGCGCTCGCGTTCCTGCTGGTCGCTGCGGGCGTCGGCACCGGGGTCGGTCTGCCGTCGAGCATCGTGATGGTGGCGGGCCGCGTGGATCCGGACCGCCGGGGCGCGGCTCTGGGCCTGCGGCTGTCGCTCAATCGCGCGGCGCAGCTCGTCGCGCCGGTGCTGGTGGGCGCCGTGGTGAGCGCGGCCGGCTTCGCTGCGGGGTTCGGCGTCGCGGGCGTCGCCGTGGCGGCGTCGGCCTGGCTGGTGGCCCGCAGGAGCGGGGTGTGGGCCGGTCCTTCGAGCTCGCCTCCGCCCTCGCTTCCGCCTTCCCGCTCGGCATCGGGGGAGGGTGACGGCACGGTCGGCTAGGATGGAAACCCGCACCGTCGCGAGTCCGAAGGAGGAACCGTGAGCAAGCCCGAGCCGTACGTCCGCCTGCAACGCGAGAACCCCGAGCTGGTCGAGGCCTACGAGCGCTTCGCGTCGGTCGCCCACGAGTCCGGTCCGTTGAGCGACCGCGAGCGCCGTCTGATCAAGCTCGCGATCGCCGTCGCGTCCGGGTCCGAGGGGGCCACGCACAGCCACGCCCGCCAAGCGCTGAGCGCCGGCATCGACGGCGCCGACCTGCGCCACGTGGCGTTCCTGACGGCGAGCACCATGGGCTTTCCGACCATGATGCGGGCGCTGTCGTGGATCGAGGACGTGACCGAG
>CAZHCI010000173.1:0-5532 GCA_964530905.1 uncultured bacterium
CGTGGTGCGGCCCGGCGAACATCAGCGCCGGAACCACCGTCGGGCGCGCGGCATCGTCCCGCGCCATCAGCTGCCACGAGACGCCGAAGCGGTCCTGCAGCCACGCGAAGCGCGGGCTCCAGGGGTAGGCGTCCAGCGGCATGAGGTCCATGCCGCCCTCGCCCAGCGCGGCGTGCAGCGCGTCGACGGCCGCGGCGTCGGGGAGATGGACGTGGAACGAGACGCTCGGGTTGGGCTTGAAGTTGGGCCCGCCGTTGAGCAGCGTGAAGCGCTGGCCGGCGAGGGTGAGGTCGACCGTCAGGACGCTGCCCGGCGGCTGGTTCGATGGGTTCTCGCCCGAGCGCGGGTAGCGCGCGACGGCATCGACGCGCCCGTCGGGGAAGGCGGCCAGGTAGAAGGAGGCCGCGGCCTCGGCCTGGTCGTCGAGCCAGATGCACGGGACGATCCGATCGGCAGCCATGTTCGAGGGTAGGGGGTGGCGGCGCAGGACGCAAGGATGGTTGCGCGTCGCATCGGCCACGCCCGTCGGCCACAGCGCCTAAGGTGGCGTATGCCGTTCGACCTGTCGACCTGGGGCCTGCCGGCCCTCGTCGCCGCCTTCGCGGGCGCGGCGCTGCTGATCTCCGTCGCCGGGGTGACCGTGGCCTCGCGCGCCGACGTCATCGCCGACCGCACGGGCCTCGGTGAAGCCATCGTCGGCGCCCTCATCCTGGGCGGCAGCACCTCGCTCGCCGGCCTCGTCGCCTCCGTCACCGCCGCCTGGCAGGGCCACCCCTCGCTGGCGATCTCCAACGCCATCGGCGGGATCGCCATCCAGACAGCGTTCCTCGCGGTCGCCGACGTCACCTACCGCCGCGCGAACCTCGAGCACGCCGCGGCCTCCACGACCAACCTCAGTTTCTCCGCCCTCCTCATCGCCCTGCTCTCCCTGCTGCTGGTGGCCGCGTTCGGCCCGGACATCACGCTTCTGGGCGTGCACCCGGCGTCGATCGTGCTCGTGGTCGCCTACGTCGCCGGCCTGCGGCTGGTCGGCCGGGTGCGCCGCGAGCGGATGTGGAGTCCACGGATGACGCCCCTGACGGTGCGCGACGAGCCGGCCGACGACGGCGGTCGCACGCATTCCAGCGCGTGGATCTACGGGACCTTCGCGCTCGCCGTGGCCGCGCTCGCCGCGGCCGGGTACCTGGTCACGCAGTTCGGCATCGCGGTGGCGGACCGGACCGGCCTCGACGACACCGCCGTCGGCGGGCTCCTCGTGGCAACCGTGACGTCGCTGCCCGAACTCGTCACCACCGTCACGGCGGTGCGGCGCGGCGCGCTCACCCTCGCCGTCGGCGGCATCATCGGCGGCAACGCCTTCGACACGCTCTTCCTGGCCGCCTCCGACACCGCCTACCGCAGCGGCTCGCTCTACCACCGCTTCAACCAGCAGGACCTCTTCGTCGTCGCGCTCACCATCCTGATGACCGCGGTCCTCCTCCTCGGCCTGCTGCGGCGCGAGCGGGCCGGGCTCGCCAGGATCGGCTTCGAGAGCGTGTTCATCCTCGTCCTGTACGTCGGGGCGGTGCTGGTCATGCTGTGACGCGCGGTCACGCGTGGGCCGCGGCTCGATCGGTTGGGGAAGGGACTTCGGGCCCCCACACCGCCTTGGCCCGCAGCATGACCTCCAGGAACCGCCGCGGCTCCTCGAAGCACGCGACGTGGCCCGATCGAGGGAAGAGGACGAACTCCTTCCGCGGCGCCCGCAGCGCGTCCAGGTACTGCCGCGCGAGCTCCGGGCTCGTGAGCCAGTCGTGCTCGCCGGCGACGAAGAAGACGGGCGCGTCCACGGCGGGGATCTCCCGCGCGAGGTCCACCCTGCAGAACTCTGGCCAGAGAAGCTCCATGTTCCACCGCACGTGCGCGAAGAGATTCAGCAGGTCCCGCAGGGTCAGCTCGGGGTTCATGGCGATGGCCCGGCCGATCTCCGCGGCGAGCTTGGGCTCGAAGGTCACCATGCCGAGGGCCCGCATCCACCGCCGCTGCACCAGCGTCCCGTCCACGCTGGCGAAGGCGCCATCCCGTGGCTCGCCGAGGGCCTCCAGCTGCGCCACGGCCTTGCCGTTGCCACGCTCGCGGGCGCGCTGCAGGCAGGCGCGGTAGGCGCGCAACTCCTCCGCGCCCCGGTCCACCACTTGGTTCACACCGACGTACGCGGCCACCAGGTCGGGTCGCCTCGCCGCGAGCCGCATGCCCAGGACGGTGCCCCACGACTGGCCCACCAGGAACAGCTTCCGCTGACCGAAGCGCTGCAGCAGGTGCAGGCTCAGCTCCTCGAGGTCCGCCACGAACTGCGCCATCGTCATGCGCTCGTCCGAGAGCTCGCGGGCGTACGACTTCCCGGCGCCGCGCTGACTCCAGTGCGCCACCACGAAGTGCTCCTCGAGCTCGGGGACGAAGTGCCGCGTGGCACCCAGGTCCGGCCCGCCAGGACCGCCATGCACGTACAGCAGGAGCGGGTTCGCCACGTCGTGACCGCGCAGGGTCAGCCACTGGACGACGCCGCCCAACCTCATCTGCTCCAGCGCGGCGATGCTCCTGGGCGTGCCGTTGTGAATCGCTGGAGTCTTGCCGCGAACGAGGGAAAACACCGTTCGAACTCCTCCCGGGCAGCAGCAAACTCCTCACACCCGATCACGACGTAGGCGACCGCGCCCGCGTCGAAGGGCGTCACACCCCCCGAGTATTCCAGACAACGGCGGCGCCGAGCCCCACTTCCTCGTCCTCTCCGCGGCGCCCGTGCTGGTTCTGCTGTGACCGATGAGCCGAGTCGATGACGCTCCTGATGCACCATGAGTGCAAGCCGCCACGCGAGGTCTCGGTGCCTCTGCATCGTGTGCGCGCGCCACGACACTCTGACCACGTGTCGCGGTCCGACTCGACGAGGATCGAAACCCGTACTCACCCCTCAGAGGCCCGCCGATCCGATCGTTCCCGGAACGGAGAAAGGTGAGCATCGTGAATGCAGACATGTTCCAAGGCAAGTGGAAGCAGTTGCGCGGCCGCGCGAAGCAGGTGTGGGGAGATCTCACCGACGACGATCTTGCCAAGGTCGACGGGAGCTACGATCGCTTCGTGGGCGTCCTGCAGGAGAAGTACGGCTACAGCAAGGAAGAAGCGCAAGCGAAGATCGACTCGGAGTTCGGCGCCGGCGCCTGACGCGCAACGCACGAACCGACCGCGCCCAAGGGCGGCGCGGTTACCCGACCCAGTGAGACACTTGCGCCCGCTCCGCCGCGCTAGTGGAAGCGCGCGCTCGTGGCAGCGCGCGCTCGCGGCGGCGCGGCGCGCGCGTCTCACGCGCGAACGACGTAGGGAGCCATCCACATGCTTCAGACCATCGCGATCATCTTGCTCGTCCTGTGGCTGCTGGGCATCGTCACCGGCACCCTGCTCGGCGGCTTCATCTACGCGCTGCTCGTCATCGCCGTCGTGCTGTTCCTCGTCCGCCTGATCACCGGGCGCAAGCCGGTCTAGCCCCAACCCGACAGGCCCGCACGGGCCTCGTCGTTCCCTGCGGGACGCGGTCATGAGCAACCGCGTCCCGCTTCGTCCAGCTCCTGGCGACGAGCGCGAGACGGCGGGTGTCGCCGGGACCTCCGAGCACCGCCCCACGGTCGAGACGAGGTGCACCATGACGCGCGACGATCACGACCCGCCGCCGAAGCGGCCGGACGAACCGATCGAACAGCCGATCCCCCCGTACCCGGAGCAGCGCCAACGACCCCCCGGGCTCGAGAGCGAGCTCGAACCCGCACCAAGGTGGCGCGGCGAGCACTACAAGAGCGCCGACAAGCTAGCGGGCATGGTGGCGCTGATCACGGGCGGCGACTCCGGCATAGGCCGCTCGGTCGCCTACCTGTTCGCCCGCGAGGGTGCCGACGTGGCGATCACCGCCCTGCCCGAGGAGGCTTCCGACGCGGGCGTGACCCAGGAGGCGATCGAAGCGCTCGGACGCCGTTGCATCGTCTTCGAAGGCGACCTCAGCGACGCCACGTACTGCGATCGCGTCGTGGAAGAGACCGAGCAGGCGCTCGGACGCCTCGACGTGCTGGTCCACAACGCTGCATGGCAGAACCGGAAGCGGATCACGGAACTCACCGAGGACGAGCTCGACCGCACCATGAAGGTGAACGTCTACGCCTACCTGCGCTTGGCACGGGCGGCGGTCCCACGGATGGGGCCCGGCAGCTCCATCATCGCCACGGGGTCCGTCGCCGGCATCCGCGGCTCGGCGGACTTGAGCGACTACGCCGCCACGAAGGGCGCCATCCACAGCATCACGCGGAGCCTCGCGCAGGAGCTGGTGGAGGAGCGAGTCCGCGTCAACACCGTGGCGCCCGGACCGGTGTGGACGCCCCTCAATCCGGCCGACACCGGACTCGATCCCGACGAGGTGGCGACGTTCGGCCACAAGGACAGCTCCTCGCGGATCGACCGACCCGGACAACCCGAGGAGATCGCGCCGGCATTCGTGTTCCTCGCCTCCAACGCAGACTCGAGCTTCGTCAACGGTTCGATGATCGTCATCACCGGCGGACCGGTCTGAACCGCCTCGTGCCGTTCAGGCGGTGAACTCGAGGAGCGTGTCCACGAACGCAACGGGCGCCTCGCGCGGGACCCAGTGCCCGCAGCGCGGCACGACGACGAGCCGCGAGCGCGGCAGCCGCCCGTTCGCTCCCTGCGCCTTGCGCCAGGACACCACGCGGTCTAGCCGCCCGTGCAGGAGCAGGGTGGGGACGCCGACGTCGCCGAGTCGCTCGGCGTAGGACGTCGCGAGGCGGAACGGGAGCAGCTCGCCGCGCAGCCACGCGATGAAGCTCCGCTCCGCCTCGGCCGCACTGACCTGCCGGTGGACCTCGTCGATCAATGCGTCGGTCACGAGGCGCCGGTTCGCGAACACCAGCCGGCTCAACACCAGGCGCGTCAGGGTCTTGCTGCGCCGAAGGCTCCAAACGACGCCTCGCTGCAGCAGCGGCACACGCATGGCCAGGTACGCGACGAGCGGTACCGGCATGCGGGCGTCTAGGCCGTAACTGCCGATCATCGTGAGCGACGCCACCCGATGCGCGTGCCGCAGGGCGTAGCCGAGCGCCACGGCGCCGCCCATCGAGAAGCCGGCGACGTGCGCCCGATCCACCTCGTGCTCGTCCAAGAAGGCGTCGAGCAGGTCGACGTAGTCGCCCATCGACAGCGTGGAACGCGGCACCTCGCTCTCCCCGTACCCGGGCCAGTCGAGGGCGAGCACCCGGTGGCGCTTCGCGAGCGCGGGCAGGCTCGGTCCGTAGCTGAGGGCGGCCGAGTCGAACGCGGTGCCGTGCAGCAAGACCAGTGGCGGCCCGTCGCCCGCCTCGAGGTGGTGGCACCGCAGGCCTTGGACGACGGAGTGGTGGCTCGAGACGATCGGCGCGGAGCGGGCCGCGGCCTCAGCCGGCATCGCCCGAACGGATCGCCTCGAAGCGGCCGCCGGCTGCCGCCTCCTTCACGCACGCG
>CAZHCI010000174.1:0-5525 GCA_964530905.1 uncultured bacterium
CTCGGCAGGGGCGATCGGCTCAGGCGTGGACGGCTCAGGAACGGAAGCATCGGGAGTGACCGGAACGTCAGCCGTTGCGGTCGGCCGATCGATCTCGGCACTCGGTTGAGAAGTCGTAGTTGACAACGTTGGGTATCCTTCCTAACCCGACCCGTACACAAACAATCTGACACGCTCACACGTTGCCCCAATACCTTGACAAGCCGTCTTTGGGGCTACACTATCTGCACATCCCCCCTGGTTCTTCGCAACCAGGGCGCGACGCCCCGGAAACGGGGCGTCTGCTTTTGTTTGTGTGTAATCCTGGTGTCCATTATGCGCACACGAGTGTATGTGGACGGATTCAATCTCTACTATGGAGCACTCAAAGGAACTCCCTTCAAATGGCTCGACCTCGCACAGATGTGCAAACTTCTCCTCTCGCCCCAGAACCAGATCGATCACATCCACTACTGCACGGCCCGCGTTACGGCAAGAGTCGGTGATGCTGGTCAGCCCAGACGGCAGGAGGTGTACTTGAGGGCCCTTCGGACGCTCCCAAGCCTTTCGATCGTCGAAGGGGCCTTTATCTCGAAGCCAACAACGATGCGTCTCGTCAAGCCGCTCGCCAATGGACAACGTTTCGTCGAGGTCATGAAAACCGAAGAAAAGGGCTCGGATGTCAACCTTGCGAGCCTGATGTTGCGCGACGCCTACCTCGACAAGTTCGATGTTGCCGTACTAATCTCGAACGACTCCGATCTATCGTTACCTCTTCAGATCATTAGGGACGAAGTCGGCAAGACAGTTGGAATTCTCAACCCTCACAAGAAGCCGGCCTTCGAACTGAACAAGCACAGGGACTTCTACAAGCGGATCCGCCCTGGTGTCTTGAAACAGTCTCAGTTCGCGACCGTTCTCACCGACGGTAACGGGACGATCACGAAGCCGAAGGACTGGTGATTCGTTCACGCGTCGGGACAGGTGTACCGTTGCGCCACGTTCGCCTCCCGAGTAGGCGGAACGTGCCCGGCAGCACCTCAACGGAGTGCGGGAAAGCAGGTGTCCCCTAAGCGCAAGGCGTACGGGTATCCTCTGGCATCTGCGGCTCCAGCGAATGCGCCTTGCCCGTCGTAGGGCCCGCTGCCGGATACCAACACAGTGGTTGGAGCCAATGCCCCGGGTTCGATCATGCGTCCTATAGACATGGCGTAGAGGTGGTCAACGTAATCCCGCCCTCAGGCGCCGAGCCTCGAGGGCGGGTTTTTGCGTGCTGGCGGAGGGAGAGGGATTCGAACCCTCGATACGGATTGCTCCGTATACGCGCTTTCCAGGCGCGCTCCTTCAACCACTCGGACACCCCTCCAGGACGTCAGCGCCAAAGGGGAGTCTAGCAGGGAGGGGGAGGGGGGTCAACGCAGTCCAGAGCGCCGAATCCGAGGTGCTCGAAGGAACGCAGGCCCGAGGCGCGTCGCTCAGCGAGGGGCCTCGTCGCCCTTCGCTCCGAACCCCGCCGCGCGCAACGACTCGAGCGCCTCTCGCTCCAGCTCGGCCAGCGCGTCGACGCGCTCCGACAGGTCGCGCACCAGGCGCATCGCCCCATCGTGCGCTAGCAGGAACGGGCGGGCTAGGAGCTCCTCACGGTGGGCGTCCGCCGCTGCGATCTCGTCCGCGGCCTCCTGGCCTTCCGCGAGGTACGCGTCGTACATCCGGTCGATCGTCGCGCGCAGCTCGGCCAGGGCGGGGACGTCGTCGGGCAGCGCGGCGTGGGCGGCGTCCGTCCACGCCGATCCGAGCTTGGCGTACTCCTCCGCGGCCTGCGACAGGTCGCGCTCGCCCAGGCGCGGGGAAACCGACAGCGCACGCGCGAACAGGGAGCGCATCAAGCCGCCGCCCGTGCCGTAACGCTCGACGTACTCGTAGAACGATCCCAGCGCGCGCAACAGGCGCTGCCCTGGAGGGAACGTCTCGGACCAAGCGTCCTTCCCGCGGCCCCGCATCCGCTTCGCGAGGGCGTCCAGACCGTCGAGGCGGAACTGCGACCCCTTCATCGGCGGCGCCTCGAACGCGCGCACGCCGGCGTCCAGGCCGGCGAGGCTGGCGCGCTCCAGATCCAGCGCGTCCGGCACGGCGGTGATTCGCAGCAGCCGGTTCTTGAACGCACGGTGCTTGGCGCGGGCGCGCGCCAGCAGGTCCAGCGGCACCTCGACCGGGGACGGCGCCAGGTCGGCGATCGTGGCGGTCCCGGCGGCCTCGTCGATGCTCAGGACGGTCACGACGTAGTACGCCTCGGTTCCGCCGCGATGCCCCAACGTTCCCAGGTCCACGAACGCCGCGACCGGGCCGTGCTCGAGCATCTCCAGCAGGTCGGCACGGGCCTTCTTGGCGCCGCCCGTCTCCTGCACCTCCAGCTTCGTGTCCAGGCGCCGAGCCAGGCCGGTCAGGAACGCGAGGTCGTCGTGCCACTGGTGCCGGCCCGCCAGGAACAGGCTCGAGAAGTCGGGGTAACGAAACGCGAACACGCCGATGCCGACGCCGCCGCCCGCCAGCAGCAGCGCCGGCTCGGGAACGTCGTGCCCGGCGTGCCGGAGCAGGAGGCGGAACGTGGCGGTGGCGGCGTGGACGCCTGCCGTGTCGTCGGGTGCGTCGCCAGCAGCGCTTGTGGGCGACACCTCGCCGGGAACGAGCTGCCGGCGTGCGGAGGCGTAACGTTCGCCGGCCTTGGCCATGCGGTCGCGGACGCGCTTCTTGAACGTCTTGTTTCGGGTCACGTCGAGTCCTCCACGCACAGGGCGCGCCCCACGCGCACGGACCCTGCGGGGGCTCGAGGTCGTTCACGACGGTGCGTCTCCCGAGAACGTGCGTCCCCTTCGCCTCCGCGACGCCGCCGGGCGTGGGTCGGCGGTCAGGAGGTGGCGCGGAGGAGGCCGCGCGCCTCGAGTCTACCGGCTGGTGCATGCGACCAGGCCCCGGTTCCGAGCGGCTAGGTCGGAATTGGCGTTCCGGCGACATCGTCGGCCTACCGCGTATCTGTACGATGCCTCCGAGAGGGAGGACCCCATGCTGAGAGACCGAATCGTCAACCTGGCGAGCCCCGAAGATGTCGAGGCGTTCCTGACCGACCACCCCACCAGCGTCGTGTTCAAGGCCGGCACGTGCCACAAGACCATGCAGGGCTTCGGGTTCGTGCAGGAGAAGGTGGACCCGCGCGAGGACCTGATGGTCGGCGTGATCCGCGTGGTCGAGGCGCGGCCCGCCAGCAACCTGGTGAGCGACAAGACTGGGATTCGCCACGAGAGCCCACAGGTGATCCTGTTCCGCGACGGCCAGGCCGTGTTCGACGTGGACAACTGGAACATCACGCCCGACACGCTGGACGTCGGCTTCGCGCAGCTCCCCGTGGGCGACGAGGCGGTCTCGGCCGGCTCCGGCGACCGCAGCGATCTGGCGCCGTACATGACGGTGCTTCAGCAGTACCTGTCCGGCGCGATCGACGATCGCCAGTTCGAGTTCGCCTACACCACCATGTTCCGCGAGGACGCCAGCCTGCGCAGCAACCAGGAGGTCGAGATCCTCAACTCGATCTTCGGCGACGTCGATCAGCACATGAACATGCACCTGATGATGGCCGGCCGCAGCCAGGACGAGAAGCTGCGCGAGCGTGCCGACCTCGCCTACCGTCGCCTGCAGGAGCTCACCACCGCGACCGCCTGACGGCATGCGACCGGCCCGCACGGGTCCGGCGCGGCGAGCTCCCGCACGAACGACGCAAGACCAGCGCACGACCCTCGGCGGGCGTCCCCGGACGCCCGCCGTTCGCGTGCGGTGGCACGCGGTCGTCAGGCTCTGCGCTGGTTCAGCGCCAAAGGAGCTGCAGATCGCCGAACTCGTGCGCCAACAGGTCCTCGGCCGCCGCCGCGCAGTACGCCTGCTGGACGCGCTCCGTGCCGAGCACCGCCTGCAGCAGCCGCAGGTGGCTGGCCTCGGAACCACCGTGCAGGCCTGTGATCAGGCCGCTGAGAAACCGTCCCGAGCGCCCCGGCGCGAGCACCCGCCGCGTCCAGCCGCGTACCGGCCGAACCGCACGACCGTCCCACGCGGACTCCAGCGCCGGGACCGCGCCCGTGCCGATCGCCACGACCCGGCGGCCCTCGCCCAAGGCGTCGTTCACGGCCCTGACCGTGGCCGCGTCGACCTCGAACGTCTCGGCGGGAACGATCAGCTGGGCGGCGTCGTCGGGGGCGTCCAGCGAGCTGACGCCGGCGTGCAGCGTGACGCGCGCCAGCTCCACGCCGCGTGCGCGAACGGCCCGCAGCAGCCACGCCGTGAACGGGCGACCGGCCGAGGCCATCTCGGCGCTTCCCGGCCGGTCGCCGAAGACCGTCGCGTACGCCTGGACCGGAGGCTGGACGCGCAGGTGGCCGTAGCGGACGGGAGCCGTAGCGGCCGGCTCGCCGTCGGTGCGCAGGAAGCGGAGCCGCCGCAGCCCCGGATTGGGCGCCAGCACCGTCGCGTCGACCGTCGCGTCGACCGGCACCAGCTCCGGGGCTTCGGCCGCCAGCGTACGTCCGGCCAGCTCGAACGCGGCCTTGCCGGCGCCGTACACGCCCCAGCCGGGCCAGCCGCCGTGCGCGGCGTCGCCGCGCGCGGTGACGACCAGGCGCGTGCCGGCCTGGGCGAGCAGCGTGGCCAGCTCGAGACCCAGCCCGTGGCTCGCGCCGGTGATCAGCGCGTGGCGGGGCCAGCGGCCCGGGGCGGTCACGGGCGGCTTCCCGTCGAGGCGAGGCGACGGAGGAGCGAGGACCGGAGTCGAGCGACGCGTGCCTCCGCGCGTCCGGCTCCGGGACAGGCGGTGAGGACGCAAAGCGAGGCCCGATCGGCGCGCTCCGTGGCTGTGCGATGGGCGATCCTGAGCAGGACGTCCGGGTGCGTGGTCATGACGCGCCTCCTTCGCTCAGAGGATGCGTCGTCGCGACCGTGTCGGGCATCGGGCCATGGTCGCCGGGCGGGCTGCGACCTTGGTCGCAGGAGGTCCGCGATCAGCTGTCGGTGTGCTCCTCGCCCGAACCGCTCTCGTCGGGGCCGCCCACGCCGTGCTCCCTGGCCAGCAGGGCCGCCTGGGTGCGCCGCTCGACGCCCAGCTTGGCGTAGAGGTGGCCGGCGTGGGTCTTGACGGTCTTCTCGCGCACGCCCAGCAGCTGGGCGATCTCGCGGTTCGAGAGTCCGTCCGCGATGCCGTCCAGCACCTGCCGCTCGCGCGGGGTGAGCTCCTGGAACGGATCGCTCCGCGGTGGCGCGGCCAGCGCGCGCACCGCTTCCGCCGCCATGGGCAGCTCGCCGCGGAGAGCCGACCGGACCGCGTCGGCCAGGGCGGACGGGTCCTGCTGCTTGTCCATCCAGCCGTGCGCGCCCGCCCGCATCGCGGCGCGGACGGCGTCCTCCTCGGGGAAGCTCGACAGGATCAGGATTCTGGCTCGCGGCGCCGACCGGCGGATGTCCGGGATCAGCTCCGTCCCGGTTCCGTCGTGCAGCTTCAGGCCCAAGAT
>CAZHCI010000175.1:0-5522 GCA_964530905.1 uncultured bacterium
GAGATCTTCGAGCTGAGCGACCGCATCACCGTCCTGCGGGACGGCCGTCAGCGCGGCACCGTGTACACCGACGAGACGAACGAGGCCGAGGTGACGCGCCTGATGATCGGTCGCGACCTCGACGAGGGAGCGGTACGCGAGGCCGCCGAGCTGGGCGACGAGGTGCTCGACGTCGACGGCCTCACCGTGCCCGGCTGTTTCGAGGACGTCCACCTGCGCGTGCACGCGGGCGAGGTCGTCGGCCTCTACGGCCTGATCGGCGCTGGACGGTCCGAGCTGGCCGAGACGATCTTCGGTCTTCGCAAGGCGACGGCGGGCGCCGTCCGGCTGTTCGGCGGTCGGCGGGTGCTCACCAGTCCCGCCGACGCGGTCGCCGCCGGGATCGCGCTGGTGCCCGAGGACCGCAAGGTGCAGGGACTCGTGCTGGGGATGGGCGTGCGGGACAACCTCAGCCTGCCCCAGATCGACCAGCTGACCTGGAACGGCTTCGTCGACGCCGCCAGGGAGCACCAGCTCTACGTCACGTACAAGGACCGGCTGGACATCAAGACGCCGGGGCCGACTCAGTCCGCCAAGAACCTGTCCGGCGGCAACCAGCAGAAGATCGTCATCGCGAAGTGGCTGGCGCACGAGCCCAGGCTGCTGATCCTGGACGAGCCCACCCGCGGCATCGACGTCGGCAGCAAGAGCGAGATCCATCGCCTGATCCGCGAGCTGGCCCGGAACGGCATCGCGGTGATCGTGATCTCCTCGGAGATGCCCGAGGTGCTGGGCGTCAGCGACCGGATCCTGACGATGTACGAGGGGCGCGTCACCGCCGAGCTGGACGCGGCCGACGCGACCGAGGACGCGCTGATCGCCGGCAGCATCGGAGCGACCGTAGGGAGCGAGCCGGAGCCGCCCGGCGACGCCGCGGCGCCCGCGCCAGCCCCGACGCAAGCGCCCTGATGCGGATCGCGTTCCTGGGCCTGGGCCGGATGGGACGCCCCATGGCCGAGGTGTTGGCGGGCGGCCTCGCCGCCGGCGAGGACCGGATCGTCGTCTGGAACCGTACGCCCGCGAAGGCGCAGGCGTTCGTCGAGCGGCATCCGGACGTGGCCGAGCGGGCCGCGACGCCGGCCGCCGCATCGGCGGCCGCGGACGTCGTGGTGTCGATGATGGCGGACGATGCCGCGGCCGAGGAGGTCCACCTGGGGCCCGACGGCACGCTGGCCGCGACGCCGCTGCCCGGCGTGGTGGTCGAGAGCGGCACCCTCTCCCCGGTCACGGTCCGCCGCATCGCGGCCGCCGCCGCACGGCGAGGAGCCGCGTTCCTGGACGCCCCCGTCTCGGGCAGCGTGGACGCCGCGAGGCGAGGCACCCTGGTGCTGCTCGTCGGCGGCGACGCGGACGCCTTGGAGCGTGCGCGGCCGACGCTGGAGCGGCTGGGGCGCGCCGTCGTGCACCTGGGCGACAGCGGCCGGGGGGCGCTCGCGAAGCTTCTGGTCAACGGGGTGCTGCACGCGCTGAACCAGTCGGTCGCCGAGGCGCTGGCGCTGGCGGAGGCCGGCGGGCTGGAAACGGCCACGTTCTACGACGTGCTGGCGGACAGCGCGGCGGGCGCCCCGATGCTGGGCTACCGCCGGGCGCAGTACCTGGACTCCGGGGCACCGGTGTCGTTCGCGCTTCGTCTCGCGGCGAAGGACGTCGCGTTGCTCGTGGCGGAGGCGGAGCGGGCGGAGACGCCGGCAGCGCAGGCGAAGCTGGTCCTGGAGCAGCTGCAGGAGGCCGTCGAGGCCGGCTACGGCGAGGACGACATGGCCGCCCTCGCGCGTCACCTGAGGGCGTCCGGCCAGGGAGGAGGGTCGTCATGAACGTGCTGATCCTGAGCGGTGGCTGGGCCGCTCACGCGCCCACCGCGTTCGCGCAGTGGACAAGGGACGTGCTGCAGCCCCACGGGGCCGAGGTCCGCGTCGCGACGTCGCTGGACGTGCTGACCGACGAGAGCGCGATGGCGCGGACCGACCTGATCGTGCCGCTCTGGTCCAGCATGGGCAGCGCGCACGACCCGGCGCTCGGGAACCTCGATCGCGCCCAGGAGGACGGCCTGCTGAGCGCCGTCGCGAACGGCACGGGCCTCGCCGGCTGGCACGGCCACATGGGCGACGCGTTCCGCGACCGGCCGACGTTCAAGTTCCTGGCCGGCAGCCAGTTCGTGGCGCACCCGCCGGGCTGGCCCGACCGCCCGGTGCCCGAGGACGACTTCGTCACCTACCGGGTCGATCCGGTCTCCGACCACGAGATCGTGGACGGTCTGGCGCCGTTCGACGTCCGCTCGGAGCAGTACTACCTGCACGTCGACCCGGCGATCGACGTGCTGGCGACCACCACGTTCAGCGGCGAGCACCTGCCCTGGATCGAAGGCGTCGTGATGCCGGTCACGTACGTCAAGCGGTGGGGACGAGGCCGCGTCTTCTACTGCTCCATCGGGCACGCGATCGACGAGTTCGCGATTCCGGAGGTTCGGCAGATGATCTCGCGTGGACTCCTGTGGGCGGCTCGGGACGGACGCCCCGCCACGGGCTGAGCCGGGGCGAGCGTGGCGTCAACGACGGCGCGGCGCCCGGTCCGCCGCGGGCCGGTCCTTCGGCCTGCGCTCCGCGAGCGCCTGGAGCGCCAGGCCGCGGGCCACCCGACGGAGGGGCTCGGGATCGGGAACGTCCCGCAGGTCGTGGTCGAACGGGTAGCGGGCCGCTTGGAACGCGTCGCCCGCCGCGTCCGCGATCCGCTCCAGCGCCACGTCGGCGTCCACCTCGTCGGCACCGGGATGATGGGCGAGGTACAGCGTACGGTGCAGCCGGTCCAGCCGGCGACGCTCGTCCGGGGGCAGGTCGCCCAGCAACGCGCGCAGGCTGTGCACCCTGGGGTAGCGCCCCTTCGTGGCGGAGAGGAGCGCCTTCAGCGTCAGCTCCGTCGCGAGCGCGCGCAGCAGCAGGTACGGCGCCGGATCGTCGTCGGGATCGGGCCGAAGCCGGTCGGCGGCGGACGACATCACGTCGGCTCGCGCCAAGATGTCGGTCGGATCCGGAGGCGGCATCCATCTACGGTAGACCACCCCTGGGCAGATGCCCAGTCGCTCGCGCCGGCCAGGCGCACGTCCGCTAGGGTGACCTCGTGAACGAGCCCAACGTCCGCACGACCGCCTACCTGGCGGATCACGAAGGCGAGCTCGTCCGTGAGGACGACCGCACCCTGGTTTGGCTAGGGGAGATGTCCCCGATGCTGCTGGCCGATCTGATGCGTCACGGCGCCCGCGGCGCGGTGCGCGTCCGGCCGGACGGCGGCGACGCGCGATCGGTCTGGATCCAGCGCTGCTGGTTCGACGTGGAGCACGGCCGCATGGTCGTGCACCTGCTCGAGCGCGGCCTGCCCGCCTGAGCGCCGAGCCGGACGTAGCGCGCGCTCCAGCGCTGGCACCTACGCTCGCGCTCGCTCCGCTCCGCGGCCCGCGTCCGGCAGCGCGACGTCGATCCCGAACTCCCTGCGCGCGACGAGCTGTGCGGCGCGGAACCCGGACATGCCGTGCACGCCCGGACCGGGAGGCGTCGCGGCCGAGCAGAGGTACACGCCCGCCAGCGGCGTCGCGTACGGCGCGGGCGACAGCACCGGCCGCGCCAGAAGCTGCACCAGCGTCGCCGCGCCCGACGAGATGTCGCCCCCGGCCAGGTTCGGGTTGTCGGCCGCCAGCTCGGCCGGACCCCAGATCCGCACGGCGCGCGTGCGTGCCGCGGTTCCGGGCGCCGAGCGCTCGATCTGCGCCAGGATGCGCTGCGTCAAGGTGGCCACCGCCTCCGCGTCGCCCGCGTACCGCCGGGGCAGGTGCGCGTACGCCCACACCGGCTCCAGCTCGCCCCGGCAGCGCGACCGGTCGAACCGGCCGGCCTGCGCCAGCAGAACGTACGGCGCCTCCGGAATGCGGCCGGCCGCCGTGGCGGCCTCCGCCTCCGCGATCTGCTCGAACGTGCCTCCCAGGTGGACGGTGCCCGCCTCGCCGCAGGCGGGATCGCTCCACGGCACGCCCCCCTCGACCGCCAGGTCCAGCTTCACCACCGCGTCGCCCGGCCGGTACCGCGTCAGCGTCCGGGCGTACCGCGCCGGCAGCCGGCCCTCCGCGATCCGCAGCAGCTGCGCCGGCGTGACGTCCAGCAGCACCGCACGCACCGGCGGCAGCTCGCTCAGGTCGCGAACCCAGGCGCCGGTCACGACCTCGCCCCCCAACGCCTCCAGGTAGCCGCGCAACGCCGAGGCGATGGCGCCCGCCCCGCCGGCCGGGAACGGCCAGCCGACGCGCTGACCCAGCGCCGCCAGGGTGATCGCGACCGCCGACGTGCCCGGCGCCGAGAGCGGTAGCGACGCGTGCGCCGCCAAGCCGGCCCACAACGCCCGCGCGCCCGGGTCGCTCAGAACGCGAGCGGTCCAGGTCGCGGGCAGCACGGCACGAGCGCCGAAGCGGGCCAGATGGAGCGGCGCCCGCGGCAGCCTGAGGAGCGGGCCGAGGAACGCCGGCGCCAAGCGGGGCCACGCCTCCGTGGCGGGCCCGGTCAGCGCGCGCCAGGGCGGACCCGCCTCGCCCAAGCCGGCCACCGTCGCGTCCAGCGACGCCTCGAGCCGCGCCGCCGACCGGTCCGGCAGCGGATGCGCCAGCGGAACGGTCGGGTGGACCCAGCGCAGCCCGTGGTTCGCCAGCGGCCAGGCGGACAGCACGGGGCTGCCCACGGCGAACGGGTGCACCGCCGAACCGAGGTCGTGGATCAGGCCCGGGAGCGTCGTCCGCCCCGAGCGCGCTCCGCCCCCGACCTCGTCGGCGCGCTCCACGACCCGCACGCGCACTCCCTCGCGCGCCAGCGTCACCGCCGCCGCAAGGCCGTTCGGTCCTGCGCCCACCACCAGCACGTCGGGGAGATCCATGCGGCAGCGTACCGTCGCGAGGCGGCGGTACACTTCCGGCATGACCACCCTGGAGGGATGGATCGTCCGGTCGTACGGCGTGCAACGCGGACGCCTCGTGCTGGGCGAGCGCATCGAGCGGATCGAGCCGACGGGCCGCGTCGTGCCCGAGCCCGAGGACGACGCTCCGCGCTACCTGCCCGGCTTCATCGACGCGCACGTCCACGGCGGCGGGGGCGGCGACACGATGGACGGGCCCGACGGTGTCCGCGCCACCGCGCGGCACCACCTGACGCACGGCACGACGACCCTGCTGCCGACCACGATCACGAACCCGTGGCCGAAGGTGCTGAGCGCGCTTCGCGGCGTCGCCGAGGTTCGAGACGAGGCTCGAGAAGGCGCTCGGGCCGAGACCCGCGCCGACACGCCCGCGGAGGACGACGGCGCCGAGATCCTGCCCGACCTTCCCGGGGCGCACCTCGAGGGACCGTTCATCAGTCCGGCTCGACTGGGCGCTCAACCGCCCGAAACGCTCACGCCCACGACGGCGTACGTCGAGGAGGCGCTCGCGACCCGCGTCGTGCGGGTCGTGACCC
>CAZHCI010000176.1:0-5457 GCA_964530905.1 uncultured bacterium
TTCATCGATCACCGCACGGGCGTCTCGATCGCGACGCCGCGCCTGTCCGACTGGCACGACGTGCCCGTGCGGGACGTCTTCGAACGGCGGTTCGGCGTGCCGTTCGTGCTGAACCACCACATCGACGCGCTGACGCTGGCCGAGTCGTCGTACGGCGCCGCCCGCGACCATCCCGACGCGCTGTTCTTCGACGTCGGCTTCGGCCTCGGCGTTCGCGTCGTCAAGGACGGGCTTCCCGTCGCCGGCGCCTTCGGCAACGCGGGCCTGATCGGCCACACCACGGTCGTGCCCGACGGGCGCACCTGCGTCTGCGGGAACCAGGGCTGCCTGGAGGAGTACGTGTCGGGGCGTGCGCTGCTGCGACGCTTCGGCGAGGAGGGGGCCGACGATCGCGATGCGATCCCGCGGATCGCAGGGCGCCTGTTCGCCGCCTGGAGCCGTGGCGATCCCGAGGCCGTCGCGGTGGTGTCCGAGATGCTGGACTTCCTCGCGATCGGCATCGCCAACGCCATCAACGTGTTCGACCTGCCCGTCGTGGTCGTGAACGGCTTCGTCACCCAGGGTGGCGAGCCGCTTCGTCGCGCCCTGATCGAACGGTGCGAGCGTCGCCTGCAGGCGACGCACGCGTCCGCGATCGACCTGATCCTCGCCAGCGAGCCTCGGAACCGGGCGGGCCCGGCGGGCGCCGCGCTGTTCGCGCTGCGACACCGCTTCCCGTTCCTCGAGCCCCTCGCCGTGCCCGCGGTCGCGAAGGGGGGTGATCGGCCCGCCGAAGAGGCATCCCTCGCCGTCCGCACCGCCTGATCCCCGCCCCGCTGCCGGGCCGACGCCCGGCAGGCGCCGTCGCACCCGAAAGGCCACCTCATGCATCGACGACCGACGGAACGAACCCACCGACGCCGGCTGCGCCGCGTCCTGGTCGCCGCGATCGCCACCATCGCGCTCGCTCCGGCCCTCGCCTTCGCGCAGAGCGCCCCGACCATCACGATCCTGATCAACGAGTCGCCCTGGCTGGCCGGGTTCGAGGAGCTGGTCACGGCCTACGAGGCCGACACCGGCAACCCGGTCGAGCTGAACGTCACGCCGTTCCCCGGCATGCTGCAGAAGTCCCGTAACGCCGTGACCGCGCCGGAGAGCGAGTTCGACCTGATCAACCTGAACGAGCAGTGGTACTCGCTGTTCTACAGCGCGGGCCTGGTGACGCCGATCCTCGACATCGACCCGGACTTCGAGCTCGATCCGCAGGTGATCGAGTACGCCTACGCCACGCGCTGGAACAGCGACATCGGCTACTCGACCGCCGACGGCGAGCTGTACGGCCTGCCGATCAACGGCAACATCCAGCTGTTCTTCTACCGGGCCGACCTGTTCGAGGAGGCGGGCCTCGAGGCGCCGGTCACCTGGGACGACGTCGAGGCGGCGGCGGAGGTGCTGCACGACCCGCCCGGCCGCGTCGGCCTGGTCACCCGGACCGCTCCGCCAGACTGGGAGTTCCAGTCGTACCTGCGCGGCTTCGGCGCCTCGGTGATCGAGGTCGACGACAGCGGCACGTGGCGCGTCGGCATCGCGGACGACGCCGCGGTCGCGGCGCTCGAGCGGTACATCGAGCTGAATCGCGAGTACGGGCCGGCGAACTACGCCAGCGTCAGCCAGGCCGAGGCTCTCTCGCTGATGCAGAGCGACCGTGCCGCCATGGCGCACGTGGTCGGCGCCGCCGCGCCCAACTTCGAGAACCCCGAGCAGTCGATCGTCCAGGGGCTCACGCGGGCCACCGTCGTTCCCGGTCCCACGGCCGACAGCCGCGCCACGATGTCGGGCATCTGGGTGATGGGCATCCCGCAGAACCTGCCCGACGACCGCAAGCAGGCCGCGCTCGACTTCATGCGCTGGGCGCTGACCGAAGAGGCCCAGACGCTGTACGCCCGCGCGGGCGCCGTCCCGGTTCGTCAGGACGTGTACGAAGCGCTCGGCCAAGAGGACGACTTCCGCTGGATGGAGGCCATGGCCGAGAGCACGCCGTTCATCGAGGCGCAGCCGCGCGTCGCCGAGGCGCCGCAGATCATCCAGGCCTTCTCCGACCAGGTGGCCGAAGCGCTCCTCGGGCAGGTCACGCCCGAAGAGGCGCTGCAAGCCGCAGCGAGCGAGATCCACCGCATCATGGCCGAAGGCGGCTACGACCTCGCACCGCTCGACTGAGCACCCCGGAGGCGATCCGTGGCCCGACCGACCGCACGTCCAGCAAGGAGCCGACCCTTCATGGGTCGGCTCCTGAACGACCGCTTCCCCCTCCTCGCCATCGCCCCGCTGGTGGTGGCCCTGCTTCTCCTGACGCTGTACCCGGCCGTTCAGCTGGTCCGCATGGCGTTCTCGGAGGTCGAGCTCGTGAGCGGCGGGACCACCTGGACCTTCGCCGGCCTCGCCCACCTGCGTGAGCTCGCATCGGACCGCGTCGCCCGGATCGCCTTCACGAACACGCTGATCTTCACCGTCGTCGTCGTGCCGATCGAGGCGGTGCTCGGCCTCTTGCTCGCCTATCTCGTCAACCAGACCCGCACCCTCGGGACCTTGTACAGGACCGTGTTCATCGTGCCTCTCTTGCTGCCGCCGATCGCCATCGGCGCGCTCTGGCGCCTGATGCTGGACTTCAACTACGGCGTGGTCAACCAGGCCCTGCTGGCGTTCGGCATCGGCGGCCCACCGTGGCTGGCGAGCCCCACGTTGGCGCTGCCGATGGTGATGCTGGTGGACGTCTGGCACTGGACGAGCTTCATGTTCCTGATCTTCCTCGCGGGCGTCTCGTCGATCCCGATCGAGCTCGGCGAGGCCGCCGAGGTCGACGGCGCGACCCCCTGGCAGGTGTTCCGTCACGTGGTGCTGCCGATCCTCAAGCCGACGATCGTGGTGGCGCTGATGATGCGCAGCATCCTGGCGTTCAAGGTCTTCGACGTGCCCTACCTGCTCACCGGCGGGGGCCCCGGCACGGCCACCGAGATGATCAATATCTACATCGAGAAGGTCTTCTTCCAGCAGTTCCGCGTCGGCTACGGCGGCATGCTCACGTTGCTCACCGCGCTGATCCTGTCGACGTTCGTCATCGTCTACCGGCAGGTCTCGCGCCGTGTGGAGGAGCAGTCGTGAAGCTTCGCGTCGGACCGATCGTTCGCCACGGCGTGCTGATGACCGCCGTGGTCGTCACGCTGCTGCCGATCGTGTTCACGGCCCTCACCTCGTTCAAGTTCCGCCGCGACATCATCTCCGGGCGGTTCTTCGCCTTCGAGTGGACCGGCGTGAACTACGAGCGCCTGTTCGAGGGGTCGCGCGCCGTGTTCGGGCAGCTCACGGTCAACAGCCTGATCGCCGGGATCGGCAGCACGCTGTTCGTGCTGACCATCGCCAGCCTGGGCGCGTACGCCCTGAGCCGCTTCCGCTGGCCGAAGAGCGTCAACGCGCTGATCCTGGGCTGGCTGCTGTTCGTGTACATGCTTCCCCCGATCACGTTCGCCGGCCCCTTCTACCTGATCGCTCGCCAGATCGGCCTGTTCGACACGCCCGCCGTGCTGGTCATCGCCCACTCGGTGCTGACGCTGCCGTTCGCCGTGTGGCTGCTGCAGAGCTTCTTCGCCGAGATCCCGCTGGAGCTCGAAGAGGCCGCCGCGCTCGACGGCTGTTCGCGCGCCGGCACCTTCTGGCGCATCGCGCTGCCCATCTCGGTCCCCGGCCTCTACGCGACGGCGATCCTCACCTTCGTGTTCTCGTGGAAGGACTTCCTGTTCGCGCTCGTGCTCACCAGCACGCCCCGGGGCGGGACGATCCCGATCGGCATCGCCAGCTTCGTGCAGGAGTGGGACCTGCGCTACGGCGAGATGGCCGCAGCGACCATGCTGGCGGCGATCCCCGCCATCGTCCTGGTGCTCTTCGCCCAACGCCACATCATCAAGGGGATGACCATGGGCGCGGTGAAGGGCTGAGACACCATCCCGGGCCGCCCCTGCCTGGCGGCCGGACCCCGAGGACGTGATCATGAGCGACGCCGACCGACGCCCGTTCCCCGAGGACGAGATCACCTTCGCGATCCCGCGCGGCGCGCGCACGCCACGAGGCGGGCGCCCCAACGTGATCGTGTTCTTCACCGACCAGCAGCGCTGGGACACCGCCGGCGCGCACGGCAACCCCCTCGGCCTCACGCCGAACTTCGACCGCTCGACGCGGGAGGGCACCTGGGTCCGGCGCTCGTTCACCGTCCAGCCGGTGTGCGGCCCCGCCCGCGCCTGCATGCAGACCGGCCGCTACGCGACCCAGGTCGGCTGCCACCGCAACGGCCTCCCGCTGCCCGAGGACGCCCGCACGCTGGCGCACCGTTTCCGCGAGCACGGCTACCGCACCGGCTACG
Source organism: uncultured bacterium (assembly GCA_964530905.1). GTDB lineage: Bacteria > Deinococcota > Deinococci > Deinococcales > Trueperaceae > SLSQ01. The sequence continues at coordinate 4,391 of CAZHCI010000176.1, forward strand.
TCGGGAAGTGGCACCTGGCCGGACGGGAGCCGGTCCCCGAGAGCCAGCGCGGCGGCTACCAGGCGTGGCTGGGCGCCAACAAGCTGGAGTTCACCTCGGACGCCTACCACACCGTCGTGTTCGACGAGAACGAGGACCCGGTCCGGCTGCCCGGCTACCGGGTGGACGCGCTGACCGACGCCGCCGTCCGCTTCGTCGACCGTCACCAGGACGAGCCGTTCTTCCTGTTCCTCTCGCACCTCGAGCCGCACCACCAGAACCACGTGGACGGCTACCCTCCGCCCGACGGCTACCGCCAGCCGTACGAGGGTCGCTGGACGCCGCCCGACCTGGCGGCGCTGGACGGCTCGACCCAGCAGCAGCTCGGCGGCTACTTCGGGATGGTCAAGCGGCTCGACGAGGCGTACGGCCGGCTGCTGGACGCCCTGACCAGCCTGGGTCTGCGCCAGAACACCGTCGTGCTGTTCACCTCCGACCACGGCAACCACTTCAAGACCCGCAACGCCGAGTACAAGCGCTCGGGGCACGAGGCGTCGCTGCGCGTGCCGACCGTGCTCACCGGCGGTCCGTTCGACGGCGGCGGCGCGCTTCCGCAGCTGGTCGACCTGCTGGACCTCAGCGCGACGCTGCTGGACGTGGCGGGGATCGAGCCGGACGAGGACGCTCCCGGACGCTCGATCGTGCCGCTGGTGCGCCGCGAGCCTGCCGGCTGGCGCGACGAGGTGTTCTTCCAGGTCAGCGAGAGCGAGGTGGGACGCGGCCTGCGCACCCCGCGCTGGAAGTACGGGGTGACGGCGCCAGGCGCCGACCCGTGGCGCGACGCGGGCGCCGCGAGGTACGTCGAGAGCTACCTGTACGATCTGCATCACGATCCGCACGAGCTCGCGAACCTGGCGGGCCACGTCTCGCACGCCGAGGTGGCGCGCCGGTTGCGGGAGCGACTGGCCGCCCGAATGCGCGAGGCCGGCGAGGGCGACGCGGTGATCGAGCCCGCGCCCGAGCAGCCCCGCTACGAGCAGCGCCAGGTGCTGGACGACGAGCTCGACGACCTTCATGCCTGACCCCGT
>CAZHCI010000177.1:0-4253 GCA_964530905.1 uncultured bacterium
TCGTCCGGCTCGAACCCGGCGATCGCGGCGTCGAACGCCTCGTGCTCGCCGTAACGGAGAAGCTCGTACAGGCGGGCCCGCGTCTGCATCTCCGGGACCAGCCGCTGCTGCGTGCCCTCGTCGTGGATGGCGCGCAGGCCGCGCTCGATCGCGCCCATCGCCAGGCGCAGGGTGGTGACGGGGTAGATCACGAGGTCGTACCCCAAACGCTGCAGGGTGGCGAGGTCCAGCAGCGGGGAGCGGCCGAACTCGGTCATGTTCGCCATCAGGGGGGCGTCGATCGCGTCCCGGAAGGCGCGGAACTCCTGTTCGGTGGCCAGCGCCTCGGGGAAGATCATGTCCGCGCCGGCGGCGAGGTACGCCCGCGCGCGCTCGATCGCGGCGTCCAGGCCGTGCACCGCTCGGGCGTCGGTCCGGGCGACCAGGACCAGCTCCGGATCGCGGCGCGCGCCGGCGGCGGCGCGGAGCTTCCGCTCCATGTCGGCGGCGTCGACCAGGCGCTTGCCGGCCAGGTGACCGCAGCGCTTGGGGTTCTCCTGGTCCTCGAGGTGGAGGCCGGCCACGCCGTCGCGCTCGAGCTGCTGGACGGTCCGCGCGACGTTCAGCGGCTCGCCGAAGCCGGTATCGGCGTCGACGAGCAGCGGCAGGCGGGTGGCGGTCGCGATGCGGTGGGCGCGGTCGGCCACCTCGCTCAGGGTGGTGAGCCCGACGTCGGGCATCCCCAGGTCGGCGGCCAGCGCACCGCCGGAGAGGTACACGCCGTCGAAGCCCGCGTCCTCGACGGCCTTCGCCACGAGGGGCGAGAACGCTCCGGGGTAGCGGAGCGGCGGCCCGGAGCGGGCCAGGCCGTCGCGCAAGGCGCGGCGTGCGGCGTGCGGATCGTAGGGGCCGAAGCGGATCAGAAGATCCCCCTTCCTTCGCCGTGGACCGTTCCCTCGTCCACCGGTGGGACCTGGACGTTCAGCTCCTGGACATCGTTCGGCGTGAGCTCGGCCAAGCGCTGGGCCAGCGTCAGGAAGCGGTGCTGCTCCTCCTCCGCCACGACGCCGTCCGCCAGGGCGCGGAACTTCGCGAGGTAGTCGGGCCTGCCGAACGGCGCGGCGCCGTTGGGGTGCGCGTCGGCGACGGCCCGCTGGGCGTGGACCTCGCTCCCGTCCTTCAGGCGTACCGTCATCTCGCCCCCGAAGGCGCGGCGCGAGGGGTCGGCCTCCCGGTAGTGGGCGGTCCAGGCCGGGTCCTCCTCGGTCCGAACCTTGTGCCAGAGCGCGACGGTGTCGGGCCGCGTCGCACGCTCGCGGGCGTAGCTGTGTTCGTGGTGCCAGGCGCCGTCCTGGAGCGCCACGGCGACGATGTACATCAGGCTGTGGTCCAGCGTCTCGCGGCTGGCGTGCGGATCGAGCTTCTGCGGGTCGTTCGCGCCGGTGCCGATCACGGTGTGGGTGTGGTGGCTGGTGCGGATCACGATCTCGTCGATCGCGTCCGCATCGATCGCGTGCAGGTCGGTCGCGTTCACGCCGGTCGCGTCCGGACCGCCGGGAAGCCGGCTCCGGATCTCGAACGCCAGGTCGATGAACGCCTGGGCCTGGTACTCGGCCGAGTGCGCCTTGGTGTAGGTCTCGAGGATCGCGCGGCGCGGCTCGCCCGGATCGGGCAGCGGCACCCGGTAGCGGGCGTCCGGACCGTCCAGGAGCCAGGCGATCACGCTGTCCTCGCCCTCGTAGATCGGAGAGGGGGACGTCTCGCCGCGCATCGCACGGTCCACGGCGGTGATCGCGAGCAGGGCCGAGTGGCCGGGCACGTACGCCTTCCAGCTGCTGATCTCGCCTTTGCGCGACTGCCGCGTGGTGAACGCGACGTGCACCGCCTGCTGGATCGCCTGGTAGACGACCGGCACGTCCAGATTCAGCATCGCGCCGATGCCGGCCGCCGTGGCGGGGCAGAGGTGCGCCATGTGGTCGATCTTGTGGCAGTGCAGGCAGATGCCCTTCACCAGCGCCACGTGGATCTCGTACGCGGCGACGATGCCGCGCAGCAGGTCCGCGCCGCTGCTTCCCGTCTGCTGCGCGACGGCCAGCAGCGGCGGGATGGCGTCGCCCGGATGGGCGTAGTCCGCGGCGAGGAAGGTGTCGTGGAAGTCCAGCTCGCGCACCGCGACGGCGTTGGCCCAGGCCGCCCACTCGGCGTGGACGCGGCGATCGTTGCCCAAGCCGACGAGGGTGGCCCCGTCCGACCTGGGGTGCGCGACGGCCTGCGCGCGGGCGGCGACGACGGGCGCGCGCGACAGCGACGCGACCGCGACGGCGGCGTCGTCGATCACGCGGTTCGCGACCATCGCTGCGACGTCGTCGGTCACGTCGCGGGTGCCGGTGGCGACCTCGGCCAGCTGCCAGGCGAGCTGCCGCTCGCGAGGAAGGCGCTCTGCGGAGGGGTGGACGGTGACGATGCGATCGGTCATGCGGTCTCCCGGGAACGGTGGTCTCGCAGCGGGCGCGAGGGCTCGCGACGGCCGCGGCGGCTGCGACGAACGCGGTGGCTGCAGGGGGCGTGGCGAGAGCCGTCGGCCCGCCGGGCGCTCCCCACGATACGCGACCGCCCGCGCGTTTTCTTCGCGCGGGCGGTCGCTTCGATCCGAACGGCGTGACGACGGACGCGCGTCAGTCCTGCATCGGTGGCGCGTCGTCGTCCTCGCGACTCGCGGCCTCCTTGCCCAACGCCGCCACCGGGGTGCGCCGCGTGAAGATGGGCAGCAGGATCGAGGCGGCGACCATGGCCCAGAGCACCAGCGTGATGCCGGAGCCGAACAGCACCTGCCAGTCGCCTTGCGCCAACGACAGCGCGCGCCGGAGGTTCGTCTCCATCAGCGGTCCCAGCACCAGCGCCAGGATCACCGGCGCGACCGGGATGTTCATCTTCCGCATCAGGTAGCCGAGCACGCCCAGCGACGTCATCACCATCAGGTCGAACACCGAGCTGTTCACCGAGAACACCGCGACGTAGCCGATCACGGCCACGCCGGGGACCAGCACCCAACGCGGAATGAGCAGGATCCGGATGAACACGCCGACCAGCGGCAGGTTCAAGAACAGCAGCATCACGTTCCCGATGTACATCGAGGCGACCAGCCCCCAGAACAGGTCGGGCTGCTGCGAGATGAACAGCGGGCCCGGGTTCAGGTTCAGCGACAGCAGCGCAGCCAGGATCACCGCGGTGGTGCCGCTACCGGGGACGCCCAGCGTGAGCAGCGGGATCAGCGCGCCGGAGACGGCGGCGTTGTTCGCCGCCTCGGGCGCAGCCACGCCGCGGATGTCGCCCTCGCCGAACGTCTGCTCCTTGTCCACCCAGCGCTTCTCGTTCGAGTACGCCAGGAACGCCGCGATGGTGGCGCCGGCGCCGGGAAGCACGCCGACCAGGAAGCCGCTGATGGAGCTGCGGATCATCACCCAGAAGCTCTGCGCGAACTCCCGCGCGCTGATCATGGCGCGGCCGATCTTGGTGCGCACCTCGCCGCCGGCGCGGGTCTGCTCGAGCAGCAGGAACACCTCGGCGACCGCGAACAGCCCGATCGTGGCCGAGACGAAGTCGATCCCGTCGAAGAGCGGGAGCAGCCCGAAGGTGTAGCGGGGCACGCCGGTGCCCGGGTCCAGCCCGATCGACGCCAGCAGCAGTCCGATGCCGGTCGCGATCAGGCCTTTGACGAAGTACTTGCCGGTCAGCGCCGAGATCGTGGTGAAGGTGAACACGATCAGCACGAAGTACTCGGCCGGACCGAAGCGGATGGCCCACTGCGCCAGGAGCGGGGCCAGGAACGCCAGACCGAAGATCGCCAGCGTCCCGCCGATGAACGACGCGATCGCCGACATCGCGAGCGCCGGTCCGGCGCGCCCGCGTTTCGACATCTCGTAGCCGTCCAGCGTCGTCGCGACCGACGAGGCGGTGCCCGGCACGTTCAGGAGGATCGCGCTGATCGAGTTGCCGTACTGCGAGCCGTAGTAGATCCCCGCGAAGAGGATCATCATCGTCGTCGGGTCCACGTCCAGCGCGAAGGTGATCGGGATCAGGATGGCGATGCCGTTGATCGGCCCGATGCCGGGCAGCATGCCGATCACGGTGCCGAGGAACACGCCGATGAACGCGAACAGCAGGTTCTGCGGCGTCAGCGCCGTCTGGAACCCGCCCATCAGGGCGGCGAAGGCGTCCACTCAGAACCACCCCTCGAACAGCCGGCCGGTCGGAAGGTACAGGTCCAGCGCGGT
>CAZHCI010000177.1:4353-5449 GCA_964530905.1 uncultured bacterium
CGGCGACGATGATCAGGATGCCGGAGGCGATCCGGTCGCTCATGGCGAGTTCGGCTCCCTACGCAGGCAGGGGCGCACGAGGCGCCCCTGCTCTGCTCTGCTGGTCTTGACGGTCGAGGCCATTACTGGCCGATGCGGGAGGACAGCTCCTCGATGTCGTCGACCTGGTCCAGCACGAACTGCTCCATCTCGGCCCCGAAGCGGGCGAACGGAGCGAGCCCGTTCTGCACGCGGATCTCGGCGTACCGCTCGGACGCCTCGAGCTGACGGAACGCGTCCGCCCAGTACTCGAACCGCTCGTCGCTGATGCCGGCCGGCACGTAGAAGCCGCGCCAGTTCGCGCCGACGACGTCGATGCCCTCTTCGGCGGCGGTGGGCACGTCGGGCAGGCTGTCGATGCGCTCGTCGGCGAGGACGGCGAGCACCTTGAGGTTGCCCGCCTCGATCTGCGGCAGCGCCTCGGAGACGTCGCCGGTGAACACGTCGGCACGACCGCCGACGATCTCGATGATCGCCTGGCCGCCGCTGCTGAACGACACGTACTGGATGCGCTCGACGTTCTCGACGTCGGCCGCCTGCGCGGCGAGCAGCACCTTCAGGTGGTCCCAGCCGCCCACGGCCGAGCCGCCCACGACCGTCAGGGCCGCAGGATCGTCCGCCCACAGCGCCATCAGGTCGTTGATCGAGTCGTGCTCGCTGTCGGGCGCCACGCCGATCACGCCGTAGTCGGCGCCGACGGCGGCGACCCAGCGGACGTCGGAGGCGGTGAAGCCCTCGAACTGGCCCTGCGCAAGGCGGGTCGTGGTCGCGGTGGACGCGGCGACGAGGAGGTTCTCGTTGCCTTCCTGCTGCGCGACGGTGTGCGCGAAGGCGACGCCGCCACCGGCGCCGGCCATGTTCTGGGTGCGGATCTGGCCGTCGACCAGGTCCAGCTGGCTCAGGACCGGAGCGATCGTGCGGCAGGTGAAGTCCCAGCCGCCGCCCGGATCGGCGGGAGCGATGCACTGGACGTTGGACGGTTGCGCGAGCGCGGCCGTCAGGCCGAGCGCAGCGACGGCGAGCACGAGGGTGAACAGACGCTTCATGGGGTACCTCC
>CAZHCI010000178.1:0-5393 GCA_964530905.1 uncultured bacterium
CCCCGCCGGCCTCGACGGGGCCGTCGACCGCGCTCGCCACGGACTCGCCGGCACCCACCTCGAAGACCAGCAGGCCGGCTGCGGCGTCGCTGCCGGCGGCCGGCGCGACCGGGACCAGATCCACGAGGTTCCCGCCACGGTAGGCACCCACCAGCGCGGCGAACGCGCTGCCGCGCGCATCGAACGAGGCCGTCCCGGCAGCCGGGGCCGTCCACGACCACCATACGGATCGGCGAGGGGGTCGACCGACGTGCTCGGGCTCGCCGACCTCAGCGGTGGCGCCGACGGTGCTCCCCTCCGCGGTCCCGACGACGCCCTCGAGCACGACCCGCGCGGCGAAGTCGTCGTTGTGGGGCCGACCCGGCGCCCCGCCGTCGTCGCCCAAGCGCAGGGGCGCCTGGCAGGCGCCGAGCCAACCCACGCTCAGCAAGAGCAAGACGATGATCGACCAGGAACGACGGTCCAGCACGTGACCTCCCCGGCGACGGCGCCCGACGTCGGACGTCTTGGCGGATCGCCTCGAGGGTCGGACGGTAGCACGATCCCGTCGACGGCGATCGGGTGGATTCCTCGTTCTTCACCGCCGGCCCGCCTAGCTCCCGCATGCAGCGACGGCAGCGTCCCCTGCGGTCGCCAGCTCACCCGGCGCCGACCACCACCACACACCCCTCGTCCCCCCGCAACCGCAGCGAACGACCGACGGTGTCACCCTCGCGATCCAGCCCCGTCGACAGCGCGATCGTGCCGCCCGCCGCGCCCGGCGTCTCGACCTCGACCTCACGTGGCCCGAGGTTGAGCGCCACCCACACGCGCCGCTCGCGATCCTCGCGCAGGAACCCGACCACCTCCCCCGCGACCGGCAGCACCCGCTGGCGACCGCTAGTGAGGACCGGATCGCCGCGGCGCAGCGCGAGCAGGCGGCGGACCAGCGTCAGGATCGAGTGCTCGTCCTCGCGCAGCCACGCCACGTTCTCCGTGCCGGCGTCGTCGCCGACGGGCAGCCACGGCTCGCCGGCGGTGAAGCCCGCGTTCTTCGTCGCGTCCCAGCGCATCGGCGTGCGCACCGGATCGCGGCCGTGCCCCGGCACCCGCAGGCCCCACGGGTCGCGCTGGTGCTCGGGGCCGAGCTCGGCGTTGCGCATGCCGAGCTCGTCACCGTAGTACACGAACGGCGTGTTGCGGCTGGTCAGCAACAGCATCGCCGCGACCCGCGCCTGCGCCGGGCCGATGCGGGTGGCGACCCGCGCGCGGTCGTGGTTGCCGATGACGAAGGTGGGGCAGGCGCCCGGGGGCAGCGCCGCGTCGTAGCGAGAGAGGTGATCGGCGATCGCCGCGCTCTCCCACGGCAGCGTCATGAGGGAGAAGTTCAGGGCCAGGTGCAGCTCGTCGCCGTCGCCGTAGAAGCGCGCCAGGCGCTCGACCGACGAGCCGTACTCGACCTCGCCGATGAGCACCCGCCCCGGGTAGGCGTCGATCTGCCGCCGGAACCAGCGCATGAGCCGGTGCACGTCGGGCTGATCGCTGCTGTGGAGGTGGCGCAGCGAGTCGTAGGGGTTGGCGCCCGGCCCGGGCACGTAGTCGGGGTTCGGCGGGTCGTCACGGAACGCCTCGTCCTTGAGCAGGTTGTGGATGACGTCGACGCGGAAGCCGTCGATGCCGCGGTCGAGCCAGAAGCGCATCACGCCCGCCATGGCGTCCAGCACCTCGGGGTTGCGCCAGTTCAGGTCGGGCTGCTCGGGCACGAAGCTGTGCAGGTAGTACTGGCCGGTCCCCGCGTCCCACGTCCAGGCCCGCCCCCCGAAGTGGCTGAGCCAGTTGTTGGGTGGCCCGCCGTCCGGCGCGGGGTCGCGCCACAGGTACCAGTCGCGCTTGCGGTCGTCACGCGAGCTCCGCGACGCCTGGAACCAGGGGTGCCGATCGGAGGTGTGGCTGGGGACCAGGTCGAGGATCAGCCGCAGCCCCCGCGCGTGCGTCTCGGCGACCAGCCGGTCGAGGTCGTCGAGGGTGCCGTAGACCGGGTCGACCGCGGTGTAGTCCGAGACGTCGTAACCGAAGTCCACCAGCGGCGAGGGGTAGATGGGCGAGAGCCAGATGGCGTCGACCCCGAGCCAGGTCAGGTAGTCGAGCCGCCGGGCGATGCCCGCCAGGTCCCCGACGCCGTCGCCGTCGGCGTCCTGGAAGCTGCGCGGGTAGACCTGGTAGATGACGGCGTCGTGCCACCAGGGGTGTGGCGGCGCGCTGTGCGATCGGGTTGCGCGGCTGGTTCGGTGGCTCAATGCGATTCGCAGTGTACGGCGCGTCTCGCCGCGGTTCTCTCGAAGACGCGGCCGTGGACGCCCGAGACCGCGACCGCCCTGCCCATCCGGGCCGCCCGACGACCCTACCGGTCCCCCTGACGCCGCTCGCGCTTGTGGGCGTACATCCTGGCGTCGGCGCCCGCGAGGATGTCGTCGGGCGTCGTCTCGGGCGCGATGTCGCCCAGGTGTCCGACGCTGAACGAGACGGTGACCTCCTCCGGCACCGACTGCAGCTGCAGCTCGATCCCTTCGCCGAGGCGTCGGACGGTCTCGGCGATCAGGTCGGCGCCGGTCTCGCCGACGAGCAGGACCATGAACTCGTCGCCCGCCCAGCGCGCCACGAAGTCGGTGGCGCGGACGGCCGAGACCAGGTGGGCGGCCACCTGGCGAAGCACCTCGTCGCCCGCGAGATGACCGTGCTCGTCGTTGAAGCGCTTGAAGTCGTTCACGTCGACGAAGACCACGGCGAAATCGGTGCCCGAACCGCGACGCTCCGCCTGCAGCTCCCGGATCCGCTGGTACAGCGCCGAACGGTTGGGAAGGCCGGTCAGCGAATCCAGAAAGGCTGCGCGCCGCAGGTCTTGCGCGGCGCTCGCCAGGATGAACTGGTGGCTGCGAACGGCGACCGCCCGCTTGACGACGTCGACGAGCTGGCGCGTGGTGGTCGGTGAAGTGATCAGCGTGGTGTGGGGCCAGGGCGGGAACGCGGCGCTGCCCGGCGGCGCCAGGAGCACGATCGGCAGCGCCGACCAGGACGGTTCGCGGGCCTTGAAGCGCGCGATCACGCTACCGCCGCCGCGCCGCACCCCGGACTCCGTGACCACCACGGCGGAGAGGTTTCCGTCGTTCACGGCAAGGCTCGCCTCGAGGTCGTCCGCTTCGGCGCGCACGCGCGCGTCGACGCCCTCGGCACGCAGTCGGCTGACGATCGTCCGGGCGTTATCGAGCCCGGGCGCGAAGACGAGCACCTGGCCATCACCCGTCGGCGTCACCATCGCCGTCCTCACCGGGGGCGTCCGGCACCATCGAGTTCGCGCCGCGGTCGCCAACGGGCATGCCGCCGTAACGCGGCAGGACTCGGCCGACGCTCAGCCCTTGGGCACCGATGGTCAGCTCCCGCATGCCCTTCTCGTGGTCGCCGTCGCGCCGCTTGATCACGGAGATGCACTTGGCGAGCTCGGCACCAGCTTCGCGGTACTGCAGGTGGATGCTGACGTCGACGCTCTCGCTGATGTCGAGCCGGTCGAGCGGGATGTCTTCGATACCGAACTGGTCTGGCTGCTCCGCAAGGGTGACGATGGTCAGCAGCCCGCGCTCGCCGAGGTAGCGGATCACGTCGCGGATCTCGGAGAGCAGGAGGCGCTCGTCCGGCAGCGATTGATAGTAGCCCGAGAGCGAGTCGATCACCACGATCTCGGCGCCCCCTTCGACGCTCGTGCGGATCTCGGCGGCGAGCTCGCCCGGGAGGACGCTGGTGCCGCCGAGCTGCACCACGCGCACCATGCCGTCGTCGACGTGGGAGCCGAGGTCCATCTGCAGCGCCGCCGCCCGCCGCAGGAAGGTGTCGCGGACCTCCTCGAACAGGAAGTACGCCGACCGTTGCCCGCGTTCGGCCGCAGCGTACGCGTAGCGCGTCGCGAGGCTCGACTTGCCCACGCCCGACGGCCCGCGGAAGAGGCACGACGTGCCCGCGGTCAGGCCGCCGCCGACCAGTTCGTCGAGCGACGCGATGTCGCTGGTGTACGTCACGCGCTCGCGACCGCCCTGATCCTCGGCGTAGCGGCCGCGGTTCGCCAACGTCAGCCGCGGGTACACGTGCAGGCCACCGCGGACGATCTCGAAGTCGTGGTACCCCCCACGGAAGGCGCTCCCCCGCACCTTCTCGACCCGCAGCCGGTAGCGATTGCCCGCGAAGTCCTCCTCGAGGTGGACCAACTCGATGGCACCATCGGTGATCATGTCGGTGGTCCCGGTGCCCCCCTCGTTGAGCACGAACAGCGACGTGACCGAGAGGCCGCCGAGCAGTTCGACGAGGGAGGCCAACTCCTGCTCGAAGCGCCCCGGCGCCGTCGCCAGGATCTCGATGAAGCTCAACGAATCGAACACCATCCGTTGCGGCCGCACCGACTCGACGACGCCGCGGATGCGTTCGGCGATGTCGACCAGCTCGAGCTCGTCGGTGACGAGCACGTCCTGGCGGGCCCGCTGCTGCCGGATGACCTCGTTCGGCGTGATGGCGTGCACGTGCACGCCGTCGAGCGACCAGCCGTGAGACGCCGCGATGCGCTCGAGCATGCGCGTCGACTGCGACAGGCTCACGAACAGGCAGGTGAGGCCGCGTTCGACGCCCTCGAGCAGGAACTGCAACCCCAGGGTGGTCTTGCCGGTGCCGGTGCCGCCCTTGATCAGGTAGACGCCGTGCTCGGGCAGGCCACCGAGGAGGATCTCGTCGAGGCCGGGAACGCCGGTCGGCACACGCGCGAACGGGAGCGGCGGGGACTTGCCCAGGCCGGGGCCGGTCATGGCTGCCTCACGGACGCACGAACGGACACACGCGACCCCACTGCGCACGCTGGCGTCTTCATGGGTCGCAGTCTAACATTCGCGTCCTGGAGCGACGGTTCGACGCCGATGTGCGCCTGCCGTCGCACCCTCGACGACCGGGGTCTAGGGTGAACTGGAGGCGCCGGCTCGGCGTCTCCGTGTTTCCGGCGCGATCGCTCTTCCGGACCCCGTTGGGAGAGGGGAACCAGCATGCTCATGACCCTGGCAGTCATCCTTCTCGTCCTGTGGTTGCTCGGCCTCGTCACGGGCACCACGCTCGGCGGCTTCATCTACATCCTGCTCGTCGTGGCCGTGGTGCTCTTCCTCGTCCAGGTCATCACCGGCCGGCGCGTCGGGTAGACGCCGCCCGGGACCGTCGACGACGGCCATCGGGACGACACCCGCTGCCCCACCACGTTTCGGCGCCGACCTAGATGGCCGGCGCCGAAACCCTCACGATCGAACGGTGGTAGGGTACAAGTAGAACGGGTAGCCCGGGTACACGTACCCCGGCGCCCAGAACGGGTTTTACCCGTAGTGCCGGTAGACGGT
>CAZHCI010000179.1:0-5387 GCA_964530905.1 uncultured bacterium
AAATAGTCGAACCCGAACTCGTTGTTGGTTCCATAGGTGACGTCCTTGCGGTACATCTCGCGCCGCTGGGCGTTGTCGTGACCGTGCTCGATCACGCCGACGTCGAGGCCCAGGCCGCGGTAGACCGGACCCATCCACTCCGCACCGGTCCGAGCGAGGTAGTCGTTCGTCGTGACCAGGTGGCTGCCCTCGCCGTCCAACGCGTTGAGCACCAGGGCCAGGGTCGCGACCAGCGTCTTGCCCTCGCCCGTCTTCATCTCCGCGATCCGGCCGTAGTGGAGCGCTGCGGCACCGACGAGCTGCACGTCGTAGTGCCTGAGGCCGAGGTAGCGCTTCGCGGACTCGCGTGTCAGCGCGAACGCCTCGGGGAGCAGCTCCTCGAGGGTCTCGCCGGCCTCGCGCCGCTCGCGCAGCGCGGCGTACGCGGCGGCCAGGTCCTCGACCTGCTCCATCTGCGCCTCGAGCGCGTTGGTGGCGCCGACGACTTCCTTGTCGAGCTTCGCGACCTCACGGTCGTTGCTGTCGAAGAACTTCTGGATGAATCCGAGCATGGTTCGGGTGGGTCTCCCTCCGCGGGGCGGCGGCCGCCGGGGTCGCCCGCGGCCCGCATCGGCCGGCGTGGCCGCGCCTTGGCAATGGGGCAGTTTAGCACCGGCACGGGGACGTTCGGTCAGCCACAGGACCGCGCCAGCACGCCGATCCTGGTCAGGGCGTTCGAGCCGTAGCGTCGCACCGTGGGCGCGGCGTCCACCTCGGCCTCGTTCAGCACGTCCGCCAGCGCCGCCGCCACGTCCAGACCGGCGGGGTGCTGGAACACGTAGGTGCCGCCGGGCCGGGCGGGGCCGTGGCGAACGATCCGGCCGAAGATCTCCGCGAGGTCCAGCGGGTAGGGCGGCGCGGCGAAGACCACCTCGTAGCGGCCCGGCCGCTCGCGTGCGACCGCCAGGGCGTCGCGCTGCACGATCTCGGCCCGCACGCCCAGCCGCCTGGCGTTGCGGCGCAGCACCTCGGCCGCCGCCCTGTCCAGCTCGACCAGCGTGGCGGGGAAGCCGCGGCTGGCCGCCTCGAGCCCCACCGCGCCCGAGCCGGCGTACAGGTCGAGGAACGGGCCCCGCTCGCGGAACTGCAAGGCGTCGAACAGCGCCTCGCGCAGTCGCGACGGGCTGGGGCGCGTGCCGCGGGCCGGCGTCTCCAGCGGCATGCCCTTGGCGCTGCCTGCGAGGATGCGCGGCTTCGACATGCCGGCATCGTCGCACGAAGCCGACGCGGTAGAGTGCCGCTCGTGATTCGCGCCCTGGCCCCCGACGAGCTCGTGTGGTTCCTCGCGCGGGCGCTGGCGTTCCAGGGCCACGGCGATCCGATGGGGCTGGCGCAGCGCCTCGCGCCCAGGCTCAAGAACGCCAGGCGCGACGGCCAGCGCACGTTCGTGTGGCTGGACGGTGGCGGGCCGCCCCGCGCCGGCGCGCACTTCCGCGCGCCCGAGCCGGACGACGACGCGCGCACCGCCCGGCTGGGTCCGCTCTGGCACGAAGGGGACGAGGAGGAGGCGCGCGCGTTCGTGAGCGAGCTGCTGGCCGGAGCTCCCCACGACGCGGTCGAGGTGCGCCTTGACGGCGTGCCCGGCACGGCCCGCGCACGGCTGAGGAGCTGGCTGGCGCCGCTGGGCTTCGAATCGACCGAGCGGATCCGGATGCGCTTCCCCCTCGCGGACACCCCGCCGCTGGGCAGGCCGCTGTCGCTGGACGCCTGGACGCCCGAGACGGACGCGACGTTCCGCGAGCTCTACCGGGCCGCGGAAGGTGGAGGCGCGGGCGAGGCCCGCTGGTCGTGGCTGAAACGCCAGGGCGGCCGCTTCCGTCCCGACCTCTGGTTCGTCGCCCGGCCCGCGCCCGACCGGGAGCCGATCGGCTACGCGTTCTGCCACGGCGACGACGCGCTCGACGCTCGCTACCGCCTCGTCGCCGTCGGCGTCCTTCCGGAGCATCGCGGCTCGACCGAGATGGTGCGCCGGCTGGTGCTCACCACGCTCCTCGAGCTGGCGGCCCGCAGTCCGTTCGGCTCGGTGGACGTGCAGGCGGACGCCGGCGACCCCAAGCTGGTGCGGATCCTCCAGACGCTGGGCTTCGACGACCTGGGCCACGAGCCGCGCTTGGAGCGTCGTCCGGACTGACGCTCGCGCCGGACGACGACTCCGCCGTTCGTCGGAGGACGCCTCGCGGCCGGCTTGCTACGCTCTGCGCATGAACCTACTGATTCGCTGGGCGCTCAACGCGCTGGCCCTCTGGCTCACCGTGCAGCTCGACATCGGCGTGTCGATGGCGACGCCCGGTCTCGGGCCGCTGCTGATCTCCGCCCTGGTGCTGGGGCTCGTGAACGCCATCGTGCGACCGATCATGGTGCTGCTCACGTTGCCGCTCACGGTGCTCACGCTGGGCCTGTTCCTGTTGGTCGTGAACGCCTTGGCGCTGGGCATCGTGGCCGCGTTGACGCCGGTCCAGCTCTCGGGCTTCGGTGGCGCCGTTCTGGGCGCACTGGTGCTGACGATCATCAGCGCCCTGCTGTCGCGGCTGTTCCGCGACGACCGTCAGGTGGTCGTCCGGCGCTGAGCGCGTCGCCCGGGCGCGCCTCGCGAAGCGGCGCGCCTCGCGAAGGCGCGCCCCTCGCCCCGGCCCGCGTCGCTCAGGCGCGCGCGCCGGGGCGTTCGTCCGCCTCGCCCGCGGGAGGCGGGTACGCCGACTCGGGCGCGGGGAGAAGCATCACCGCCAGCACCTCGGAGAACGAGTTGACCGGCGTGACCTCGAGCTCGCTCAGGACCGCCTCGGGCACGTCCTCGAGGTTCGCCCGGTTGTCCTCGGGCAGCAGGACGCGGTGGATGCCGGCCTGGTGCGCGGCGAGCAGCTTCTCCTTCACGCCGCCGATCGCCAGGACGCGGCCACGGAGCGTGATCTCGCCCGTCATGGCGACGTCGCCCCGGACCTTCCGGCCCGTCAGGGCCGAGACGACGGCGGTCGCGATCGCGATGCCCGCCGACGGTCCGTCCTTGGGGGTCGCGCCCTCGAGCACGTGCACGTGCAGGTCGCGGCTTTCGTGGAACCCTTCTGGAAGCGCGAACTCCTCGGCGTGGTTGCGGAGGTAGGTGATCGCCGCCTGCGCGGACTCCTTCATCACGTCGCCCAGCTGCCCCGTGAGCGACACCTTGCCGGTGCCGGGAACCGCGACCGCCTCGATGTCCAGCGTCACCCCGCCGACGGAGGTCCACGCGAGCCCGTGGCTGAGGCCGATCTGCGGCTCCTTGTCCGCCTGCTCGTCGCGGAACGGCGGCACGCCGAGGAGCTCGCGCGCCTCGTCCTCGCTCAGCACGTGGCCGCCTTCCCAGGCGTCCGCCAGGTAGCGCTTGGCGCTCTTCCGGGCCAGCTTGGCGATCAGCCGGTCGAGGTTGCGGACGCCGGCTTCGCGGGTGTACTCGGTCACGACCCTGCGGAGCGCGCCCTCGTCGATCCGGAGCTTCTCCGAAAGGCCGTGATCGGTGATCTGCCGCGGGACGCGGTAGCGCTTGGCGATCTCCAGCTTCTCCTGCAGCGTGTAGCCGGGGATCTGGATGACCTCCATGCGGTCGAGCAGCGGCTTGGGCACGGTCGAGAGGGTGTTCGCGGTGGTGATGAACATGACCTTCGACAGGTCGTAGGGGATCTCGAGGTAGTGATCGGCGAAGGTGTCGTTCTGCTCCGGATCGAGCACCTCGAGCAGGGCGGAGGAGGGGTCGCCGCGGAAGTCCGCGGTCATCTTGTCCACCTCGTCGAGCAGGAACACCGGATTCGTCGTGCCTGCCGTCTTCATGCCCTGGATGATCCGACCGGGCATCGAGCCGATGTAGGTGCGGCGGTGCCCGCGGATCTCGGCCTCGTCACGCACGCCGCCGAGGCTCATCCGCACGAACGAGCGATCCATGCTCCGCGCGATCGACTTGCCCAGGCTGGTCTTGCCGACCCCGGGAGGCCCGACCAGGCAGAGGATCGGCGACTTGTACTCGGCGTCGGGCGCGTCCTTCGTGAGCTGACGGACCGCGAGGAACTCCAGGATGCGCTCCTTGGGCTCCTGCAGCGCGTAGTGGTCCTCGTCGAGGATCTCGGCCGTGTGCGCCACGTCCAGACGTTCTTCGTCCATCTCGGACCAGGGCAGCTCCAACAGGGTGTCGAGGTAGGTCCGCACGACCGTGGCCTCGGGGCTGCCTCCCGGCATCTTCTCGAGCCGGTCGACCTCCTTCAGGGCGCGCTCGTTCGCGGCTTCGGGAAGCTTCTTCTCCTCGATCTTCGCGCGCAGCGCCTCGATCTCGTCCGTCTCGTCCTGCCCGAGCTCCTTCTGGATCGCCTTCATCTGCTCGCGCAGGTAGTACTCGCGCTGGTTCGAGTCCATCTGCTGCTTCACCCGCGCGCTGATCTGCTTCTCGGTATCGAACCGCTCGAGGTCGCGCGACAGGAAGCCGAACACCATCTCGAGGCGGGCGCGCGCGTCGGGCTCCTCGAGCACCGCCTGCTTGTCCGCCACCTCCCACGTCGCGTACTTGGCGACGACGTCCGAGAGCGGTCCGGCCTCCTTGAGCCCCCGCAGGTTCTCGAGGTGGAACGAGTCGAGCCGCAGCCCCTTGTTCTGCTGCGCGTAGTCCTGGAACGCCGACTTGGTCTGCTCGACCAGCGACTCCGCGGACGGATCGTTGGGGGCCACGCGCTCCTCGAGCGTGGTGACCTGGGCGCGCAACGTCGGGCCGGGGACGAACGCGTCGATGGCGGCGCGCTCGCGCCCTTCGACGAGCACCTGCAAGGTGTCGTCGGGCAGCCTGATGACCTGCTTGACGACGCAGAGCGTTCCCACGGCGTACAGGTCGTCCCCGCCGGGGTCGTCGACGCGCGCTTCGCGCTGGACCACCAGGAGGACGCGATTGTCCGCGGCCTGAGCCTCTTCGAGGGCTCGCTTCGACTTCGGACGCCCGACGTCGACGTTCTCGAGGGTGCGCGGAAGCACGACCTGATTTCTGAGTGCGATGACGGGCAGTTCCCAATCCATGCCCGAGTAGACACCGGGCGCCCCAGGCGACCAGTAAGCCGGCTGACGTCGCCTGGGAGACGCAGTACCGTCGGGGACGGGCGTTCCGAAGCTCGAGCCGTCGGCGGCCGAGCGCGTCGTCAGCCGTTCAGGCGTCGTTCCAGCAGCGCCGCGTCCGCGCGCAGACCCGCCGTTCGAGCCGCCTGCAGGAGCTCGTGCGGTCGCGCGGGCTCCGCGCCGGGCGCCGGGCGGATCCCCAGCTCGGACCCCAGCTCCAGCGCGCGCACCCGGGCCCGCAGCGCCAGCGGCCGGTGCGGGGCGGCGTCGGCCGCGTCGATCCGCCGCAG
>CAZHCI010000180.1:0-2561 GCA_964530905.1 uncultured bacterium
AGCGAAATTCCTTGTCAGGTAAGTTCTGACCTGCACGAATGGTGTAACGACTGGAGCGCTGTCTCAACCAGAGACTCGGTGAAATTGAACTGGCCGTATAGATGCGGCCTACCCGCAGCAGGACGAAAAGACCCCGTGGAGCTTTACTACAGCTTGATGTTGGCGCTTGGACCGATCCGTGTAGGATAGGTGGGAGACTGTGAAGCCAGGCCGCTAGGCTTGGTGGAGTCGTTGGTGAAATACCACCCTGGTTGGTTCGTGCGTCTAACCTTCGACCGTCATCCGGTCGGGGGACAGCGTGAGGTGGGTAGTTTGACTGGGGCGGTCGCCTCCTAAATGATAACGGAGGCGCACAATGGTTCCCTCAGCACGGTCGGAAATCGTGCATAGAGCGTAAGGGTATAAGGGAGCTTGACTGCGAGACATACACGTCGAGCAGGGACGAAAGTCGGTCCTAGTGAACCGGTGGTACCTTGTGGAAGGGCCATCGATCAACGGATAAAAGTTACCCCGGGGATAACAGGCTGATACCGCCCGAGCGTTCATAGCGGCGGCGGTGTTTGGCACCTCGATGTCGGCTCGTCATATCCTGGGGCTGGAGAAGGTCCCAAGGGTCCGGCTGTTCGCCGGTTAAAATGGCACGCGAGCTGGGTTCAGAACGTCGTGAGACAGTTCGGTCTCTATCCGCTGTGGGCGTAGGAAAATTGAGGAGAGCTGTTCCTAGTACGAGAGGACCGGAATGGACGCACCTCTAGTTTCTCGGCTGTTCCACCAGGGGCATATGTCGAGTAGCTATGTGCGGAACGGATAAGCGCTGAAAGCATCTAAGCGCGAAGCCGACTCCAAGATGAGTTTTCCCATCCCCTTGTGGGAGTAAGTCCCCCGGAAGACCACCGGGTCGATAGGCCGGGAGTGTACGCACGGCAACGTGTTTAGCTGACCGGTACTAATCGGACGAGGACGTAACCTTTTAGCAATCATCCTCGAGTTCGACACTGTCCGCTTCGTCTTCGTCTTGTCTATTTTTTCTCTTCGTGCTCATAGCGACGTGGACCCACCCGATCCCATCCCGAACTCGGAAGTTAAGCACGTCAGCGCCGATGGTAGTTGGGGGGCAGCCCCCTGCAAGAGTAGGTCAGCGCGGGGAGTTATTTTTCCAATGGAGAGGCACCGGCCCACGGGGTGGGTGCCTCTTCGCCAATGCGGGAGTAGCTCAGCTGGTAGAGCACCACCTTGCCAAGGTGGATGTCGCGAGTTCGAATCTCGTCTCCCGCTCCACGCATCGGCCGTCCTTCGGGGCGGCCGTTCGCATGTCCAGGCCGTCATGTCCAGGCCGTCATGCCCGGACCGTCATGCCCGGATCGAGTGGCGCCGTGCGCCGGCACGCCTGGTCGTTCGTGGACCGGGCGAACGGCGGCCTCGCGAGCCAACGAGAGCGCCGGACCCCCAACGGAGGTCCGGCGCGTTCGTCGATCAGGAGCGTGTCGCAAGAAGCGACAGGTCGCCGACTCAGGCGGGCCCGACCGGGTCCTTGCGCATCGGCTCGGGACGCCAGGTATCCAGCGTCGCCTTGTACTGCGCGCGCGAGAACGCCTCCTCGTCCCGTGCCCCGCGCCGACTCATGGCGCCGCGCAGCTGGCCGATCGACGCGTACTCGTTCTCCTCGAGCCAGACGAGCATGTCCCGCTCGATCTCGGCGAAGCGGGCCGGGCCGCGCCTCAGGATCTCCGACGTCATCATCGTGACCGTGGCGCCGGCCGCCACGCCCTTGAGCGCGCCGTACGCGTCGTGCACGCCGCTGGTGAGCGCCATGTCCGCCGGCACGTGCCCGTACAGCAGGCCGATCCAGCGGACCCCCAGGCGAGCCTCCTCGGGGGTGGACAGCGTGAGCCGAGGAAGCACCTCGAACTCGTCGAGGTCGACGTCCGGCTGATAGAAGCGGTTGAACAGGACCAAGCCGTCGGCGCCCG
Source organism: uncultured bacterium (assembly GCA_964530905.1). GTDB lineage: Bacteria > Deinococcota > Deinococci > Deinococcales > Trueperaceae > SLSQ01. Next base: position 1,971 of record CAZHCI010000180.1, read on the forward strand.
ACTCCGACAGGCGCGACGCCATGTGCATCGTCGCGCTCCAGAACGGCGAGAGCTTCACGGCGACCGGGATGCTCACGAGCTCGCGGACGTCGCGCAGCACGGCGACCGTCCGGTCCTCGATCTCGTTTCCCGACACGGTCGGGTCGGTCGGCAGGAAGAACACGTTCAGCTCCAGGGCGTCCGCGCCCGCCTCTTCGAGCATGGCGGCGTAGCGCGTCCAGCCGCCCGGCGTGTCGCCGTTCAGGCTCGCGATCACGGGGACGTCGACGGCGGCCTTGGCGGAGCGGAGCAGCTCCAGGTAGCTTTCCGGACCCGGGGTGGTCTGGGGGATCGGGACGTAGTCGAGCGCCTCGGCGAACGCCTCGGTGCCGTAGTCCATGAAGTGGTCGTGCGCGGCCTGCTCGCCCTTGATCTCCTCTTCGTAGAGCGAATGCATCACGATCGCCGATGCGCCGCCGTCCTCGAGGATGCGGAACCCGTCGAGATTCTTCGTGAGCGGCGAGGAGGACGCGACCAAGGGGTTCGCCAGGTCGAGCCCGAGGTAGCGGGTACGGAGGTCGATCACGACTGGGCTCCCTTCGCGTCGCTCGG
>CAZHCI010000180.1:2661-5380 GCA_964530905.1 uncultured bacterium
GCGTCGGTCGCCGCGGCCGTGGCGGCCGCCTGCACCGGCTCGGCGGCCATGCGCTCCAGCTCGGCCCAGTGCGTCTCGACCGCCAGCTGGGCGGCGTCCATGACGGCTTCCGCTTCGTCGGGCGCGGTGAGGCGCATGAGGCGGTAGCGGTTCTCCTGCAGCGCGTAGTCGCGGAACGAGATCTTGGGCGGACGCGAATCGAGCTGCAGCGGGTTCTTGCCCTCGTCGGCGCGCCGCGGATCGAAGCGGAACAGCGGCCAGTAGCCGCTCAACGTCGCCTTCTTCTGCTGGTCGAGGCCCTTGGCCATGTCGATGCCGTGCGCGATGCAGTGCGAGTAGGCGATCACCAGCGAAGGCCCGTCGTACGACTCGGCCTCGAGCAGCGCCTTGACGGTCTGACCGTCGTTCGCGCCCATCGCGACCTGCGCGACGTAGATGTTGCCGTACGACATCAGCATCTTCGCGAGGTCCTTCTTCGGGGTGCGCTTGCCGCCCGCGGCGAACTTCGCGACCGCGCCCATCCCCGTCGCCTTGGACGCCTGGCCACCGGTGTTGCTGTACACCTCGGTATCGAGGACCAGCACGTTCACGTTCGCGCCGGACGCGAGCACGTGATCGAGGCCGCCGTAGCCGATGTCGTACGCCCAGCCGTCGCCGCCGACGATCCACACGTCGGTGCGGACCAGCGCGTCCGCCAGGGCTCGAAGGTCGTTCGCCAGCGGGTCGTCACGGCCCTCGATGCGCTTCTTGAGCTCGGCGACCAGCTCGCGCTGACGCGCGATCGCCGCTTCGCTGCCGCCTTCGGCCTCGTCGAACGCGCTCACGAGGTCGCCTGCGTCCAGCGAAGGATCGGCGAGCAGCTTGCGTGCCCGGGTGCGCTGCGTGTCGAGCGCCAGGCGCATGCCCATGCCGAACTCGGCGTTGTCCTCGAACAGCGAGTTGGACCAGGCGGGCCCGAACCCGTCGGCGTTCTTCGTCCACGGCGTGGTGGGAAGGTTGCCGCCGTAGATCGACGAGCAGCCGGTCGCGTTCGCGATCACGCTGCGGTCGCCGAACAGCTGGCTGAGCAGCCGGACGTACGGCGTCTCGCCGCAGCCGGCGCAGGCGCCCGAGAACTCGAACAGCGGCTCGAGCAGCTGCACGTTCTTCACGTTCTTGAACTCCATGCCGTCGTGCCGCGGTACCTGCGGCAGCGACAGGAAGAACTCCCAGTCGCGCCGGCCCTTCTCGCGGAGCGGCAGCTGCGGCTCCATCATCAGCGCCTTGCGGCCGACCTCGCTCTTGTCCTTGGCCGGGCACACCTCGTAGCAGAGCGAGCAGCCGGTGCAGTCCTCGACCGCGACCTGAAGCGTGTAGCGCACGTCGCCGGCGTCCTTGAAGCGCGGCTCGGTGTGCACGAAGCCCTCCGGCGCGTCCGCCATCGCTTCGGCGGGAGCCAGGGTCGAGCGGATCGTCGAGTGCGGGCAGACCATCACGCACTTGCCGCACTGGATGCACAGGTCCTCGTCCCAGACCGGGATCTCCTGCGCCAGATTGCGCTTTTCGAAGGCGGCGGTTCCGACCGGCCAGGTGCCGTCTTCCGGCATCGCCGAGACGGGCAGCTCGTCGCCGCGATCCTCGAGCAGCATGGAGGTCACGTCGCGCACGAACTCCGGCACGTCCCCACGGACGGCGGGGGGCCGCGGCGCTCCGAGCGGGCCTTCGGCCGGGATCTCGACGCGCTCCATGCGGTCCGCAGCGGCGTCCACGGCGGCGAGGTTCCGGCGCACGATCGCTTCGCCGCGCTTTCCGTAGGTGTCACGGATCGCTTGGCGCACGCGCTCCATCGCTTCGTCCGCGGGAAGCACGTCGCTCAGCGCGAAGAAGCACGCTTGCATGATCGTGTTGATGCGCGGACCGAGCTCGAGCTCCTGAGCGAGCGCGTAGGCGTCGATCGTCCAGAGCTCGGCGTCCTTCTCGCGCAGGATTCGTTGCGCCTCGGCGGGAAGCTCGTCCCACACCTCGTCCGCCGGGTGAGGAGCGTTGATGAGCACCGTCGCGCCCGGCGCGACGTTGGCGAGCACGTCGTAGCGCTCGAAGAAGCCGAACTGGTGCACGCCGACGAAGCCGGCGTTGCCGATCAGGTACGCGCTGCGGATCGGCTCGGGTCCGAAGCGCAGGTGGCTGATCGTCCGGGCGCCCGACTTCTTGGAGTCGTACACGAACGAGCCTTGCGCCTCGAGGCCCGCGCCCTCGCCGATGATCTTGATCGTGTTCTTCGCCGCGCCGACGGTGCCGTCGGAGCCGAGGCCCCAGAACACGGCCCGCGTGACGCTGTCCGGCTCGATGTCGAGGTCCTCGTCCCAGTCCACGCTGCTGTTCGACACGTCGTCGTGGATGCCGAGGGTCAGCCGAGAGCGCGGCCGCTCGCCGGCCATCTCGGCGAACAGCCCCACCAGCATGGCGGGGGTGAGCTCCTTCGACGACAGGCCGTAGCGCACGCCCAGCGCGTGCGGAGGACGGGCGAAGCGAGGCTCGTCCGCGTGGGCGTCCTCGTGCAGCGCGGTCAGCACGTCCTGCAGCAGCGGCTCGCCGCCGGAACCCGGCTCCTTCGTGCGGTCCATGACCGAGATCACGCGGGTGGTGGCCGGAAGCGCCGCGAGGAGCCTGGAGGCGTCGAACGGGCGGAACAGCCGGACCTTCACCACGCCGACGCGCTCGCCACGGGCGTTGGCCCAGG
>CAZHCI010000181.1:0-2909 GCA_964530905.1 uncultured bacterium
CCGTCCCGCAGGCACGCTCGCCAAACGGCCGCCGCCACGCCGGCCTCGCCGCGCGCGCGCTGCGCCAGCGCGCGGAAGGTGGCCGCGTCCGGCTCGCCGCCCCGTCCACGCAGCCGCAACGCGTCGTGATGGCCCAGCCACGCCTGCAACGCCTCGCCGTTCAGCGGTGCGGGCGCGACCGGCGAGGGCAGCCCTCGCGCCTCCGGCAGCACGTGCCGCATCCACGCCCACGCCCACGGTCCGAGATCGGCGCTCCACGGCCCCGACCGGTCCGCAAGCAGCGCCAGCACCTCCCGCAACGCCGCCAGCCCGTCGTGGTGACGCACGCCCCAACGCTCCAGCCGGACCGCGTGGAGCGGCGCCGGGTCGGCCAGGCGCTCGCGCGTCGCGTCCGGCAGTCCCGAGCCGGGCTGTAGCGCCTCCGGCGCTTGCAGCCGCTCGACCGCGACCTCGCCCTGGCCGTCCAGCACCGCGTCCCAACCACCGTCGTCCGGACGGAGCACGATCGCCCGGTCGGCCCGGCCGCGGAGCGCGTCGAACGCCGCGCGCTGCGCGGCCAGCGGCGGCGGCGGCACCAGCCGTGCCAAGCGCGCCTCGTCCAGAGGACCCAGTCGGCTCCGCGACGGCGTGGCGTCGATCGGGCCGTGCCGCTCGCCGCGAAGCCGTGCAGCCAGGTCGAGGATCCAGCCGCGCGCCCGTGCCTCGGCAGCCGGCTGAACGGGCTCGATCTCGGCGACGGGCACGAGGCGCCAGGGGGAGTCCATGCCCGAGGATACGTCGTCGGGGCGGTGGATCTCGCCGACCACGGTCGATCGGCGTCGGGCGGTGCCGCACGGTGCCGCCCGACGCGCCTCCCGCTCGAGCACGTACGCATGAGGTCCCGAGCTCGCCGAGTCGGCCGTAGAGTGGAGATTGGCCCCCGCGAGGGCGGCTTCCACCCGTAACCGTTCACGTCATGCGGGTACGGCAATTCGAAAGGACGGAACGATGAAGCGACCGATCCTCCTGTTCCTGCTATCCACGCTCCTGACGCTCGGCGGCAGCGCGATGGCGCAATCGTCGTTCGCCGACGTGCCCGACGGGCACTGGGCCGGCGGCGCGGTCGAGCGCATCGCCGACCTCGGCATCGTCATCGGCTACCCGGACGGCACCTTCCGCGGCGACGAGGCGTTCACGCGCTACCAGGCCGCCCTCGTCGTCAGCCGGCTCCTCGACGTGATCGACCAGAACATCGGCGCGATGGCCGCGATGACGGACGACGACATCGCCGCGCTGCGCGACGCCATGAACGGATTCGCCGACGAGCTCGCCGCCATCGACGCGCGCGTCGCGTCGCTCGAGAGCGCCGAGAGCGACGTCTCCCGCGTGGACGAGCTCGAGCGTCAGGTCGAGTCGCTGCGCGCGGAGGTCGACACCTTGCGCGCCGCGCTCGACGACGTCGAGACCACCCCCGGACCGCAGGGTCCCGAAGGCCCGATGGGCCCGACCGGACCTCAGGGCCCGGAAGGTCCGCAAGGTCCGCAAGGCCCCGAGGGACCGCAGGGACCCCAGGGACCGACCGGCCCCGAAGGCCCGATGGGCCCGACCGGACCGCAGGGACCCGCCGGCGAGCCCGCCGCCGCCCCGCCCGCCGATCTCGAGCCGGCCGAGGCGGAGGTCGAGCCCGAGGTCGAGGACCGCGAGCCCATCGCCCGGCCGCGCGACGAGCGTTCGCCGCTCTACTTCGGCGTCGCCGCCGTGAGCGAGCTGAACGATCGCGTCCCGGCCCGTCTCATCGTCGGCTACGACGACCTGATCGGCCCGATCGGCCTGCGCGCCACGTTCGACTACGGTCGCCAGAGCCCGATCGACGCCGCGGCGATCACCGTGGCCGGCCACCTCACCTACCGTCTCGACCTCGGCCGTCTCGGCGCCTACGTCGGCGCTGGCGGCGGGTACCAGGTCGACCTCGCCGACTCCGGCCAAGCGGCCGAGGGGGCGTTCGCCGGCGGCCTGCTGGGCCTCGACTACGGCCTCTTCGGGAGCACCGCCCTGTTCGTCGAGGGCATGGTCGACTACTACTTCGACGCGCCCCCGGCCGGCTCGCCCGACTACGACTACGAGCAGATGTACCCGACCGTCGCCGTCGGAATCGCCTTCCGCTTCTAGTCGTTCGACCTCCGGACCGCCACGGTCCGGTGCAGCTTCGATCGTTTCGGCCCCGGACACGCGTCCGGGGCCGAAACGTCTTGCGAGGCGTTCGGGTGCGTCCCTCCCCGACTCCACGCGCCCGGCCGCTCGGCGGTGTCGAGCGAGCGGCCGGACGCGCGCCGGGGCTCTACAGTGAGGGCATTCGAGCGGGGCATTCGAGCGGGGCATTCGAGCGACATGCCGCCCAGGCGGGCGGCGCCGGTTCCGCCCCGGTTCGCACCGAGCCGGACGACCCGAGAGGACGAACCGATGCGACGCCGCACCCTCCTTCCCCTCCTCCTCGCGCTGCTGACGGCCACCGGCGGCGTCCTCGCGCAGGCGTCGTTCGGCGACGTCCCCGAAGGACATTGGGCCGGGGACGCCGTCGAGCGGATCGCGGACCTCGGCATCGTCATCGGCCATCCCGACGGCACCTACCGGGGCGACGACGCGTTCACGCGCTACCAGGCCGCCCTCGTCGTCGGCCGGCTCCTCGACGTGATCGACCGGACCGCCGGCGCCGCGGCCGCCTTCAGCGACGACGACGTCGCCGCGCTGCGCGTCGTCGCGGCTCGGCTCGGAGGCCGGATCGCCGAGCTCGACGCGCGCGTCGCGTCGCTCGAGAGCGCCGACGTCGGCGGGACCGACGCCGTCCGCGTCGCCGAGCTCGAACGCCGGGTCGAGACGCTGAGCGCCGAGGTCGAGCGTCTCCGCGAGGCGCTGGCCGGGGTGCGACCGAC
>CAZHCI010000181.1:3009-5318 GCA_964530905.1 uncultured bacterium
CTACCTCGGGGCCGGCGGCGGGGTGCAGCTCGACGCGGCCGACTCCGGCCAGGCGACCGAAGGGGCGTTCGCCGGAGGCTTGCTGGGGCTCGAGCTCGGGCTCGTCGGCCCGACCGCCGCGTTCGTCGAGGGGATGGTGGACGCCTACCTGAACGAGCCCGCAGGCGCGCCGGACGACGCCTACGGCAGGCTCTACCCGACGGTGGCGGCGGGCATCGCCGTGCGCTTCTGAGCGACCGGCGTCACGCGCCGCTCGGGTCCATTCCGGCGAGCACGCAGCGCAGCACGCCGTACTCGTACCGTCCGCCGAGGGCGTCGCGCAGCGGCCGCAGGCGCCCGCGCACCTCGTCGGGAACGGCCAGGGCCGCCGCCTCGATCTCGGCGATCCTCGCGGCGTCGAGGCCGGTCGCCTCCTGCACCGTCAGGTCGCCCCGGGCGACCAGCTCGGCCAGGTGCCGCTCGACCGTGCGCAGCTTGAGGCCGCGCTCGGCGGCGACCGCTTCGGGAGCGTAGCCTTCGAGGACCAGCGCGCGGGTGCGCTCGACGGTGTCGTCCCCCTCGTCCGTCGTCGCACCGAACGAGATCGGCGGGGTGCCGGGGGCGGAAGCGGTGGCGCCGCCGGGACTCGCCGCGGCCCGATCGTCGGGCGCGAGCTCGCGGAGCACCGCCAGGAACCGCTCGCCGTAGCGCTCGAGCTTGGTGGCGCCGACCCCCTGGACCGTCGCCAGCCCGGCCGCGTCGACGGGCACCCGTTCCGCCATCTCGCGGAGCGTGGCGTCGTGGAACACGACGTACGGCGGTACGCCGGACGCGCGTGCGATCTCGGCGCGCACGGCGCGCAGCGCCTCGAACCGCTCGCGGGCGTCCTCGGGAAGCTCGTCGACGCTGCGGCGGCGCTTGCCGGCCGTCCGGCCGCCTGCCGCCGCTCCGGTGGGTGCGCGGTCCTCGCGAAGCTCGACCGTCGTCTCGCCGCGCAGCAGCGGAGCGGCGGTCGGGCCGACGCGTAGCGATCCGTGTCCCTCGGCGTCGGTGACGAGCTGGCCGCCGGCCACCAGCTGACGGGCGACCGAGCGCCAGCCCTTCTCGTCCAGCTCGCCGCCGATGGCGAAGGTGCTGAGCTCGGCGTGGCCCAGCGCCTCGACGCGCTTGGTGCGCTTGCCCAGCAGCACGTCGATCAGGTGGCCCGCGCCGAAGCGCTGTCCGGTCCGGACCACGGTCGAGAGGAGCTTCTGCGCGGCGACCGTGCCGTCGAAGGTGCGGACCGGCGTCAGGCAGGTGTCGCAGTTGCCGCACGGCTGGGGCAGGTCCTCGCCGAAGTAGCGTAGCAGCGCCTGCCGCCGGCAGCCCGCCGACTCGCAGAACCCCAGCAGCGCCTCGAGCCGTTGCTGGGTGACGCGGGCGTGCTCCTCGCCGGCGCCGCTGGACGCGAGCAGCCGCCGAAGCTGCACGACGTCCTGCAGGCCGTAGGTGAGGAAGGCGTCGGCAGGATCTCCGTCGCGCCCCGCCCGTCCGGTCTCCTGGTAGTACCCCTCGAGGCTCTTGGGAAGGTCGAGGTGCGCCACGAACCGGACGTCCGGCTTGTCGATCCCCATGCCGAACGCGATGGTGGCCACGACCACCACCCCGTCCTCGCGGAGGAACCGCTCCTGATGCGCGGCGCGCGTCTCGCGGTCGAGGCCGGCGTGGTACGCGACCGCGTCCACCCCCTCCCGGCGGAGCCATTCGGCGGTCGAGTCGACCGACTTGCGCGACAGGCAGTACACGATCCCGGCCGCGCCCTGGTGTCGATCGCGGTAGAACCTCAGGAACTGCTGACGGGCGTTGCGCTTGTCGACGACCGTGTAGCGGATGTTCGGTCGGTCGAAGCTGCTGGTGTAACGGCGCGCGTTCTGGAGCCGTAGCCGCTCGGCCATCTCGCGACGGGTCACCGCGTCGGCGGTCGCGGTCAGCGCGATGCGCGGGACGCCGGGAAATCGCTCGGCCAGCACGTCCAGGGCGATGTACTCGGGCCGGAAGTCGTGCCCCCACTGCGACACGCAGTGCGCCTCGTCGATCGCGAACAACGCCAGCGGCACCCGCTCGAGCCGCCGGAGGAAGTCGCCCGTCACCAGGCGCTCGGGAGCGACGTAGAGGAGGTCGAGCCGGCCTGCGTCGAGGTCCGCCTCGACCTCCCTGCGGGCAGCGGGCTCCAGCGACGAGTTCAGGAACGCGGCGCGCACGCCGACGTTCCGCAACGCGACGACCTGGTCCTGCATCAGCGCGATGAGGGGCGAGACCACGACCGCGACGCCGTCGCGCATCAGGGCCGG
>CAZHCI010000182.1:0-5249 GCA_964530905.1 uncultured bacterium
GTCGGCTCCACGAGCTTCCGGTACTCCTCCGCGTACTCCTGGCGCATCCGACGTTCGCGCGCGGCGACGGCCAAGCCGTGGTCCAGATGCGCCTCGGCCTCCTCGTGCGACAGGACGGCGATCCCGTTGTCGTCGGCGAGAATCAGGTCGCCCGGGTTCACGACCACGCCACCGCACGACACCGGAACGCCTGCGACCCCCTCCCGGCCGATGTTCTTCGCGACCAGGGCCGACACGGTGCGAGCGAAGGTCGGAAACCGCATCGTCGCGATCTCCCGCACGTCCGTCGCCGCGCCGTCCACGATCCAGCCCGCGATGCCCAGCCGGATCTGCTTCAGGGCGCGGAACTCGCCGATGATCGCGTGCTCGTGATCGCCTCCGCAGTCCACCACGACCACGTCGCCAGGCTGCGCGTGCTCCTCGATCGCCTCCAAGGCCGACCGGTCCATCCCCCGCATCCGCACGGTGAAGGCGGGCCCGACCAGCGTCACGTCTGGGAAGAGCGGCCCGATGCCGCTGTCCATGATCCGGATGTCGTGCATGTGGCCCAGCGTCGCGGGCGCGACCTCGCGGTAGGCGGCGACGAGCTCGGGGCGCGGGCGGGCGAAGTCGGTCTTCATCGTCGTCTCTCCTCGATCGTGGTGAGGCGTTCGCGGAGCGGTCGGAGCCGGCCCCGCCGCGTCAGGCTTGTTCCGAGAGGCGCGGGTCCAGCACGTCGCGAAGGCCGTCCCCCAAGAGGTTGAAGCCCAGCACCGCCAGGGTGATCGTGACGCCGGGCGCGAACGCCATCAACGGATGTAGCGAGAGGTACAGCTGGGCGTCGCTGAGCATGGCGCCCCACTCCGGTGCGGGAGGCTGGACGCCGAGCCCCAGGAACGACAGGCCCGACGCGACCAGCAGGGTCACGCCGCTTCTCAGCGAGGCGTACACGACCACGGGAGCGATCACGGCGGGCAACAGGTGGCGCAGCATGACCCTCGCCCCGCCCGCGCCCAACCCCAGCGCCGCCTCGACGAAGGCGCGTTCCTTGACCGCCAGCACGGATCCTCGGACGAGCCGCGCGAAGATCGGCACGCCGAAGATCGCCGAGGCCAGAACGACGGGGCCCACGCCCGGTCCCGTGAGCGTGATCATCGCGATCGCCAGGAGCAGGCCGGGAAACGCCAGCAGGATGTCGACGGCGCGCATGGAGAGGTTGTCCAGCACGCCTCCGACGTACCCCGACCAGAGGCCCCATGCGCCCCCCACCAACGCCCCGAGGAAGGTGGCGCTGAGCCCGATGCCGATCGAATAGCGCGCGCCGGCCAGCAGGCGACTGAGAATGTCCCGACCGAAGTTGTCGGTCCCCAGCCAATGCGCCGCCGACGCGCCCTGGTTCAGCGCCAGGTAGTCCTGCCGCGCAGGATCGTACGGCGTCAGGTACGGCCCGAGCAGCGCCAACAGGACGAAGGTGGCGCTCAGGGCCAAGCCGACCGAGCCGCTCCGGTGACGCAACAGTCGGACGAGCAGCGACGGCCGAGCGGCGCCGCGCTCCGCGACGACGGCGGCCTCGACGTCCGGAGCGGTCGTCACGTCAGGCATAGCTGACCCTCGGATCGATGACGGCGTAGACGACGTCCACGAGGAGGTTGATGACGAGGAACTGGATCGCGAAGACCAGCATGAGCGCCTGGATGACCGGGTAGTCGCGCGCGTCGATCGACTGGATCAGCAGCCAGCCGAGGCCGGGGAAGTTGAAGACGGTCTCGACGATGATGGCGCCCGAGAGCAGGAAGCCGAACTGGAGGCCGACGATCGTCACGACGGGAATGAGCGCGTTCCGGAGTACGTGCTTGCCCGCGATCACGCGGCCGGTCAGGCCTTTGGCGCGTGCGGTCCGGACGAAATCCTCGCCGGCCACCTCCAGGTAGCTGGAGCGGGCGAAGCGAGCGATCGTGCCCAGCGAGCTGGCCGCGAGGGTCAACGTCGGCAAGATCAGGCCGCGGGCGGACGTGCTGCCGGACACCGGCAGCACCCCCCACTCGACGGCGAAGAGATAGATGAACAAGATCGCGAGAAAGAACGACGGGGTGCTGATGCCCAGGATGGACACGGCCGTCACGCCGAGATCGGTCACGGTGTTGCGGCGCATGGCGGCGAGGACGCCGAGGAGCATGCCGCCGACCACCGCGACGACGATCGCCGCGATCGCGAGGATCACGGTGGGCCCCAGATGTCGCGTCAGCACCTGCGCGACGGGCTGGTTGGAGCGGAACGACGTGCCGAGGTCGCCCCCCGCCGTGGCGACGACGTAGCGACCGAACTGCTCGGGAAGCGAGCGGTCGAGTCCGAAGCGGGATCGGATCGCCTCGAGCTCGCTGGCCGTGGCTTCCTGTCCGGCGTACAAACGCGCGGGGTCGCCGGGCAGCGCATGCACGAAGAAGAAGATCGCCACCATCACGCCGAGCAGCGTGGGCAGCGCCTGCAAGATCCGTCGAGCCAGGAAGAGGGTCATGAGGAGGCGGGCAGGGCGTCGCGCCCTGCCCGCGCTCGAGCGCGCAAGCGCCTAGTCGAGCGACGCTCCGCGAGCGTCGAGGGACCGGTCCGGCATGTAGAACACGCCGCTCAGCGAGTCCGCCGTTCCGGCCACGTTGTCCGGGCTGTACAGGAACACCCAGGGCGCGTCGTTCCAGATGATCTCCTGGGCCTCGGCGTAGATCTCCTGCCGCTGGCTCGCGTCACCGGTCGCGCGCCCGGCCTCGATCAGCTCCTGCACGCGCTCGTCGTAGTAGAAGCTCCAGTTGTTCGAGGAGGGCGGCCACGACTCGCGACTGAACGAGACCGTCAGCGCGCGGTCGGCGTCACCCGTCGGGGTCGAGGCGCCGACGATCCCGGCCTGGAGCTCGGTCTCCTCGAGCGGTTGGAAGATCGCGTCCACGAGGGCGCCGCGCTCGGTCGGGCTGAGCGTCATCGTCACGCCGACGTCGCCGAACATCTGCTGAAGCACCTGGCCGACGGTGCGGTACTCGTCACCGGTGAACGTCAGGACCTCGAAGGCGAAGCCGTCCTCGTACCCCGCCTCGGCCAGGAGCTGCCGGGCGAGCTCGGGATCGTACTCGTACGGATCCTGCGGCGCGTAGCCGAACACCGGCGACGGCATCGGGGCGTCCATCACGGTGGCCAGACCCTGCTGCGCCACCTGGACGAGCTGTTCCTTGTCGACCGCGTGGTTCATGGCGCGACGGACGCGAACGTCGTCGAACGGGGGCCGCTGGGTGTTCATCGGGAAGATGCGGGCGAACGTGCTCTCGCTCACCGCCGTCGAGATGCCGGCGGCCGCGTCGATCTGCGGGACCAGCGCGGTGGGCACGGTCTCGATGAAGTGCGCCTCGCCGCTCTGCAGCTGCGCGATGCGGGTCGCCGCGTTGGTGACCTCCAGGAACTCGATCGCATCGGCGGACGCCGGCTCGCCCCAGTAGTCGGGGTACGCCTCGACGACGACCTTCTGCCCGTCCAGCCATTCGCGGAAGCGGTACGGGCCGGTCCCGACGGGGTCGCGCGTGATGTCCGCGTCCTCGGCCGTGACGGAGGCCGGGCTGGCGATCCGCGCGTTCGACAGCGCCAGGTTGAAGATCATCGCGCCGTTCGGTCCGGACAGGTCGATCCGCAGCTCGTACGGGCCCAGCACCTCGATCGACGAGACGTCGGAGAGCAGGCTTCGACCGCGGGCCGGCTGAGCGTTGTCCTCGTCGCGGACCCAGTCGTAGTACGCCTTGACCGCGTCGGCGTCGAACGCCGTGCCGTCGTGGAAGGTCACGCCCTCACGCAGCTCGAAGGCGATCGACGTCGCGTCCTCGTTCACCTCCCAGCTGGTCGCCAGCTCGGGCACCAGCTCGAAGTCGGCGTCGAAGCCGACCAGACCCTCGAACATCGTGCGGATCACGCTGGCGTCGGACAGGCCGGTGGCCTCGGCCGGGTTCAGGCTGCTGTGCGCCAAGGCCTGGGAGACCACGACGACCTCTTCGTCCTGGGCGAGCGCCTGCGGCAGCAGGAATCCAGCGAAAACCAGCGCGGCGAGCAGGATGCGGCTCGTTCGAATCATGGTCGGCTCCTTCGGAACGGTGGGCGACGAGAACGGCGACGGCGACGGGCGGTGCTAGAGACGGTAGGTCTCGGGACGGCGATTGGCGAGGCTGGGGACGCGCTCACGAACGGCGCGCACGCGGTCCACGTCGACGTCGACGAGCGTGAAGCCGACCTCGTCGGGAGAACACGCGACGACGGTACCCCACGGGTCCACCGCCAGGCTTCGACCGTACGCGTTGAACCCGCCTCGCGATCCGGTGGTCGCGGGCGCCAGCACCCAGGCGCCGTTCTCGATCGCGCGGGCACGCAGGAGCGGCTCCCAATGATCCTTGCCGGTGTGCATGGCGAAGTTCGAGGGGACGACCAGCACCTCGGCCCCCATGAGGGCCAGCGAGCGGTAGAGCTCCGGGAAGCGCAGGTCGTAGCAGATGGTCATGCCGACCCGACCGATCGGCGTATCGACGCACACCAGCTCGTCGCCGGGAAGGTTGCGGCTGGACTCGCGTGCCACCACGTGCCCTTCGATCGTCACGTCGAACAGGTGGATCTTCCGGTACTTCGCGAGGAGCGCCCCGTCGGGACCGAACAGCAAGCTGGTGTTGAACAGCCGATCGGGCCGGTGGCTGGCTTCGTTGTAGCTCCCAGCGAGCACCGTCACGCCCAGCCGCTCCGCCGCTGCGGCGAAGCGCTCCGAGAGAGGACCGGGGATCGGCTCGGACGTTTCGAACCGAAGCTCGTTCGGGCCACGGACGTGAAAGCTTTCGGGCAGCAGGACGGCATCGGCGCCTCGCTGCGCGGCCGCCTCGACGAGGCGAAACGCGGTATCGAGGTTCTCTTCCTTGTCCTCGCCCGGATCGAGCTGGACGAGGGCGACGCGGGAGGGTGACATGCCCGAACGTAGCAGCCGCTCGCCACCGCACGCGTTCCACCCGTGACGCCGGTCACGGCGTTCCTACAGTAGGAGGAGGGCCTCGCCGGGTTCGTCGGTTCACCACGCACGTCGGCGCGGCCGGTGCCGGGCACACCACCTTCGACCTGTGGATCCGCGCCTCAGGGGTGACGCGCCACCGCGTGCGGGTCCGGGACGATCCGGTCGCCGCTGCGCCGCGCGTAGACCTTGGTGAACTCGGCGCCGATCAACACGATCTGCGACGACACGAACACCCACAGCAGGATCACGACCA
>CAZHCI010000183.1:0-5206 GCA_964530905.1 uncultured bacterium
TCCGGCGCAGCGTCGCGGTCGAGTCCGGGATGGACGACCTCGCGGCCGTCGCGGTGCTCTACGCCGCCGCCGTGCGAGCGGCCGACCGGCTGGACGTCGAGCGGCCAGGGATCGCTCTCCCGGACGGCGCGGGCCAGCTGTCGGTGATCGTTCCGGGGGGCGGTGGCCTCGCCGAGATGGGTCGTGCGGTGGAGCGGGCGGCGCGAGCGCCGGAGCGCCACGAGCGCGCGGACGCCGACCTATGGGTCGTCGACCTCGCAGGCGTCGGCGTCGACGAGGCGGTGCTCGACACCGACGTCGCCCAGCTCGTGCTCGGACGGTTGCTGAGCGACGACTCCGACGGCTCGGTGCAGGCGACGATCTCGCTCGTGGCCGACGTTCCGGTCGAGCGGGGCGCGGCGTTCCTCGCGCGCGTCGCCGATCTGCTCGAGGAGCCGCTTCGCCTCCTGGCCTGATCCTCGTTTCAGACGCCCGACGTCCAGCGCCCGCTCGAAAGGAGCGGGCGCTTTCCTAGGCGGGCTCGGGCGGAATCAGCGCCCACAACAGCAGGTAGCCCGGTACCGTGATGCCCAGCGACAACGGAACGGTGAGCGCGAACGCGAGCCGTACCCGGCGCGGGTCGGCTCCGGTGAACGCCGCCACGCCTCCGGCGACGCCGGCCAGGCGACGATCGTCGCGGCTTCGCCGCAGCGTGGACGCGCCGGCCGGCCTTCGGGCTCGGCGCTGGTCGTGCAGCAACGGGTCGGGTCGAGGCGGACCGCTCATTCGACCGATCCTCGTGAGGTCGGCTCGGCAGCGGCCGGTTCGGGCGCCGCGGCCGTCCCTCTGCGCTCCGTTCCGTCCGAGCGCGTGGTCAGCGGGATCGTCGGTGCCCGCGACGGGTCGCGCAACGCCGCATGGACGCGCGCCTCGAGCTCGCGGACGTCGACGCCGGCCCAGCGGTCGGGGACCAGGGCGAGGTGCCGCAGCGCCTTCGCGTAGTTGCGTCGCCCGCCGCGCGGGCTTCCCATGGCGCGCGCCTTGTGGAGCGCGGCGGCCAGGAGGATCGTGCCGGCCAGGAAGCGCCGCTCCGTGCCCTCCGCGGCGAGCCAGGCGGGCTCGAGCGCCTCGTGGCAGTCCCAGAAGGCACCACGGTCGAACAGTCGGCGTCCTTCGTTCCAGGCGGCGGTGTCGGTCACGCCTGAGCATAGCGGGCTCGGGGCCCGCGGTAGCATGGCCGGATGACGTCCCCCATGCCCCCACGTCTGATCATCGCGGTGAGCGGTGGAAGCGGCGTCGTCTACGCCTTCGACCTGCTCGAGGCGCTCGCGACGGCGCCGGTCGAGACCCACCTGGTGGTCACCGCGGGCGCGAAGCAGGTGCTGCCCAGCGAGACCGACAGGACGTACCACGACCTCGTCGCCTTGGCGGACGAGGTGCACGACGACCGCGACCTGGGCGCCGGCATCGCGTCGGGCTCGTTCCGGGCGGACGGGATGGCGGTGGTGCCGTGCAGCGCCGGCACGCTGGCGAAGGTCGCGCTGGGCATGACGGACAACCTGGTCTCGCGCGCCGCGCACGTGACGCTCAAGGAGCGTCGACCGCTGGCGCTGGTCGTCCGCGAGGCGCCGTACTCGCGGCCCATGCTCGAGAACATGCTGCGCGCCCACGATGCCGGCGCGACGATCGTTCCCGCGTCGCCCGGCTTCTACCACCGTCCCGACGACCTGCCCTCGCTGATCGGCTCGGTGACCGCGCGGGTGCTGGATCATCTGGGCGTTCAGAACACGAGGAGCCCACGCTGGAAGGACGTTCCGTGAGCGAGGGCGCGTCGTGACCCGCGTCGCGGCGCTGGTGCCGGCCGCGGGAGAGGGCAGCCGCCTGGGGCTCGGTCCCAAGGCGTTCGTGCGGGTGGCCGAGCGCACGCTGATCGAGCATGCCGCGGCCCTGCTGGCCGCGGACGCGGACGAGGTCCTGATCGCCGTTCCCGAAGGGTGGCAGGACGAGGCCCGCCTGCTGGTGCCGGCAGCGCGCGTGCTGGCGGGCGGAGCGACGCGGCAGGAGACGGTGGAGCTGCTGGCGGACGCGACCGATGCGGAGTGGCTGGTCGTGCACGACGCCGCACGCCCGTTGACGCCGGGCGACGTCGTGCGGCGCGTGCTCCAGGCCGCCCGGCGCAGCGGCGCCGCGTCCGCGGTGCTCGAGGTGGCCGACACCCTCCACGACACGGCGCTGGACGTCCCGGTCGCGCGCGACGACCTGCGGGCCGTCCAGACGCCGCAGGCGTTCGCGAGGGAGCTGCTGCTCCAGGCGCACCGGTCGGCGCGCGCCGCCGGGATCGTGGCGACGGACGACGCTCAGCTGGTCAGGGCGGCGGGTGGCACGGTCGCGCTGGTCGCAGGAAGCGCGTGGTCGTACAAGCTCACCCGTCCCTCCGACCTGTCGTGGCTCGAGGCGGTCGTCCGTGGGCGCGACGCGATCGGACACGGCTCGTGAGCGAGCCGGCACGCCCGCCCGACGTCGTCACGGTGGTCGCCCCGGCGAAGGTGAACCTGGGGCTCAGGGTGGCCGCGCGCAGGGGGGACGGCTACCACGAGATCGACACGCTGTTCGCGACGGTCGAGATCGGTGACCGGCTCCGCCTGACGCGCACGGCGAGCGGGGTGAGCGGAGCCGCCAGCGACCGGCGCGAGCCCGGCTCGCGGGCCGAGGGGCTCCCGCCGATGGGGGCTGCGAACCTCGCGTATCGCGCCGCCGAGGCGTGGCTCGAGGCGGCAGGGCGGCCGGGCGGGGTGCACGTCGAGCTCGACAAGCGACTGCCGATCGCCGCCGGGCTGGGCGGAGGCAGCAGCGACGCCGGCGCGGTGATCCGCGGGATGGCTCGGCTCTGGCCCGCCCCCGTCGACCCGCTGGCGATCGCGAAGCGGCTGGGGAGCGACGTCCCGTTCTTCGCGTCCGGTCACGCCGTGGCGCGCGGCAGGGGCCGGGGCGAGCGGCTGACCCCGCGCACGCTCCCCGAACGGTGGCTGGTCCTCGTCAACCCGGGGGTCGCGGTTCCCGTCGCCGAGGCGTACGGCGATCTGATGGCGTTCGGCCCGCCTCTGGATTGGGACGCGGTCGCGACCGCCTGGGCCGAGGGCGCGGCGCCGCGCTGGAGGAACGACCTGCAGGCCGGCGTGCTGCGGCGCCATCCCGACGTTCGCGCCGCCTGGACGGCGCTGGCCGAGGCGGGGGCGAGCGCCCCGCTGCTGTCGGGCTCCGGCGCGACCTGCTTCGGCTTGGCGGACGACGAGGAGCATGCCCGCCGCGTCGCTCGCGAGCTTCGGGCGGGCCGGCCCGGCTGGTGGGCCGCACCGGCGCGCGCGCCCGCGCGGCCGGCGTTCGCCGAGGTGCGCGGGGGAGAGGCGTCCGACCCGGCCGGCTAGACGATGTGCTCCTTGTCGGGGTTCGGAACGGGCTCCAGCGAGGCCGGATTGGGGCAGGTCGAGGCGTCGCGGCGAACGCGTGCCCGCGCCCACCGGCCCGCCTGCACGACGATCCGACGGATCTCGGGGTGGTGGTACGTCGGGTAGGTCTCGTGGCCCGGCCGGAAGTACACGACGCGGCCCAGGCCGCGCCGCCAGGTGCACAGGCTCCGGAACACCTCGCCGCCCTGGAACCAGCTGATCATGAGCAGCTCGTCCGGCTCGGGCACGTCGAAGCGCTCGCCGTACATCTCCTCCTGCGCCAGCTCGACGTGATCGGGAATGCCCGCCAGGATCGGATGGTCGGGACGAAGGTTCCAGAGCCGCTCCTTCTCGTCCGCCTCCCGCCAGGAGAGCGTGCCGTGCGTGCCCAGGACGCGCTTGAACACCTTCGACATGTGGCCGGAGTGGAGCATCACCAGCCCCATGCCGGACAGGACCGCCTCGTGCACCATCGCGGCGGTCTCGTCGGCGACCTCGTGGTGGGCCTTGTGCGCCCACCAGAGCAGCACGTCGGTGTCGGCCAGAAGCTCGCGCGACAGGCCGTGGTCGGGCTCGCGCAGCGTGGCGGTCCGGACCTCGAACCCGCCGCGCTCCCGGAACGCGTCCGCCAGAGCGCCGTGGATGCCGTCCGGGTAGAGGCTCCGAACCCCTTCGTTCTCGACCTCGTGCAGGTACTCGTTCCAGATGAGGACCTTCGTGTCGGACATCGTGGCCTCCTTCGTGCCCGAAGCGTACCGCGGGGCGAGGCCGGGCCTCGCCCCGCGGAGGGCTGCTTCGTGAGCGGCACGCCGTCCCTCGTCAGTCGGTGGTGGCCCCCCGTGCGGCGCTTCCCACCAGCTTCGCGTACTTCGCCAGCACGCCACGGTCGTAGCGCGGCGCGGGCGGCTTCCACGCGAGCCGCCGCTCCTCCAGGATCGCCTCGGGAACGTCGACTTCGAGCAGGTTCTTCTCCGCGTCGATCGTGATCGGGTCGCGCTCCTCGATCAGCGCCAGCGGACCGCCGACGGCCGCCTCGGGCGCGACGTGGCCGACCACCAGGCCGTAGGTGCCGCCCGAGAACCGCCCGTCGGTGATCAGCGCGACCTTGTCGCCCAGGCCCTTGCCGATGATCGCGCTCGTGGGCGCCAGCATCTCGCGCATCCCGGGACCTCCGCGAGGGCCCTCGTAGCGGATCACGATCACGTCGCCTTCGCGGATCACGTCGCCGAGGATCGCGTCCATGGCGTCCTCCTCGGACTCGAAGATCCGTGCGGGACCGGTGATCGTGGTGCGCTTCAGGCCGCTGGTCTTCGCGACCGCCCCCTCGGGAGCGAGGTTCCCCTTCAGGATCGCGAGGTGTCCTTGGGGGTAGATCGGCTCGTCGATCGGCCGGACGACGTCCTGCCCCTCGGGCGGCCGCGACGGGACCTCCGCCAGGTTCTCAGCGACGGTCTTGCCGGTGACCGTCGGCAGGTCTCCGTGCAGCAGCCCCGCCTCGAGCAGCATCTTCATGACCAGCGGGATGCCGCCGACCCGGTGCAGGTCGGTCGCCACGTAGCGTCCCGACGGCTTCAGGTCCGCGAAGTGCGGCGTCTCCGCCCGGATCCGCTCGAAGTCGTCGAGGTCCAGCTCGACCTCCGCCGAACGTGCGGCCGCGAGCAGGTGCAGCACCGCGTTCGTCGAGCCGCCGACCGCCATCACCACGCGGATCGCGTTCTCGAACGCCTCCTTCGTCATCATCGTACGCGCCGTGACGTTCTCCCGCACCAGCCGCAGCAGCG
>CAZHCI010000184.1:0-3783 GCA_964530905.1 uncultured bacterium
GCACGCGGCTCGCGAGATCCCCGCGGGCCGTCAGCATGACGACGTCGGCCTCGTTGCCCTCGAGCTGCTCCGCGACCTCGATGCCGTCCATGTCGGGGAGGTTGAGGTCGAGCAGCACGAGCGCGAAGTCCTCCGTCTCGGCCCGGACCAGCGCCTCGCGGCCCGTGCCCACCACGACCGTGTCGTAGCCGCGACCCAACTCGCGCGCCAGCACCTCGGCCAACCGCGCGTCGTCCTCGACGATCAACACGCGCTCTCGACGCATCGTCACCACCTCGCGCCGCCGCGCACGGGGCCCGAGCAGCGGCGGCCAATCACGATTCTGTCACCGCGAGCCCGCGGCACCCGGGCGATTGCGTCACTCCGCGCGACCCGTCAGACCCGTGTCAGGTACGCCCCCTACGCTTCCCTTGGACGCCAAGGCGTCCGGCTCGGATCGGCCGACGGTCCGGGCAGACGGCGAGACCCGGGCCGCGATGCGCGCCATCGAGGGGACCCGCGCCGAGGAGGCGAACCCATGCGGAAGTTGCTGGCCAGTACGTTCGTTCTCGCGCTGCTCGCGGTGGCGATCGCGGCGCCGCCGATCGACTACGACCTGACCTGCGGCGACGAGCTGATCGGCGTCCTCAGCCTCACCGAGGGCAAGGTGCACGTGGCGCTGGTCGAGGGCGCCGGGGACGTCGAGTGCGACGCGGTAGATGGCGTCGTCGTGTTCATCTTCGAAGAAGATCCCGAACTCACGGTCATGATCGAATGGGGCGACGGACAACCGGTCGTCACGGTGGAGAACGGTGCAGGACTGCTCGACGTAGACCTGATCGTGGTCCCCCAGGTCGCCATCGACGGCATGCTCGACGCGCAACGCCTGCGGGCGGCGGCGATGGAGATGCGCCGGGAGGCCGCCGAAAGCGGCGAGACCGACCGCGATCGCGACCGCAGCTCGTGGGACGACGAGGGCGCGCCGGGCGACGGCGAGCCTGGGGGCCCACCCGCGGACGTTCCGCCTGGTGACGGCGAGCCCGGGGGCCCACCCGACGACGCGCCGCGCGGCGACGGGACCGGCGAGGGCCCCTCGGGTCCGCCCGCGGACGTGCCGCCGGGCGAGGGTCAGGGACCCGGCAGCCGTCCCTGAGCGACGGCCCGACCGACGGACACCCACGACCCGGGGGGCGCGTTCCTGGCCCCCCGGGTCGTCGTCGGGCCACGGCGAGGGTGGTTGCGCCGTGACGGTTTCAGAGGAAGCAAGGCGCGACCCGCGATAGGGTCCCGACCAGGAGGTCGAGCATGAACGACACGGTCCTGGTCACGGGCGTCAGCGGGTACGTCGGACAGCACTGCGCCGCCGAACTCCTGCGACAAGGGTTCCGCGTGCGCGGTTCGCTGCGGAACGCGCGTTCGGCGAATGCCGTTCGCAACGGGATCGCGCGCGTCGCCCCGGTCGAGCAGCTCGAGTTCGTCGAGCTGGACCTCCTCGCCGACGCCGGCTGGGACGCCGCGATGGCGGGCTGCCGATACGCGCTGCACGTCGCGTCGCCGTACGTCCTGGCCGAACCCCGGCAGGCGTCGGCGCTCATCGAGCCCTCGGTCCAGGGGACGCGGCGGGCGCTCGCGACGGCGCGGCGGGCCGGGGTCGAACGCGTGGTCGTCACCTCGTCGGTCGTCGCGATGAACGGCCACATGACCAGCGGCACCTTCGGGCCCAACGACTGGACCGACCTCGACGCGCCGAACCTCCACGTCTACGTCCGGAGCAAGACGCTGGCCGAACGGGCCGCCTGGGACCTCGCGCGCGAGCACCCGGACGGACCCGAGGTGGTCGCCATCAACCCGGGCGCCGTCTACGGTCCGACGCTGACCGGCGACGCCAGCGGTCAATCGCTGAAGTGGGTCGCCGCGATCCTTCGCGGCAAGGTGCCGCTGTTCGCCCGCTTCTACTTCACCATGGTCGACGTGCGCGACGTCGCGCTCCTGCACGTGCGCGCGATGACCAGGCCCGGGGCCGCCGGGAAGCGCTACGTGGCGACGAGCCGCGAGGCGGTGCCCTTCGTCCGCATCGCCGAGATCCTCGCGGCGAACGGCTACCCCAAGCTGTCGACGCGCACCGCGCCGGATGCCGTCGTCCGCATCATGGGCCTGTTCGACCGCGACGTGCGTGGCCTCGTCAGCTTCCTCGGGAAGCGCGTGGGGGCCGACAACGCCGCGACCGTGCGCGACCTCGCGTGGACGCCGATCCCGTTCGAAAAGACCGTCCTGGACACGGCCGCATCGCTGCAGGCGGTCGTCGAGGCGTAACCCGCCGTCGGGGGTGCCGCTGCGTCCAGAGAGGGGCCGACCCTGGAGCTGGTCGATCGCGCCGCGAACTCGCGCCGATGCCACGGTGCGGCCACCGCGGGTCGCGACGGATCGCGTCACATGCCGTCGGACTCGGACTCCTCACTCGGCATGCCCACGCGGTCGTAGATCTCGGCGAGCGCGTCGGCGATGGCGAGCGCCTCGGTCGTGTCCTCGGCACGCGCCCACGCCCGGCCGGCCGCGACGACGTTCTCGAGCTGACGAGCCAGCTCGTTGCGCAGGGCGATCGACTCGTAGGTCGCGTGGATGGGGGTCTCGGACACGCCCTCGCCGGACGGGTAGAGGCCCTCGTCGTCGTGGACGCGGGCGTCATCAGGCGCGGGCGGGGTGGGGCGATCTCTGGGATCGGTCATCTGGCACCTCCATGCGTGGGGCCCGAGGTCGATCGGCCGACGCGCGCGGCGTCGATCAGGTCGCATACACGTCCAGGGTACACGCGCGGGCGCCGGCCCCCGTGACGCGCCGTGAACGAACCAACCCCCACGGGAACCCGGGCACGAGGGGGGCACGTGCCTGCCGCGCCCGCCCACCCTGCATCCGGGTGACGCTCGCGTAACACCCCGCCGCGAACGATGAGCGTGCACCCGGGGCCGCCCGGCACCAACGAGCCCCGCGGGCAGAGGAGGCACCATGCGAAACGCTTCGACACGAGCCGTCACCGCCACCGGCCAACGCGGCCATCGCGCAGAGATCCATCGTCGGTCACCCATGATGGGGCGCGTCGGCGCGATGCTGTTCATCGCGATCGCGTTGGTCGCGGCCGGCTGCAGCGCGCCAACGGTTGGGCCGTCGACGGATCCCCTGATGCTGTGGACGTTCGACGACGACCTGGAGGGCTGGCAGGCCGGCACCACCGCCGACGACGAAAGCTGGGGCAGCGCCGAGTGGCGCTCGTGGTGCGGCAGCGACCGCGACGAGGGATGCGTCAAGCTCGACGGGACGGGCGACGCAGGGGGCCCGAACGCGTGGATCGAGCGCACGCTGGAGCTCCCCGCCGGCGCGACGACGCTGCGGGCCCTGACGACCGCCCACAACCGCGACGGCGCCGACAGCGCGTACCGCGTGCGGCTCGTGGACGCGAGCGACGTCGAACACGTGCTGATCGGTTGGTCGGCGTCGTCGGGCGCCGAAGACGCCTACGACTGGATCGCCATCGAGGCGTCGATCGCGGCGTTCGCGGGCACGACCGTGACGTTGTTCTTCGAGGGTGCCGACGACGGACCCGGAATCCACGAGCAGCGCTACTACGACGACATCGGCGTCTACTGACGGAACGCCACGCGACCGCTCGTCGGCCGCCACGCTACGCCGCCCAGGCCCCCAGCAACCGCCGCAGCAGCACGATCTGCCCCACGTGGTACGCCTCGTGGTCCAGCGCCACCAGGATCGTGCGCAGGTACGTGTGCGCCCCGCCCCACGGGATCGGCGCCG
>CAZHCI010000184.1:3793-5170 GCA_964530905.1 uncultured bacterium
CTTGAGTCGCTCGCGACCCGCCTGCACCGCGGCGACCGCCTCGTTCCACGCGTCGTCGGCGGGTGGCTCCGGCGACGACGGCCAGTAGTCGTCGGGCCACGACGGCGCCGCGTACGCCGGATTCCCGAGGTACGCGATCAGGTCGGCCTGCGCGAGGCGCACGTGCTCGACCAGCTCCCAGGCAGAGTGCGGCAGCCCCGCCGGCCGACGTCCGCGCAGCTCGGGCGCCAGTTGGGCGACCGCGCGGTCGAAGTCCACGTGCGCCTCGCGCGCGTCGAGCGCATCGGCGACGATCGAACGCCAAGTTTCGGGCATCATCGGACCTCCTCGACCGCAGCCTATGGCGCCGTGGGCATCCACGTCGCCATGCCCGAAACGCGTCTCGAGCGAGCGATGGCTCGCGGGGGGCGTCGGGTACGTCCCGGGGCCGCGTCGTGAGCGTCCCACGGGCGGCGCGAGCGTCGGTCACGCCCCTCGTCGGCGCCGCGCTCACGCGGGCCGGCGCCCGCTCATGCGGGAGCCATCGGGCTCACGGACCGTCTCCGTACGGTGCCCCGACCGTCGCTCCAGCGGCGGCCAAGGAGGCACCATGCAGCCGAACACGCTCCCCACCCCAGCCGACCGCACCAGCCACCGCGCCCCGACGCGACCCGTGCGAGGCGGTCGCACGACGCCCCTCCGACGCCTTGGACGGCTCGTTGCGGTCGTCGCGCTGGCGGCCGCGACGGGCGGCGCGTTCGCCCAGGGCGACGCCGATCCTGCCGAGGTCGTGGTCGCGGAACTCGGTGACACCGCGGTGACGCTCGAGGCGTTCGACCTTCGGTTCGAAGCGGCCGTCCGTTCGATGCTCGCGCAGCAGGGCGTGGAGCCGGACGACGAGGTGCTCGCCGGCTTCGAAGCCCAGCGGCCCGCCTTCCTCGAGCAGGTCGGCCAGGAACTCGTCCTGAGCGAGCACGCCGAGGAACTCGGGGTCGCCGCCGCGGACGACGAGGTCGACGCCGTGATCGAAGAGGCCCGCGCCGAGTACGGCGACCAGCTCGACGAGTTCATCGCGGAGCTCGGCTTCGCATCGACGTCGGAGTTCGCGTCCGGCGTACGCCGGTCGCTGAACGCGCAGCGCGCCGTCGAGGAGATCCGCGCCGGCGCCGAGGTCGATGACGCCGCGATCGAGGCCTGGTACGAGGCGAATCTCGACCAGGTGGAGGGGCCGGACGGACCCCAGCCCCTCGAGCAGGTGCGCGAGCAGATCTCGGCGCTCCTCGTGAACGAGCACGTGCAGGTGGAGGTCGCCGAGCTGGTGGCCGAGTCCGACATCGAGTTGTTCCCAGACCGGCTGTAGGTCGGTCGCACACGCCGGCCGGTCCGCGGGGACCCTGC
>CAZHCI010000185.1:0-5125 GCA_964530905.1 uncultured bacterium
GCTACGTCCCGGCAGGTCCGGCGTACGAGTACTACCTGAACGACCCGGCGGAGGTCCAGCCGGACGCGTTGCTGACGAGGGTCGTCATGCCCTTGGCGTAGCTCGAGGCGCGCGTCGGGGCCGCCTCAGGCCTGCCTCGCGGCGAATCCGAGGACCCCCTCCACGAACGCGTCGGGCGCCTCGCGCGGGACCCAGTGCCCGCAGCGCGGCACGACGACGAGCCGCGAGCGAGGCAAGCGCGCGTGGGCGTCCCTCGCCTTGCGCCACGACACCACCCTGTCCCGGCGCCCGTGCAGCAGGAGCGTGGGGACGCCCACGTCACCGAGCCGCTCCGCGTAGGACGTCGCGAGGCGGAACGGGCGCAGCTCCCCGCGCAGCCACGCGACGAAGCTCCGCTCGGCCTCGGGCGTGGCGACTTGGCGGTGCACCTCTTCGACCAACGCGTCCGTCACGAGGCGCCGGTCCGAGAACACCAAGCGGCTCAGCACCAGCCGCGTCAGCAGCTTGCTTCGCCGTAGCCCCCAGACGACGCCGCGACGCAGCAGCGGCACGCGCATGGCCAGGTACGGGACGAGCGGCACCGGCATGCGCGCGTCGAGGCCGTAGGCGCCGACCATGGTGAGCGACGCGACCCGCTGCGGGTGCCGCAAGGCGTAGCCGAGCGCCACGGCGCCCCCCATCGAGAACCCGGCGACGTGCGCCCGATCCACCGCGTGTTCGCTCAGGAAGGCGTCGAGCAGGTCGAGGTGGTCGTCCATGGACAAGGTCGAACGCGGAACCTCGCTCTCGCCGTAGCCCGGCCAGTCGAGCGCCAAGACCCGGTGGCGACGCGCGAGCGCGGGCACGGTCGGCCCGTAGCTGAGGGCGGCCGAGTCGAACGCCGTGCCGTGCAGCAAGACCAACGGCGGTCCGTCGCCCGCCTCGAGGTGACGGCACCGCACGCCCTGCACGACGGTGTGACGGCTCGCGACGGTCGGGGTGGACCGGGCCTCGGCCCCAGACGCGGCCTCAGCCGGCATCGCCGGAACGGATCGCCTCGAAGCGACCGGCGGCGGCCGCCTCCTTCACGCAGGCGTACCCGCTCGCGATCGCGTCGTCGAGCCGGTCGAAGCTCTGCAGCTCGAGGTCGTCCGGGAGGGACGGCTCGAGCAAGACGTCGGGCGGGTGCGCGGCGATCAGGATGTCGAGCAGGCGCGCCTGCGTGATCGCGTACGCGCGCATGAGCATGTCGACGACGTTCGGACCGCCCTGCTGGAACACCGAAGCGACCCTCTTCACCATCGTGTCGGGCTCCTCGGGATCCAGGCCCAGCGGCCCGGTGTGGGGAGGCTGAACGTCGATGGCGACGACCGGTCGGTGCGTCATGGCGCGCGCCACGTCGATCGGGAAGTTGTTGAGGATGCCGCCGTCGAGCAGGTGCCTGCCTTCGAACCGAACCGGCGTGAACAGCCCGGGGAAGGCGTTGCTGGCGCAGACCGGGTGCCGCAGCGGGCCGCTGGAATAGGTCAGCAGCTCGCCGCGCTCGATGTCCACGGCGTTGACCGCGAACGGCACGGCGAGCTCCTCGAACGTCGCCGGCGCGTCGCGCTCGAGCGCTCGCTCGATCACGTCGTGCTCGATCAGCCCGCCGGCGCCGCCCGGGTCGACGAAGTCCGCGAAGTCGATGGCGCGGACGATGGCCTCCACGGCGCGCGCGTCGTTGCCGGCGGCGTAGAACGCCGCCACGACCGCCGCGGACGAGTTCGCCGCGATCGCGCAGGGGCGCACCCCCTCCTCCTCCAGCGCTGCGAGCGCCCCGATATGCGCGAAGCAACGAGCCCCGCCGCCACTGAGGGCGAGGCCGACCTGGCGTGGGGTGGATGGCAGCTTGCTCATCGGTCGCGTGCCTCTCGGTCGGGTGTTCGGTCCGGCTGGACGGATGGCTCACCCGAAGCGTACGCGACGACGGCGATTCGGCCGGTACCGATGTCGGTCGGCGCTTCTGGCCGGAAGCGAGCCGTCCCTTCGAGCGGTCGCTCACCCCGCGCTCGGCCAACGCGACACCTCGCACGCTCGGCTCCTTCGCCGTCTCCAACCGGGCGAGCGGGGCTCGACGAGGACGGGAGGCGGCGAGTGCTCGGCATGCGCGTCGAGGTAGCGACACCGCTCCTCCCCGACTGCTGCGCTCCAAATGGACGCTCAGCGAGGCGCTCACGCCGAGGAAGCGTCGGCCGCGGCTGGCCACGCCTTCCGGAATCCTCCGACGAGCGTCAGTCGACGTCGATCTCGAGCTCGAAGCGATCGCGGTCGTCGCGTTCGAGCTCCAGCTCGAAGGAGGCGCCGTTGCGGCGGTACTCCGCCTCGACCTCCTCGTCGTCCATCTCGAGAGCGGTTCGCCGCCAGCCGTCGCGGGTCAGCTGGTCATGGAGGTGCTCGTAGACGTCACGGAGGCGTGCGGTGACCGTGAATCGCGTCTCCGAGTCACGGTCGCTGCTCTCGTGCTGCGTCACCTCCGATCCGGGATACGGGAGCAGGCCGAGGAACGCGTTGATCGACTCCGCGGCCGTCGGCGGACGAACTTCGGCCGGAAGCGACAGATCGACCTCGACGACGCGATCCGGCCGCACGCGAACCGTCTCCCGCGCGCTACGGTGCCGCGGCGAGCGCACCTCCACGTCGTACCGTCCCACGGGCGCGCCGTAGCGCAGCGGCGTGAACCCCGCGAAGGCGCCGTCGACGAACACCTCGGCACGCGGCGGGCGGGAGGTGACGACGATCGTGCCGTACGCCCCCTGCGCCGGTCGCTGGCCCACATGGTAGAGAGCCGTCGACGTGACCCACGACGTCTGCGGGAGCGACCGCACGACGCTCGCGAGCGCCTCCGCGAAGCTCTCCTCGTCCAGGCGGGACGACGCCACGCGCGCACGCTCGCTCTCGAAGGACGCCAGCGTGCGCGTGTCGAGCTCGCGGCGTGACGCCACGGCGATCACCTTGGCGAGGCCCGAGGGCGCCTCGACGACGAAGTCGTAGTCAGCGTCCGACGGGGGGAAAAGACGCGTCGTCCCGGCAGGTACGAAGTTGTCGAGCCCTACGCGGTCGTAGCGGTTGGGGAGGATCTGAACGATCTTCGCCGAGGCGCTGACGCTGAACAGGTACACGTACGCGTCCTCGGTCGTGCGGACGCCGATCTCGATCGACTCGCCCACGGCGTACACGGGCTCGACGCCGCCCGACGAATCACGATCGACCCAGACGTCGACGTCGAAGGCGGGAAGCGGGTTCACGACGATCGACCGTGGGCTCACGACCACGCGCTGTGCCACTGCGACCGAACCGAGCAGCAGGAGCGTCAGTACCAGGACGGAACGGCACCCGAGTCTCTTCATGGGGGACACCTCCTCGATCGTCGGAGGCTACCAGGGGTCGTGCGGGCCTCCATTCGAACACCGTGAAGCGGGCTTCATCGCCGGGCGGTGAGTCGCTTACCCAGGGCGTACGCCCCGCGGCTAGCCTCCACGTCCCGGTGGGGATCCGTTCATGGGACGGGCCCCAGCGGCGACGGGAGCTGATCGTGCGCCACGTTTCGTGCTCCACTCCCACGACACCGTGGGGCTGGGGCACGCACGCCGGAACCTGCTGATCGCGAACGCCTCGAGCGACGCCGCGATGCGAGCGGCCGACCACGAGGTAGAGCTGGCGACTCGGTGCTTCGGCGACGACGTGCCCGCCGAACGTGCCCCCTCGCGACCCTCAGGCCCGGATTCCTCGACCGGTCCCCCGCAGCAACACCTTCCAACGACGCTGACGATGGCGGTAGAAGAGGTGGGCGAACAGCCAGACGGCCGGCGTGAGCCAACCTGCGCCGATCTCGATCTCGTCGGTGTAGCGCACCACGCCGGGCGCCACCTCGTGGAACGAGATGGTGTGGTTCCACGTCCGCGCGAGCGCCCCGCTCTCGCGACTCACGATGGTGTTCGCCTCGTCGTCGATCCGCACGAGCCGAATCGTGTGCCGTCCCAACGGCACGAGCCTCAGGAAGAACAGCTCGAGATCGTATGGGACGTCCTCCTCCCACGCGCCGTCGAGATCCGCGTCGCCAATCGGCACGAAGCGCAGGATCGGCGCCGCCACGAACCGCAACGACGCGGGCTGCAGAAGCTTCCGCCACAGCTCGCCTTCCGTACAAGGCAGTCGCGTGGAAACGCGGACGATCATCTTCATCACGCTCCTTCTCACGCTCCATGATGCAGCGGTCGACCCGTCGCCCGGGGCACGTGATCGGCGCTCCCCTCAGGGCGCGCGTGCCGCGTGATCCACCGCTAGAGCAACCCCCGCACCCCGTCCACGACCAGCCGCACCCCCACCAGCCCCACCATCGCGATCATGAACGGGTAGAACACCGCCGGCCGCATGCGGCGCACCACCGCCGCCCCGGCGAGCACCGCCCCGGCGGCCGGGAGCACCAGCACGAGCGCAGAGAGCAGCGTGCGCGCGTCGAACTGCCCGAGGGCGGCGTACGGCACCACCTTCACGACGTTGACGACCGCGAAGAAGACGACGCTCGTCCCGGTGAAGACCTTCGGGTCCAGACGCAGCGGGAGCGCGTGGACTTGGAAGGGCGGTCCGCCCGCGTGCGCGACGAACGAGGTGAACCCGGCGACGGCGCCCCAGAACCATGCCGACCATCGTGACGGTGCGCGCGCGGTCGCGGCCACGCGCGCGGGACGGAGCGAGCGAAGCGCGAACGCCAGGGCCACCACCCCGACGATCAGCCGCACGGCCGCCTCCGACGTGATCGCGGCGGTGAGCCCGCCCACGGCGATGCCCACGACCGCCGCCGGCAGCATCGCGACCAGCGTGGCGCGATCGAACCGGCCGCGCCACGTCCACAGGCCGACCGCGTCCATCGCCAACAACAGCGGAAGCAGCACCGCGGCTGCCTGCACCGGCGGCATCACCAGCGCCAGCACCGGCACGCCGAGCAGCGCGAACGCGCCCCCCAGCCCGCCCTTCGACAGCCCCACCAGCACGACCGCGGCCAGCCCTGCAAACAGCGCCGAGGGCTCCGCGAAGTGCGTGGAGGCGAGGAGGCTCGGCCCATCGGACGCGGTCACCGGACCACGCTACCGTTCGAGCGCCGATCTCG
>CAZHCI010000186.1:0-5063 GCA_964530905.1 uncultured bacterium
ACCGCTGGTGCGAGCGGTGACGGTCCGCGGAAGCTAGGCGTCGCTGGCGCCGCCGGCGGACCCGTTCCCCGCTTCGCGCTGCTCGAACCACGCCCGCCAGTCCCAGCTGCTCTTGTGCACGCGCGCCAGCTGGAACGTCTCGGTCGTCTCGATGCCTGGAACCTCGTTCGGGAGCCGCTCGGACACGAACTCGTGGAGGGCGTCGATGCTCGGATGCAGCGTTTGGATGATGAGGTCCGCCGAGCCGAAGCTGCTGCCGACGAAGCGGACGTTGGGAAGCGCCGTGAGCGCCTCGGCCGCCTCTTGCGAGCGGCCCGCCCGGGTACGGATCAGCGTGATCGCCGTGACGGGCACGCCCAGCTTGAGGGGATCGCCGACGGCGGTGATGCGGATCCAGCCCGACTGCACCAGGCGTTGCACGCGCGATCGCACGGTCGCCTCGGCCACGCCGAGGTCGCGAGCGATCTCGCGATAGGGACGTCGCCCGTCGTCTTCGAGCGCCATGATGATGCGTTGATCGAGCCGATCGAGGTCCAAGACAGCCCGCCTCCGAGTCGTCGAGTGTCGCGGCGCCGGGTCGACGCCGCGCATGGATGTTGACCGACCGTATCACGGCTGCGCAATGCGCAACAAGACCGGGCCTAGATGTTGACAATGCGCAACGGCACGCCGTAGTCTCTGCGCAAGCCGTGGCGGGGCGCGGATCTCCGGAGCCGCACGATCCGGTCCCCTCGCGTTGGCCGGGCCGCGCCTCCGCGGTCCGTGAGGGAGGTTCCATGAAGCGTCTCGTCCCGATGGTGTTCCTGCTTCTCCTGCTCGGCGGCGCCTTCGCGCAGAACGACGTCCGCGTCGGCCTCGCGGAGGATCCCGACGTCCTCGACCCCGACCTCGGCCGCACCTACGTCGGCCGGATCGTGTTCGCCAGCATGTGCGACAAGCTGTTCGAGATCACGCCCGACCTGGAGATCTTCCCGCAGCTGGCCGCCGGCTACGAGGTCGCCGACGACGGCCTGTCGGTCACGATCGACGTCCGTCCTGGCGTGGTGTTCCACGACGGGACGCCGTTCGACGCCGAGGCGCTGAAGTACAACCTCGACCGCTCCAAGACGTTGCCCGGCTCCAACCGCGCCAGCGAGCTCGCCCAGCTCCAGTCGGTCGACATCGTCGACGAGGACACCGTGCGCCTGAACCTGACCCAGCCGTTCGCTCCGCTGATCGCGCTGCTCGCCGACCGCTCGGGCATGATGGTCTCGCCGACCGCCGCCGAGGAGCTCGGCGAGGACTTCGGCCGCTCGCCCGTCTGCGCCGGCCCGTTCCGTTTCGCCGAGCGCATCTCGCAGGACCGGATCGTGCTCGAGCGCTTCGCCGACTACTGGGACGCGGACGCCGTCGCGATCGACAGCGTGACCTTCCTGCCCATCCCCGACAGCAGCGTCCGTCTGGCCAACCTGCAGGCCGGCGATCTCGAGATCATCGAGCGCGCCGCCCCCACCGACCTGGGCATCATCCGCTCCGACGACGGCCTGGCCCTCCCCAGCGCCGCCAGCCTGGGCTACCAGGGCATCACCGTGAACATCTCGAACCCGGAGCCGCGCGACCACCCGCTCTCCGCCGATCCGCGCGTCCGCGAGGCGCTCGAGCTGGCGATCGACCGCAACGTGATCAACGACGTCGTGTTCGGCGGCGAGTTCATCGTCGGCAACCAGCCGGTTCCGCCCAGCAGCCCCTGGTACGTAGGCGAGTACCCCATGACCGAGTACGACCCCGAGCGGGCGCGCGCCCTGCTGGACGAGGCCGGCTACGACCGCGTCGCGTTCGAGCTGATGGTCGCCAACAACCCGCAGTCCGTCCGCCTTGGCGAGGTCGTCCAAGCGCTCGGCGCCCAGGTCGGCTTCGACGTCAGCGTGCGCTCCACCGAGTTCGCGACCGCGCTGGACCTGCAGGAGCAGGGCGCGTACGACACGTTCCAGGTCGGCTGGTCCGGTCGGCTGGACCCCGACGGAAACATCCACCAGTACCAGACCTGCACCGGCAACCTGAACGAGACCGGGTACTGCGACGAGGAGACCACCCGCCTGCTGAACGAGGCGCGCGGCGCGACCGGCTTCGAGGCCCGCTACGAGCTGTACCGCGACGCGGCGCTGCGCTACCTGCCCAACCGCCACATCATCTACCTCTACCACCAGCAGCTGTTCTTCCCGCACACCACCGACCTGGCCGGCTTCGAGGCCTATCCCGACGGCATCATCCGCTTCCAGGGCGTGACGCTCCAGTAAGACGCCGCACCGCACGGGGAGGGGCGGGCCGCGGCCCGCCCCTCCCCGTCCGAGGAGAGATGTGCTCCCCTTCATCCTGCAGCGCGTCCTCACCGCGATCCCGACGTTGCTGATCGTCACGGTGATGGTGTTCGGCATTCAGCGGGCCCTGCCCGGCGATCCGGCGGCCATCCTCGCCGGCGAGCAGCAGGACCCCGAGGTGATCGCCTTCATTCGGGCCAAGTACCGGCTCGACGAGCCCGTTCCTATCCAGTATCTCGCATGGCTCGGCCAGCTCGCACGCGGTGACCTCGGGTCGTCGATGCGCACCGGCGAGCCGGTCTCTTCGCTGATCTTCTCCAAGCTGCCCGTCACCGTCGAGCTGTCGCTTCTTTCGATCCTCGTCGCCGTCGCGATCGCGCTGCCCGCCGGCGTCGTCGCGGCCGCCCGCAAGAACAGCGCCTTGGACGTCACCGGCACGATCCTGGCGCTGTCCGGGCTGTCGATTCCGAACTTCTGGCTCGGGATCATGCTGATCCTGCTCGTGTCCGTCAACCTCGGCTGGCTGCCCGCGTCCGGCTACGTCTCGCTGTTCGACGATCCCGTCGAGAACCTGCGCCGCATGGTGATGCCCGCGTTCGTCCTCGGGACCGGTCTCGCGGCGGTGCTGATGCGTCAGATGCGCTCGGCCATGCTCGAGGTGCTGGGCCAAGACTACGTCCGCACCGCGAAGGCGAAAGGCACCTCCGCCATCACGGTGCTGATCCGCCACGCGATGCGCAACGCGCTCATCCCGGTCGTCACCATCCTGGGCCTGCAGCTGGGCACGCTGCTCTCGGGCGCCGTCCTCACCGAGCAGGTGTTCACGATCCCTGGGTTCGGAAAGCTGGTCGTGGACGCCGTGTTCAACCGCGACTACGCCGTCGTGCAAGGCGTCGTGCTGTTCACCGCCACCGCCTACATCGCGATCAACCTCGTCGTCGACGTGCTCTACGCCGTCCTCGACCCGCGCATCTCCGGGAGCCGGGCGTGACCCGCGCCGCGACGACGCCGCGGCGGGGGCCGGGGCCGATCCGCGCCGTGCTTCGCTCGCGTCCCGTGAAGCGACTGCTGGCCCGACCGCTGGCCGTGATCGGCGGCGTGATCGTGCTCCTGTTCGTGGCCTTGGCCGTGTTCGCTCCCTGGATCGCTCCGTACGACCCTGCAGCGCCCGACTTCCTCGCCGTCCGGCAGCCGCCCAGCGAGGCGTACCTGCTGGGCACCGACGAGATCGGCCGCGACCTGCTCTCCCGCGTCGTGTTCGGGGCGCGCGCCAGCCTGATCGCCGGCGTGATCTCCGTCGCCATCGCGATGCTGGCCGGCGTTCCGCTCGGTCTGCTGGCCGGGTTCTACGGCGGCTGGATCGACGAGGCGATCATGCGCGTCACCGACGCGCTCCTGTCGTTTCCGTTCCTGATCCTCGCCGTCGCGCTGGCCGCCGCGCTGGGCCCCAGCCTCCAGAACGCCATGATCGCGATCGGGATCGCCGTGACGCCCACCTTCGTGCGCCTCACGCGCGGGCAGGTGCTGGCCGTGAAGGGCTCCGAGTACGTGCAGGCCGCCCGCGCCCTCGGTGCCGGCGACGCCCGGATCCTGTCGTTCCACGTCCTCCCCAACGCGTTCGCGCCGATCCTGGTCCAAGCCACCGTCACGATCGCGCAGGCGATCATCGCCGAGTCGTCGCTGTCGTTCCTGGGCCTCGGCGTGCAGCCGCCCATCCCCAGCTGGGGAGGGATGCTGAACACCGCCAAGAACTTCCTGGTGCAGGCGCCCTGGATGGCGGTCTGGCCGGGCGTGTCGATCTTCCTCACGGTGCTGGCGTTCAACCTGTTCGGCGACGGGCTGCGCGACGCGTTCGACCCGAGGGACGTCACGTGAGCGCCGGCGCAGACCGCCGCGCTGCACGGCTCCCGCCGCTGCGCGAGCCCACCGCCGCGGACCTCGCCACCTTCTCCGTCTGCCTCCGGGGCGCCTGCGGGGGGTACGGGGTCGCTGTCGCGACCGCGCGTCCCAACGTCGGCGCGCTGGTTCCGTACGTGTCCGAGCGGGGCGCCGTGGCGACGCAGGCGCGGGTGGACACCACCCTCGGCGCGCGAGCGCTGGCGCGCCTGGGCCGCGGCGAGCCGGTCGCCCAGGCGATCGACGAGCTCCTGGCCGGCGATCCGGACCGGGCGCTCCGCCAGCTGCACGGCGTCGACGCGGCCGGCGCGCACGCCGTCACCGGCGAGCGCTGCGTGCCGTTCTCCGGGCACCTCGCCGGCCCCGGCGTCAGCGTCGCGGGCAACATGCTCGCCGGCCCCGAGGTGCTCGCGGCCATGCTCGAGGCGGCGGCCGACGGCGCCGAGCTCGACATCGGCGAGCGCCTTCTGCGCGTGCTGGAAGCCGGTCAGGCGGCGGGCGGCGACAAGCGCGGCAAGCAGTCCGCCGCCCTGCTCGCGGCGTCGCCCGAGCCACGCCTGCACCACAACCTCCGTGTCGACGATCACCCCGACCCCGTCGCCGAGCTTCGGCGCTTGAAAGGCGTCATGGACGAACAGACCGAGCTCCTGCGCGCCTCGTACGGGGAGGAGGGGGTCCGCCTGTTCAGCCGCGTCCGGCGCTGACCGGAGCTGCGGCACGGGTAGACTCGCCACGCCATGGAGACCCTCAAGCTGTTGTGGTCGTTCGCCAAAGTCGGTCTGTTCGGGTTCGGCGGCGGTCCGTCGATGATTCCGCTCATCCAGGAGGAAGTGGTCGACGTCCAGCGTTGGCTGACGAAGGAGGAGTTCC
>CAZHCI010000187.1:0-2834 GCA_964530905.1 uncultured bacterium
CTCCTTTTCGAGCAACGAGCCCAGGACGCGGAGAGCGGGGTCCGAGAGGGGCATGCCGACGACGATAGGTCATTTCGCGCGGCGGCGTCCGACCTCGAGTGACGCCGTACGCCCGCAGCCCCGCATCGGGGCGCGTCCGTGCGGGGCTGCCGTGCGGGGCTGCTAGCGATAGCGTGCGCTCCAGGTCGCAGTCGACCCGGTTACCGGACCCCTTCGTCGCGGACGGCGGCGGCGACCGTGCACACGACCGTCGTGTCCCGGCTGCCCGAGCCCAGCACCACCATCGCGTCGCTGACCGTCAGGCCCGACAGGTCGTTCCCTGCGACCCGCCACCGCTCGACGGGCGGCGCGGGCTCGTCGTCGGGCGTGACCCCGATCGCGATCGCGGCGCATGCGGAGCCGCGCATCACGTTGTCGTGCACGATCGCGCCGACGGTGGACTCGCGCACGACGGTCTCGCGCCGGGCACGCGACGACGCGCTGACTGCTTGGCGGCACGACGCGGGCGACCACGGTTCAGCCTGCGACGGGCCGGCTGGGCGCTCGAAGCGAAGCGAGCTCGATGGCGGAGGCGGATCGCCTCCTCGCTCGCGTTCAGCCGTAACGACCGCATCACGGTCGCGGTGCTCTACTCGGGCAGATGCGACGGGGAGGCGTTCGCCGAGCGCTGACACCACTCCTCGCTCGTGGCGCCATCGTCTCGCATCCCGCCGTCCGTCTCCCCTTGTCTCGGTCCTCACGAACGGAGCTACCAGATGCGTCTACGCGTTCAGTCCCTGATCCTTCTCGCCTTCCTCGCGGCCGCCCCGGCCCTCGCCCAGGACGTCCAGTACGCCGTCGCGTTCGAGTCCCTCGACGGCGATCCCCTGACGGCCGACGGCTTCGCGTCGGGCGACGTCGCGGTCCTACGCGTGAATCTCCACAACGGCAGCGACGCCGCGGTGGAGCCGGGCGCACTCTGGGTGGCGTTCCCGCCGGTGGAGGGCGCGACCCTGTTCGGCAACTCCGGCGAGGGATTCAGCTTTCCAGATCGCATGCTCGACGCAGACGGCGAGGAGGTGATGGTCGAATGGGGCGGCGGCGCGGGCTTCACGCAGCTCCACGCGTTGTCGGACCCTCTCGCGTCGGGCGAGACCGCGACACTGCTGCTCCAGGTCACGGTCCTCTCGTCGCGCAACTCGCTGACCGACCTCCCGGGCGAGGTTCGACTCCTGAACGCCGCCGACGAGCCGTTCGGCACGCTGGTGGACGGGGCGGCGATCGACTGAAGATCGTCTGAACGCTTCCACGAGCCGGCGGACGAGTTCCTAGGATGGCCTCGTCACGCCGCGGCGTGGAGGGGCGACCCACGCCCTGGTCCTGCTCGATGCCCCACGCCGTCACGCCGATCGGTCGCTGTTCGAGATCCGTGCCTGCGGACACGCCCGTGCGCTTCATGAGCGTCGGCGCCCGTTCCGTCAGCGCGTCTCCGGGCTCCAGCCAGGCGAGGTCGGCTGGGAGCACGACGTCGCCGAGCAGGCACAGGTTCTTCGGAAAGAGGATGTGCTGAAGGACGAACCCCCCTGGTCGTGAGCCGTAGCCGCGTGAGCTGCTTCTGGGCGAGGGCCGTCAGGCCCTGCCCTGCGAAGAAGCCGGTGCCGACACCTGGAGCGTCCATGCCGCTGATGGTGCAGAGGAGCGTCGACGTCTCCGATTCCGAAGGGCTCATGCCCGAGACGGGCACTGGCGCTGGTGGCCAACGCGACGGCGCCCAGGAGCCATGCGGGCACGGCGGGGTTCGCGAGCGCCGGGTCGACGACGAGGTCGATCCGGCTCGTTCCTTGGAAGAGCCTCTCGAACACGATGTGGGCAGGCCAGGACGGCGCCAGCGGGCTCGCCGTCCAGGGCCGCTTCGACCCAGGTCATGGCCGGCCGGACCCCTTCTGTGCGATCGTTGCGAGCGAAGGAGGGAAACGGTGCCACACATCATCGCCGAACCGTGCATCGGAACGAAGGACTCAGCCTGCGTCGACGTCTGTCCCGTGGAGTGCATCTACGAAGCGGACGACCAGTTCTACATCCACCCCGAGGAGTGCATCGACTGCGGTGCATGCATTCCTGCGTGTCCGGTGGACGCCATCTTCGTCGAAGAAGACGTTCCCGCCGAATGGGAGTCGTTCATCGCGAAGAACTACCAGCTCTCAGGCCTCTAGGACGCGACGACCATGCCGACGCGCACGTCGCACGCCCACGGGCATGGCACCCTGCACGACGGAAACGGCACCGTGGAGCTCGGCAGCGGGGCGTTCGAAGGACCGGATTCGTTCGCGTCACGCTTCGAGGACGCAGCCGGCACGAATCCAGAGGAGTTGATCGGAGCGGCGCACGCCGGTTGCTTCGCGCAGTCCCTCGCTCTTCTGCTCGAGAAGGACGGGTTCGATCCGGCGTCGATCGACACCGACGCCGACGTCACGGTCGAGCAGGTGGACGGCAAGCCGGCCATCACGTCCAGCAAGCTCACGGTGCCCGCCAAGGTGCCCGGGCTGGACAGCGCCTCGTTCGAACGTCACGCCCAAGCCGCCAAGACCGACTGCCCCGTAGCGAAGGCGCTGACCGGCACCGAGATCACGCTCGAGGCCGACCGGGTGGGCTGAGGCACGCGGCGATGGCGGCGTCGATGCCGTACCCTGGGCTCGAGCCCGCCCCCAACGGTCGCACGCGTCCGTGTGCCCGCCCTCGTGAACTGGAGATGTCCATGGCCGTCGCGTCCACCATGCTCGAGCTCGGTACCCGCGCCCCGTCGTTCGCGCTTCCCGACGTCCGGACGGGTGAGACCGTGCGTCTCGACGACCTCG
>CAZHCI010000187.1:2934-5057 GCA_964530905.1 uncultured bacterium
TCGTTCGCGCTTCCCGACGTCCGGACGGGTGAGACCGTGCGTCTCGACGACCTCGAAGGCGCCGACGGTCTGCTCGTGATGTTCCTGTGCACCCACTGCCCCTACGTCAAGCACGTCGAGCAGGAGCTGGCGAAGATCGGACGCGACTACGTGGACCGTGGGCTGGCGATCGTCGCCATCGGCGCCAACGATGCCGACCGGTACCCGGACGACGCGCCGGACAAGCTGGCCGAGCAGGCCCGGCGCCTCGGGTTCCGCTTTCCGTACCTGTACGACGAGACGCAGGACGTGGCCAGGGCCTACACGGCCGCCTGCACCCCGGACTTCTTCGTGTTCGACGCCGAGCGGAAACTCGTCTACCGCGGTCAGCTCGACGACAGCCGGCCGCGCAACGACGAGCCCGTGACGGGAGCCGATCTCCGTGCGGCGATCGACGCCACCTTGAGCGGCCAGCCGGTCCCGACGGACCAGAAGCCCAGCATGGGCTGCGGCATCAAGTGGAAGCCGGGGAACGAGCCCACGGACTGACTGGGACCGATCGGCTCGGCGTCACCCCCTGCTCGGCACGTCTAGGCTGCCTGGAATCGCTTGCGAACACGTGCTGTCCGTCGACAACCCGAGCGCGCTGCTGCACGACCTCGCACGGCAAGAGCGGCACGACGCCGGAGCCAGCTGATACGAGCCGCGTGGTCGCGCGCGACCCGCACGACGAGGACACGCTGCATGCGTACCCGCAGGCTCTCCGGGCGGGCGGCCGACGCGGACCGTCGTGGTCCGGCCGCCAGCTACGGAGCATCGCCACGATCTGCCCGTCGCTACGGACGCTCTTCTCCTGGGGAGGCGTCGGCCATCCGAAGAGGGCGATCGGATCAGCCTGATCGGTGCGTCGGCGGACGTGCGCCAGCGAACGACAACCCGCCGCGCGTGAGGGCGATCACGCTCACGGTCGCGACCGTGAGAACGACGAAGGCGACCACGTCGCCCAAGGTGGTGCGTGGCACGAGCTCCCCCGTGGCGTTGAAGCCCGCGTGGGCGAGGACGACGATCAGAATGCTGCCCCCGGCGCCGTTGGCCAGCCAGACGTAGAGCACGGCCAGCTCCATGAGCACGAGGTTGGTCAGCCAGAACCGCAGCGAACCGAATCCGAGTCCGTGTTGGTACGAACCCTCGATGAAGTACAGAGGCAGGTGCCAGACGGCCCAGACGGCGCCGATCCCGAGCGCCGCGTATACAGGACGGGTCGTGGCCTGCCAGACGTCCGACGCTGCGCCCCGCCAGCCAGGCTCCTCGGCCAGTCCGGCAGCCACGGCGAACACGAGTACGCCGGCCACGGCCCCGATCGTGTAGGTCGGAACCGTCGCCGTCGCTCCGGCCACGGCGGCCACGGCCGCACCGAGCACGGCGGGTCCCGCAGCCATGCCGGCGAGGGCGAGCCAAGAAGGGATCGGAATGCCACGCGGATCGACGACCCGACGAACGAACGCACGCCGGTACGCTCGGTCGCGACGGCTGACCAGCCACGCCGCCCCCACGAGCGGTCCAAGCCCACCCGTCATGAAGAGAAGCGGCCCGGGAAGCTGGCTGAACGCTGCGGCGCTCCACCAGAACGACCACGTCCACGCGAACGTCACGGCGACGTACGACAGCACCGACGCCTGGCCCTGACTGCTCATCGAAACCTCCCGACGCATGGAACCCCGGGCCCGGGACCTGCGGTCACTGCATCACTCTACGCTCGAGGATCGCCGGGCGTGGCGTCGAGATCCACCGCGCGATCCCCTCCTTCCCGCCTCGGGACTCCCTTGCACCTGCCTACCGACAGGTACACGCCACGGCCGGCCTCCCGAGGCTCATCTGCGATCTGGGCACCCGAGTGGCCGCCGCCCACCACAAGGACCGAACCATCGGGTAACGCGTGGGGATGACGATAGGCACTGGCGTGCAGCTGGAGAATCGCGGGTGCGAGTCGCAAGGCCATTGTGGGGATCTTCGGACGCTGATCTGCGCCTATGCCCACGACCACGTTGTCGGCAATGTCCGTGCCCTGCCGGGTAGCGACCTCGAGGGGACCGTCGGACCGCGGTCTCACGCTCTCGACGTGCACCCCGAGCCGAGCCGGCGCC
>CAZHCI010000188.1:0-5032 GCA_964530905.1 uncultured bacterium
GCGTCGCTGCTGTGCACGTTCTCGAGCATCGTGCTCTCGGGCCAGTACATCACCGAGATCGCGTCCGATCCGTAGCTGCACGGGCAGTCGGACGGCGGCGTGAAGAAGGTGAGCTCGAGCGACAGCGTGTCCTCGATCGCGTAGCGCCGCTCGGGGTGCGCCTGCAGCGACACGCTCAACACCACGCCCATGATCGACGACCAGCTGGCGGTGGCCTGGGGTCCCTCGTCGGTCGCGAACTCGAGCAAGTACCAGGTGGCGGCCTGCCCGTTCAGGCTGGCGTCGATCGTGCCGATCACGGTCGTTTCCTGGGCGACGGCGGCGCCGAGGCCGAGGCCGACGAGAAGCGCCACGAGCGTGGCGAATGAGCGGAGACGGAAGCGAACTGTAGGCATGCGTCCTCCAGGGAAGGCCGCCGCGCTCGCACGCGGGGCTCGGCCGGGGTTCGGGGGGTCGGCGGGCGGTCGCGGTCCGATCAGAGACCGAACCAGGCGAACGGTAGCGTCTGCTCGAGCTCCTCGGCGTGCGGCGCGACCAGCTGGACGTTGGCTTCGGGGACATCGGTCGCGCCCGGCGCGATCGCCTCGCCCGGGCCGGGACCGTCGCCCGTGAGGTCGGTGATGTCGTAGCCGGGAGCGGCGAAGCCGGCGGCCAGCAGCACCTGGCGCCGCACCCAGCGGTACTCCTCCAGC
The DNA here is from genome assembly GCA_964530905.1 of uncultured bacterium. Classification (GTDB taxonomy): domain Bacteria; phylum Deinococcota; class Deinococci; order Deinococcales; family Trueperaceae; genus SLSQ01. The sequence continues at coordinate 693 of CAZHCI010000188.1, forward strand.
GAGAAGGTCTGGGCGTTGAGCGCGTCGACCTGCGCCTCTGTCGCCTCGACCAGCAGCCCGGTCGTGTCGGCCCAGGCCTGCGCCAGCTCGGTGGGCGTCGGGTTCCGGTTCTGCTGGTCGATCTCCTCGTAGCGCTGGCGCAGGGTCTGGACTCGGTCGTTCAGGCGCGCCCGCATGGCGCGCTGCACGCCCAAGTAGCGTTCGACCTGGCCGCCGCTCAGGACGCCGTCGGCCGGCGCCTGGTAGCGGCCGGTGTCGCGGACGCCTTCGCGGATCGACTCGATCCGCTGCACGTCGCGGACGGCGCCGACCACGCTGGCGGCGGGCCGCCCGATGAACCACCAGGCGACGCCGGCTCCTGCGAGGAACAGCACGACGAAGACCGTGCCGCACCCGATCGCGAGCTTGCGTCCCATGATCAGACCTTGGGCTCGTCTGCGTCGCCGCTGTCGGACGCCGCGTCGGCGTCGGTCTCGCTCGGTGCGGCAGTCTCAAAGCCGACCTGGCTGTCGTCGTGCAGGTCTCCGGTCACCGCCACCCCCCCGGTGGCCCCCGCCGCCATGGCCGCCGCTCCCGCGGCGCTGGGCCGGGCGTCGCTCGGAAGGTCGCCGGTTCCGGCCGCCCGGGACGGTGCTGCGGCCGGCTCGGGCTCGGCACCACGCTCGGTCCGGGTCTCGACCGCCTCCTTTGCCTTGCGGCCGAGCTCCTTGAACTTGTCGCTCATCCCCTCCAGGCGGGCCACCCATTCGGGGTCGGGCTCCATCTCGAGGGTGGTGCGGTGGTACGCCAGCAGCGTCGCGGCCAGCGACCAGGCGTCGGCGACGGCGAGCTTCAGCATCCAGGCGCCGACGACGACCATCACCCCGAGCAGCGGGCCCGCCGCGGGCAGCACGGCCGCGATGGCCAGGGCGGGCAGACCGAGGATCACCAGCAGCAGGAAGAACTCGACGTAGCCGATCAGGCTGAGCACCACGGCGTTCGCGACGATCGGCTTCCACGCCTGCGCGTAGAGCACGACGCCGTCGTGGGCGACGCCCCAGACGTTCTGCTCCCGCCGGGCGTAGGCGCGCGACAGGATCGACTCGTCGACGTACGTCGAAGAGGCCAGCGCGACGCGCTCCAGCAGCTTGCCCAGCGAGTCGATGCCCGGAATCGGCAGGATGCTCGCGATCCGCACGACGCTGCGCACGATTCGCCTCACGACGCCGTCGACCAGCTGATCGACGGCGAACATGATGCTGGTGTCCTTGAAGCGCTCCGTCACCTGCTTGCGGCCGTACGCGACCTGTCCCTCGTCGGGTCCCCGACCGTGCACGATGAACTCGGTCATCACGGCGGTGTGCGCCGCCTTGAGCAGGTAGAAGTAGTACCGGGTCACCCAGCGCACGATCCCGAACGCCCCGCCGACGCCGAGCAGGAACAGGATGAAGCCGAGCGGCGCCCAGAGCTGCCCCAGCAGCCAGGCGACCCCGCCGATGACGCCGAAGTACACCCCCAGGCCGAGACCGAGCAGCAGGTAGCTTCCGAGTCGGATCCAGATGAACGGCAGCGTCTTTCCGAGCAGGCCGAGCGCTTCGCCGAGGTAGAGCTTGGGCACGGGGGCTTCCTTTCCTCCAGAACGGATACGCACCGATGCCCCCGCCCCGCTGACGGGTCGAGGAACGTGCGCGACGGTCGGACTCTCTCCGCGCCCAGGCTACAGCACGCCGGGACGACCACGCTGTGCGCTTATCGTCAGCACCCACCGCGCGCGGCGAGGCGCACGCGCCGCCCCTAGCCGGCCGACGCGAACAGCGGCGTGACCCGTTCCGCGCGGGGCACGCGGTGGCACGACCGGCAGCGCGGCTCGTAGCGCTCCTTGGCGCCGACCAGGATGACCGGATCGTCGTAGTGCGCGGGATGGCCGCCGATCAGGCGTTGCGTGCGGGTGGCGGCCCGGCCGCAGCGGCAGATCGCCGTGAGCTTCTCGACGTGCTCGGCGCGGGCCAGCAGGATCGGCAGCGGTCCGAACGGCTCGGCCCGGAAGTCCAGGTCGAGGCCCGCCACGATGATGCGCTTGCCGTCGTCCGCCAGGTCCTGGACGAGGCCCGGGAGGCGGTCGTCGAAGAACTGCGCCTCGTCGATCGCGATCACCTCGGTCGCGTCGCGGAGGTGGCGCCTCAGGTCCTCGCTGTCGTCCACCGGCTGGGCCTCGAGGGTCCGGCCGGCGTGGCTGGCGACCGCGACGGCGTCGTAGCGGTCGTCGATCGCGGGCTTGAACACCTGAACCGCCTGGCGAGCGATCAGGGCGCGGGTCACGCGCCGGATCAGCTCCTCGGACTTGCCGCTGAACATCGGCCCGACGACCACCTCGAGCCAGCCTCCGCCGTAGGGATGGGCCTGCATGCCTGCGAGGGTACCGCAGCGGAGCGGGGCAGGCGTCCCCGCCGCCGCGCGGGCTGGGACCGGCCGGCGCACGGGTCGGCGAGGCGCCGCCCTGAGCGTGGTGGTGTCAATCATTCGGATCACCGACCGCTCACCCCACCGTGCTACCCTCCGCCCCATGGCACGCATGCACGGCACCACCATCGTCGCGGTGCACCGCGACGGCGTCAGCGCGATCGCCGGCGACGGCCAGGTCACGCTCGGCGACCAGATCGTCAAGCGCGGCGCGATCAAGGTCCGCACCTTGGAGCAGGGCGGCGTCCTCGCCGGCTTCGCGGGCGCGGTCAGCGACGCGTTCACGCTGATGGAGAAGTTCGAAGGCTACCTCTCCTCCTCGAAGGGCAACCTCCTCAAAGCGGCGGTCGAGACCGTCAAGGAGTGGCGCACCGACCGGGCGCTCCGCAACCTCGAGGCGATGCTGATCATCGCCGACCACGAGCAGATCCTCACCCTCTCCGGCGCCGGCGACGTCGTCGCCCCCGACGTGCCCGCAGCGTCGGTCGGAAGCGGCGGGGCGTACGCCCTGGCCGCGGCCGTCGCGCTCCTGGAGCACAGCGACCTGAGCGCGCCCGACATCGCCCGCGAGGCGATCCGCATCGCGGGCACCATCGACATCTACACCAGCGGCGAGGCGACCGTCCTCACCGTTCCGAGCAGCGAGGCGTCCGAATGACCGAGTCCCGAGCCCCCGTCCTCCGCCGCGAGCTTCCCGACCTCGACGAGCTCACCCCGCTCCAGATCGTCGATGCGCTCGACGCCGACATCATCGGCCAGCACAAGGCCAAGCGCAGCGTCGCCGTGGCGCTGCGCAACCACGTCCGTCGGCGCCGCCTTCCGCTCGAAACGCAGACGGAGATCACGCCGAAGAACATCCTGATGATCGGCCCCACCGGCGTCGGCAAGACCGAGATCGCGCGCCGCCTCGCGAAGCTGGCCCGGGCGCCGTTCCTGAAGGTCGAGGCGACGAAGTTCACCGAGGTCGGCTACGTCGGCCGCGACGTGGACAGCATCGTGCGCGACCTGGCGCAGGCGTCGTACGTCCTGGTCGAGGAGGAGAAGAAGGCCGAGGTGGCCGAGGCCGCCGCGGTCGCCGCGGAGCGCAAGCTGGTCGAGGCGCTGCTGCCCGGCGGCACCGAGGAGGGGCTCGAGCGGATGCGGGCGCTGCTGCGCGCCGGCCAGCTCGAGGACCGCACGGTCGAGATCGAGGTGGCCGAGGAGCCGCCCCAGATCGGCATGGGCATGCCCGGCATGGAGGAGATGGGCCGCAACCTGCAGGACATGCTGTCGCGGTTCGCGCCGCAGCGCACGCAGACCCGCAAGACGACCGTGCGCGAGGCGCGCCGCCTGCTCCAGGACCAGGAGGCCTCCTCGCTCCTGGACGAGGACGAGGTGAACCGCGAGGCGATCGACCGGGCCGAGAACCGCGGCATCGTGTTCCTGGACGAGATCGACAAGATCACCGGCGAGCAAGGCGTCGGCGGCGCGGACGTCTCGGGCGAGGGCGTCCAGCGCGACCTGCTGCCCATCGTCGAGGGCACCCAGGTCCAGACCCGCTACGGCTCGGTCCGGACCGACCACGTGCTGTTCATCGCCGCGGGCGCGTTCAGCGTCTCGAAGCCTTCGGATCTGATCCCCGAGATGCAGGGGCGCTTCCCGATCCGCGTCGAGCTCGACGAGCTCACGGCCGGCGACCTGCAGCGGATCCTGACCCAGCCCCGCTACGCGCTGACCCGCCAGTACGCCGACCTGCTGCGCGTGGACGGCACCGAGCTGGTGTGGGACGAGACCGGCATCGTCGCGATCGCCGAGGTCGCCGAGCAGGTGAACCGCGACGTCGAGGACATCGGCGCGCGCCGGCTGCACACGATCCTGGAGCGCGTGCTCGAGGACGTGGCGTTCGGCACCGACCTCGGGCG
>CAZHCI010000189.1:0-4979 GCA_964530905.1 uncultured bacterium
CGCACGGTGACCGGATCGCCGACCACGATGCCCCACGAGCCGTCCATGTGGGCGTGCGGGTCGAACCCGTCCGGGATGACGTAGCGGTCCTGGAGCAGACGGGCCCGGCGCATCCGAGCCAGCTTGTACACCCGCACCTCCCGCGCGTGGGTCCGGTCGTACGCCAGCACGTACGGCTCCAGGTTGCGGCGGTTGAGCTCGTAGAACCACACCTCGAGCTCCAGCCAGCGTCGCGACCCGCTGCGGGCGCCGTGGTACTCGCACCTCAGCACGCGGCCCCGGAACCACGCCTGAGCGACCAGATCGAGGATGCGATCGTCGGGCCCCGGCGCCAGCCGCGCGACCGCGTCGATCAGCGTGCCGCGCGCCGGGTCGGGCAGGCGCCGGGCCAGCTTCTCGAGCGCCGCGCGGTAGTGCTTCTCGCCGATGCCGGTGTGCACCAGCAGACGCGTCGCGCTGTGCACGGCCAGCGCCTCGACCTCGTTGAGGTCCGAGCCTCGGTCGGGCAGGGCGTAGCGGTGGTCCCGCTCGATCAGGGCGTGCCCCATGCTCCGAAGGTCGTCCAGGTCGCGCTCGATCGTGCGGCGGGTGACGCCGTAGCGCGTCGCCAGCTCGGCGACGCCGTGGGGACGGAGCGCGAGCCGCTGGGTCAGCTCGGTCAGGCGAGCGGCCTTGGCCGTCGTGCGACTCATCGTGGGCCGGCCTCGGCTTCCGCCGAGCGCACCGGTGCCGGTCGTGGGAACGGGACGTCATGGGCCATGAGCGAGGGTAGCCGTCACGTGGGCCGGAACGTGCCCATTGTCACCAACGAAGGGGTCACGAACGAAGCGGTCACGAACGAAGCGGTCACGAACGCCGCTACTCGACCCGGATTCGGATGCCGACCTCCGCCAGCCGCTCCACCAGCGGCGCGCCGCCGACCGCGGCCGGCGTCGTCACGCCGCCCGGCCCGTCGAACGCGCCCGACGCCAGGCCCAGCCCCACCTCGCTCAGCATCCGCGCCGTCGCGCCGTAGCCGGGATCGAGGTCGGCTTCGGTGTGAACGATCACCGGCGGGGTCGACCGGTCGACGTGGCCGACGAGGGTGGTCCGGAAGAAGCCGTTCCGGCGCACCGCTTCGCTCGGGCCCTCGCCGGGCTTCGGCAGGAAACGCTTCGCGAGGCGGCGCACCGGTCCGATCGCCATCGCTGCGGAGCCGAGCACGGTGCCGATCCCGATCGTCGCCGCTCGCGCCCAGGTCGGGGCGTAGGCACGCTCCAGGTAGCGCACGTCGGCTCCCCACGGCTCGCCCAGCAGGAACCGGGTCCGGCGCACGACCTTGGCGTTCGTCGTCGCCATCACGAACGGCGCGGTCCAGCCGTCCAGGCCGGCGTGTCGCTGGGGCCACCACGGTCCCGTCGGGTCGGTCGAGGGGGTCCCACCGGGGGCCAGCAGGTCGGGATCGGCCAACGCTTCGCGGGCCCGGGGATCGCGGACGGTCTGCTCCAGGAGCTCCAGGCCCGACGCGATCGTCCCCCCGCTGACGCCGCCCGCCATCGGCCCGTACGCGTGCACGATGTCGCTGCAGGCGCGGCCGTGCCTGTCGCTCGCCGCGGCCTGAAGGCGCCACACGCCCAGGTCGGAGGGGACGCTGTCGAAGCCGCAGGCGTGGACGATCCGGGCGCCGCTCCGGCGTGCGCGGTCGTGGAACGCCGCGACCGTGTCGCGCATCCACAGCGGCTCGCCCGTCAGGTCGGCCAGGTCGGTCCCGGCATCGACGCAGGCGGCGACGAGGGGCGTGCCGTGGCGAGCGTACGGACCGACGGTCGTGACGATCGCGGACGCCCTGCGGGCCATGGCGGCCAGGGTCTCGTCGTCGTGGGCGTCCGCGACGATCAGCTCCGCCGTGGCGCCCAGCTCGCTTCGGACCTGCTCCAGGCGTTCTCGGTCACGGCCGGCCAAGGCCCAGCGGAGGCCGGCCGGCGCGCGGTCCGCGACGGCACGCGCGACCAGGCGGCCGGTGTAACCGGTCGCGCCGTAGACGACGAGGTCCAGCTCTCGGGTTCGCTTCGCAGCGGGTTCGGTCATGCCCCGAGGGTACGACCGGGAGGCCTCCCGACGGGCCGGACCGTGGACAACGGAGCCCGGCAGCCCCTAAGGTGGCCGTGGCGCCCCGACCGCGAACCCGCCAAGTCGTTTCTCGGCATCTCCGTGTCGCGGACGCTGCTAGCGCCCGAACGCCTGGGCGCGGAACCGGACGGTCCTGGATGAGCGAGACGACGAAGCCCCCGCCCGTGCACGACGACGCCTTGGAGACCCTCGACCCCAGCGACTGGCAGGCGATGCGTCGGCTGGCGTACCGCATGATCGACGACGCGTTCGAGGACGTTCGGAACGTGCGCGACCGCCCCGCCTGGCGGCCCATGCCGGACGGGCACGGCGACCGCTTCGCGCTGCCGCTCCCGCGCGAGCCGCAGGGGGCCGAGGAGGCGTACCGGGCGTACCGCGACGACGTCGCGCCGTACCGGATGGGGAACGATCATCCGCGGTTCTGGGCGTACTACATGGGGAACGGCAACGTGATGGGCGCCTTGGCGGAGTTCCTGGCCGCGATGGACGCGTCGAACCTGGGCGGCGGCGCCTCGGGCGCGGCGCAGGTCGAGCGGCAGGTGGTGGCCTGGTGCCGCGAGATGCTCGGGTTTCCAGAAGACGCCAGCGGGCTGATGACCAGCGGCGCGTCGATGGCCAACCTGATGGCGTTGGCCGTCGCCCGCAACGGCGCGACCGATGCCGACATTCGGCGGGACGGCGTCGCCGCGGTCGGCGTGCCGATGATCACCTACGGCTCGACCGAGCTGCACAGCTGTCACCAGCGTGCTCTGGAGCTCATGGGGCTGGGCTCGAGCTCGCTCCGCAAGGTGGCCACGGACGACGCGTACCGCATCGACGTGGACGCCCTCCAGGCCGCCATCGTCGCGGATCGCGCCGCAGGGGCCGTGCCGATGGCGGTCGTCGCCAACGCCGGATCGATCAACACCGGCTCCGTCGACGACATGCACGCTCTGGCCGACCTGTGCGAGCGCGAGGGGATCTGGTTCCACGTCGACGCCGCCATCGGGGCGCCCGTGAAGCTGGCCCCGACGGCCCATCGTCTGGTGGACGGCCTGGAGCGCGCCGACTCCGTCGCGCTGGACCTGCACAAGTGGATGCACACGCCGTTCGAGGCGGGCGTCCTGCTGGTACGCCACGCGGACGCACATCGCGCGACGTTCACCCTCACGCCCGAGTACCTCGAGCGCACCGCACGGGGGCTGGCCGGCGACGCGTCCTGGTTCAGCGACTACGGCCCCCAGCTGAGCCGCGGCTTCAAGGCGCTGAAGGTGTGGATGGCGCTCAAGGAACACGGAGCGGACCGGTTCGGCCGGCTGATCGAGCGCAACATCGACCAGGCGCACCACCTGGCCCGCCGGCTCGCGGAAACGGACGCGATGGAGGTCGTGGCTCCCGTCGTGCTGGACATCGTCTGCTTCCGGGTCCGCCCGCCCGACATCGCCGACGATCGCCTCGACGCGTTCCACGACGAGCTGGTCCTGCGGGTCCAGGAGAGCGGCGAGGCGATGCCGTCCAACACCACCCTGAACGGTCGTCGCTGCATGCGCGTGGCGATCTGCAACCACCGAGCGTCGTTCGGGGACGTCGACCGGTTCGTGGACGTCGTCGCCCGGCTGGCGGACGAGCTCGCGGCCGAGTTCCGCGAGGTATCGAGGAGACACCGAGAGGAGCAGCGCGAGGCCTAGCATGAGGCGACACCGTCCCGTGCCTCCGCGACGTACGCGGCGCGGATCGGCCGTGGCCGCGCGACGCTCGGCACAGGGCGCGAGGAGGACGCGGTCATGGTCGAGATTCTCTCCAGGCGAGTCGTTCCTGCCCCGGCGGACGTCGTGTGGAGCGACCTCCGTACGTTCGCTGGGGGCGAGCGGTTCAGCGACCAGATCGATCGGATGACGCTGGAAGGCAGGGGCGTCGGCGCGACGCGAGAGGTCGTGTTCACCAGCGGCGACCGTGTGGTCGAGCGGCTCGACGCCGTCGACGACGCGTCGCGGACGCTCGAGTACGCGATGGTGTCCGGCTCGATGCCGTTCGAGAACTATCGTGGCCGCATGCGCGTGATCCCGAACGACGAGGGATCGTGCACCGTCGAGTGGACGGCGACGTTCGATGCCCCGCCGGAGCAGGCCGACGCGCTGCGGAACCTCGTCCAGAACCTGTTCGACGAGGTGCTGGAGAACCTCGCCACGATGGGACCTCCCGAGACGCCGTAGAGGCGCACGGCAGGCGGCGGCGATGCGTCGGCGGATACGATGGTCCCCATGCCCGAGCGATCCGACGACCCGACGCCTCCCGCCGCCTGCTGCGCCGCTCCACGCGACGGCTCGGATTCTGCACCGGTCGCCAGCCGGACGTCCGCTGCCGCGGATCCCCTCGCACCTCCTCCCGCGCCCCCGAAGGGGGAGGGTCCCCGGAACGACACGGTCCACGTTCCCGCCGGAACGTTCCGGATGGGCACCGACCGACCGATGCTGCCGCAGGACGGCGAGGGGCCGTCGCGGCGCGTGCGGCTACCGGCGTTCCGGATCGACCGCTACGCCGTCAGCAACGCGCGCTTCGCGGCGTTCGTCGCCGCGACCGGTCACCGCACCGACGCCGAGCGGTACGGCTGGTCGTTCGTGTTCCACGCCTTCGTGCCTGACGCGGTCGGGCCGACGCGGGGGGCACCCGGCGCGCCGTGGTGGCGACAGGTCCACGGCGCGACCTGGTGGCGGCCGGAGGGTCCCGGCAGCGACGTCCACGATCGCTGGGACCACCCCGTGGTGCACATGAGCTGGAACGATGCGGCCGCGTTCGCCGCGTGGGCCGGAGGTCGCCTCCCGACGGAGGCGGAGTGGGAATACGCCGCGCGGGGCGGGAGCGAGGGCACGATCTTTCCGTGGGGCGACGAG
>CAZHCI010000190.1:0-4960 GCA_964530905.1 uncultured bacterium
GCTGCTGATCGTGACGAGCGACCTGACGCGCTTCGCGAACGCCGGCGAGCGCTTCCAGTGCTGGATCGACGGCGGCATGTTCTCGATGACGCTCGTGTACGCGCTGCACTCGCTGGGCCTGGGCACCTGCTGTCTGAACATGAGCAGCACCCGCGCCCAGGACCGCGGCCTGCGCCGCGACGTCGCGATCCGGCCGAACGACACCGTGATCATGATGATCGCGGTCGGGACCCTGCCCGAGCGCTACCGGGTGACGGAGAGTCCCGACCGGCCGATGGAGGAGCTGCTCGAGGTGCTCTGACGCCGCGGCGCGGCCGTCGCCGCGACGTCGTCACCCCCGGCGGAACGCCTCCAACGCTTCGTTGAACGTCGCGCTCGGACGCATCGCCCGTGCCGCCTTGTCGGGATCGGGCCGGTAGTACCCGCCCAGGTCCACCGGCTCGCCCTGCGCCGCGATCAGGTCGGCCGAGATCGCCGCCTCCTGACCCGCGAGGGTGACGGCCAGCGGTGCGAAGCGGGCGGCCAGCTCGGGATCGTCGCTCTGCGAGGCCATCTCCTCGGCCCAGTACAGCGCCAGGTAGACGTGGCTGCCGCGGTTGTCGAGCTCGTTCACCTTGCGCGACGGGCTCTTGTCTTCGTTCAGGAAGGTGGCGTTGGCGCGGTCCAGCGCGGCGGCCAGCACCCGGGCCCCGGGATTGTCGTACTGCTTCGCGAGGTGCTCGAGCGACGCGACGAGGGCCAGGAACTCGCCCAGCGAGTCCCAGCGCAGGTGCCCCTCCTGAACGAACTGCTGCACGTGCTTCGGCGCGGAGCCGCCCGCGCCGGTTTCGAACAGCCCGCCGCCGTTCATGAGCGGCACGATCGAGAGCATCTTCGCGCTGGTCCCCACCTCGAGGATCGGGAACAGGTCGGTCAGGTAGTCGCGAAGCACGTTGCCGGTCACCGAGATCGTGTCCTGCCCCTGCCGCAGCCGCTCGCACGCGAGCTTCGTGGCGTCGACGGGCGCCAGGATGCGCAGGTCCAGTCCGTCCGTGTCGTGATCGCCCAGGTACGTCCGGACCTTCGCGATCAGCTGCGCGTCGTGCGGACGATCCTCGTCCAGCCAGAACACCGCCGGGGTTCCGCTCTCGCGCGCGCGCCGAACGGCCAACGCCACCCAGTCGCGGATCGCGTCGTCCTTCGCTTGGCACATCCGGAACAGGTCGCCCTCCTCCACCGGACGTTCCAGCAGCGTCGCGCCCGAAGCGGCCACCACGCGGACCGTGCCACCGGCGTCCGCCTCGAACGTCTTGTCGTGCGAGCCGTACTCCTCGGCCTTCCTGGCCATCAGGCCGACGTTCGGCACCGACCCCATGGTGCGGGGGTCGAACGCGCCGTTCGCCTTGCAGTCGTCGATCACCGCCTGGTACACCCCGGCGTAGCTGCTGTCGGGAATCACGAACTTCGTGTCGTGCAGCTCGCCGTCCGGGCCCCACATCTTGCCGGAGGCGCGGATCGCCGCGGGCATCGACGCGTCGATGATCACGTCGCTGGGCACGTGGAGGTTCGTGATGCCTTTGTCGGAGTTCACCATCGCCAGCTCGGGGCCGGCCGCCATCCGGGTCGCGATGTCCGCCTCGATCTCCTGGCGCTTGGCGTCGGGCAGGTCCACGATCCGGGCCTGCAGCGTGGCGAGGCCGTCGTTCGGGCTGACGCCCAGCTCGGCGAACGTCTCGGCGTGCTTCTCGAACACGCCCTCGAAGAAGGTCTCGACGGCGTGCCCGAAGAGGATCGGGTCGGACACCTTCATCATCGTCGCCTTGAGGTGCAGCGAGAACAGCACGCCCTTCTGCGCCGCGTCGTCGATCTGCCTGGCCAGGAACGCTCGGAGGGCGTCCCGGCTCATGGTCGAGGCGTCGATCACCTCGTCCGGCTCCAGCTCGACGCCCTCGCGCAGGACCGTCACCGTGCCGCCCGGCGCGACGTGCTCGATCCGGGCGGCGCCCGCCTGGCCCGCCTCCACCGTCGCGGAGACCTCGTTGTGGCGCAGATCGCCGTCCTCCATCGTCGCCACGTGGGACGCCGAGTCGGCGCGCCAAGCGCCCATCGAATGGGGGTGCTGGCGCGCGTACGCCTTGACCGAGGCGGGGGCGCGACGGTCGCTGTTCCCTTCGCGCAGGACGGGGTTCACCGCGCTGCCCTTCACCCGGTCGTAGCGGGCCTTGACGTCGCGCTCCTGATCGGTCGCCGGCTCGTACGGGTAGTCGGGAAGCGGGTAGCCCTGGCTCTGCAGCTCGCGGATCGCGGCGTTCAGCTGCGGCATCGAGGCGCTGATGTTGGGGAGCTTGACGATGTTCGCCTCTGGCGTACGGACCAGCTCGGCCAGGTAGGCCAGGTCGTCGGGAACGCGCTGCTCGTCGCTCAGCAGATCCGGGAACTGCGCCAGGATCCTGCCGGCCAGCGAGATGTCGCGAACCTCGAGCTCGACGCCGGCAGCGCCGGCGAACGCCTCGACGATCGGCAGCAGGGAGTAGGTGGCCAACGCCGGCGCCTCGTCGACGCGGGTGTAGGTGATCTTCGCGGTCTTCGCTGCGGTCATGTCGCCTCCACTCGTCCGAGGGACGCGCGATCTGGCTGCCTCGGACGGTTCTCCACGAATCGTACCGCGCCGCGTCTCGGGGGCGACCTACGGTGGCCGCGCCGGGGCCATACCGTCGAGCGGTGAGCGAGCGAACGACGAACGAACGAGCACAGGGCGGCCGCGTACGGGCGATCGTCACGGCCGTCGCGACCGTGACCCTCGTCGCGATCGTCGTCACCGTGGCGCTGGGGGTCGCGCCGGGGTCGCGAGCCGGCCGGAACGCGGCCCAGAGCCCGCCGGCGGTACCGGACTTCGCCATGGTCGCGTATCAGGGACAGGCCGTCCTGGGCGGCGACGACGTCCGGCTGAGCGAGCTGATCGGCACCGGAACGCCGACCGTCGTGAACTTCTGGGCGTCGGCCTGCCCGCCCTGCCGCGAGGAGATGCCGGGCTTCCAACGCGTGTACGACGAGCTGGGCACGAGGTTCACGCTGGTCGGCGTGGACGTGGGACCGTTCGTGGGCCTCGGCACGCGCGCGGGAGCGGAGGCGTTCCTGGCCGACTACGACATCGACTATCCGGCGGCGTTCGCGGTGGACGACGCCTCGGTGCGGGCGTACGACATCTTCAGCATGCCCATGACGCTGTTCTTCGACGGGACGGGCCGGATCGTGAGCCGGCACACCGGTTACCTGTCCGAGGCGCGCTTCAGGGGCGCGATCGAGGGGCTCCTCGCTGCGACGCCGTGACGGCGCGGTGGCGGCGCGGTGGCGCGCTGACGTCGCGGTGACGCGGCGCGGCGACGGCGCGTCGCTGAGCGCGCGGGGCGAACCGGACCGGTGACGGCGACACGCGTCCGTCAGAGCCGCGACGGACGGCCCCCGCTCCGCGCGCGTACCCTCGACACCTGACCGCGAGGAGGCAGCCATGAGCAAGTCCCCGAACCAGCGACGAACCCAGAAGCAGCGCCGAGGCCGTGGCCGGAACGCCCAAGCCCGTCGCCTCCCGATGGCGACCTTCGCGGTGGCGATCGTGGCCGTCGTCGCCGTGCTGTGGGGGGTCCAAGCGACGGCCAGCGGCGGGCCGCCCGACTTCACCATGGTCGCGTACCAGGGTCAGGACGCCTTGGGAGGCGAGGAGAGCACGCTGCGCTCGCTCGTCGGGACCGGAACCCCGGTCGTGCTGAACTTCTGGGCGTCGTCCTGCCCGCCGTGCCGCGAGGAGATGCCGGGCTTCCAGCGCGTCCACGACGAGCTGGGCGACGAGTTCCTGATGCTGGGCGTCGACATCGGTCCGTTCGTCCGGCTCGGAACGCACGACGGCGCGCGCGCCTTCCTGAGCGAGTACGACATCTCGTACCCGGCGGCGTACGCGACCAGCGACGACCCCGTGCGGGACTACGAGGTGCGCGGCATGCCGACCACGTTGTTCTTCGACGGCTCCGGCGAGATCGTGAACAAGCACACCGGGTTCATGCCGGAAGGACAGTTCCGTCGCGAGCTCCAAGCGTTGATCGCCGCCTCGGAGTAGTCGCATGACGTCGATGACCCCCACCCGCATCGCGTCGTTCCTGGCGCTCGCCGGGGCCGCGCTGGCCGTCGCCGTCGTGGGCGCGATGCTGACGCCGGGATCGGTCGGCGCGGTGAACCAGGGGGTCGAGGCGCTCTCGTCCACCTCCAGCGGCTTCCTGGACAGGATCGCGACGTTCCTGCCGTTGGGGTTCGCGTTCGGCGCCGGGCTGGTCTCGGCCGTGAACCCGTGCGGATTCGCGATGCTGCCCGCCTACCTGGGCCTCTACCTGCGCGGCGACGGCGGACCGTCCGCGTCGGCCGGCAGCCGCGTAGGGCGGGCCGCGCTGGTCGGCGCGACCGTCACCCTCGGCTTCGTGACCCTGTTCGGGGCGACCGGCATCGCGCTGGGGATCGGCACGCGCTCGCTGGCGGGCGTCTTCCCTTGGCTGGGGCTCGTCACCGGCGTGCTGCTGGTCGTGGTCGGCGCCTGGTCGTGGTTCGGCGGGACGCTGTACAGCGCGGTCGGAGAGCGCATGTCCCAAGGGGTCGCCGGCCTGGACGGGCGCGGGCTGCGCGGCTACTTCGCGTTCGGGCTGGCGTACGGTCTGGCGTCGCTGAGCTGCACCCTGCCGATCTTCCTGGCGGTGCTCGGCAGCAGCCTGACGCTGGCCAGCCTTCCTCAGGTCGCGCTGCAGCTGGTGCTGTACGGCGCCGGCATGGGCGCGGTGATCACGGTTCTGACCGTCAGCCTGGCGCTGTTCCGCCACGCGATGGTCGACCGCGCCAAGCACGCCGTCCGCTACGTCGGACCGGTCAGCTCCGTGCTGATGCTCGTCGCGGGCGCGTACATCGTGTACTACTGGCTCACGATCGGCGGGCTGACGACGCG
>CAZHCI010000191.1:0-4959 GCA_964530905.1 uncultured bacterium
GTGACCCCTCGCGTGTGAAGCGAGTGCTCTTCCGCTGAGCTAACCGCCCGAGCGTCCTGAAGTTTACTCCAGCGCGCACGGCGCGTCAACGCGTGGGATACGCGCCAGGACGGCGTCGGACACGGTCAGGGAGAGCTCGCAGCCTCGCGCTGGAGCGGGCTGGCCGAGTTCTGCGCCGTTCGTTCACGGCACTCGGCGACCAGCTCCTCGAGCGTGCCCTCGTACCCGTAGCGCTTCATGAGCTCCGGCACCCACTTCGCGCCCCAGCGGACGTGCATCGTCTCGTCGGCGATGTCGAACAGCACCGCTTGGGCCGAGGCATGATCGCCGTACTGGAGGTGCTGCTGGTAGGTGGTCTGCTTGTAGGCGAACGAGTCGGCTTCGATCACGTAGGTGAGCGTGCAGTAGCGTCGCATCGGGTCCATCAGCTGGCGCCAGGTGTAGTTCGCGGCCGAGTGGGGGAAGTCCCGGATGTCGTGCCCCATCTCGGCCAGGCGGGCCTCGCCCATCTTCGAGTGCCGGGCCTCGTCGTAGCAGTGGCGGCCGACGTCGTAGTAGTACTCCCACGGCATGTCGCCGGTTTCCCAGAGGACGCTTCCCAGCGTCTCTGCGGCCTGCATCTCCGCGCCGTAGTTGGCGAACTGGAACAGGACCTGACCGAGTCGGTCGTCGGGCTCGGCGCGCGTACCGCTCTCTAGCGCGAGCTCGAAACGATCGTCGCGCTTGGCTTCGAGGAACGGAAGCGGCGTGTCGACGCCTGGCAAGGGATCGGGCATGTCGCCGGCGTCGCCGGATCCCGTCACACCGCCGCACGCGTCCAGCATGTCGCTGACGTAGCGCGCCCAGCGTTCGACCTCGCGCCGCGTCGTCCCGCTGGCGATCATCGCTTCGACGGTCGTCTCGGCCCACGCGCGCTGGCGCTCCTTGTCCGCGACGATGCGCCTCAGCACGGGCAGCGAAGGCCCGTCCTGGATCGGGTGAGCCTCGTCCAGTAGGCGCTGGTACGCGTCGATAAGCGCCGGCGTCCAGACGAGGTGCATACCCTCCAGGAACGCGACGTCGGAGGGCGCTGCGCCCATCGCGCGGGCGGCGCGCTCCGGGCCGTCTCCGACCTTCCGGTCGGGCTTGCCGATGCGGAGCTCCCACAGTCGCGTGCGGAGGTCCCGGGCGTGCTGAAGGTTCTCCCAGAGCTGGTACGCGACCGCGTGCTTGGCGTCCCAGTCGACGATGCCGGGTAGCCAGCCTCCTAGCAGACGTGCGCTCCACGTCTCGTGCGCCTGGAGATGCGCGAGGGCGTCGGTGCGGCGGCGAAGGGCGCTCGTCGGGTCCGTCATCGGGGCCTCCTCGTGAGGTTGGCGATGCCTGGATCTTGACACATATCCTACAAGTCCATATCCTCGAGGCATCGACATCGGAATCGCTCGTTCGACCCGGCGCGCACGGCGACGGAAAGGGGCACCCGAATGGAACGGCTCCAGCCGCTGGCAAAACCGCCATCGCTGCACCACTCCGTTCAGCTCGCGCTGAAGGAGTTCATCACCGCCAGCGACCTCAAGCCGGGAGACCCCCTCCCCGCCGAAAGCGAGCTGGCTCGTCAGCTCGCCGTCAGCCGCAACTCGGTTCGCGAGGCCGTCAAGTCGCTCGAGACCGTCGGAATCCTCGAGACCCGGCGGGGCAGCGGCGTGTTCGTCGGAACGTTCTCGTTCGATCCGCTGCTCGAAGCGCTGCCGTACGCGCTCATGATCGACACCCACGACCTCACCGACCTCCTCGACGTCCGTGGCGCGCTCGAGGACGCGATGGTGCCGCGCGCGATCGCCGCGCAGACGACGGAGCAGCTCGAGAAGCTCCGCCACGTGCTCGCCGCCATGCGCGAGCGCGCCGAGGCCGGCGATCCGATCCACCGCGAGGACCGCGCGTTCCACCGCACTCTCTTCGAAATGATCGGAAATCGCGTGCTCCTGCGCCTCATCGACGTGTTCTGGGAATCGTTCCACCGAGCCGCCGTCCACGTCGACCTCGGCAACGACCAGCCGCTGGCCACCTGGCAGGATCACGCCCGCATCGTCGAAGCGTTCGAGACACGCGATGCGGACGGCATGCGACGGACCTTGGACCAGCACTACCACGGCATCCGTTCGCTCCTGAAGGGGGGTGATGCCCCCTCGACCCCCCGAGGTGTGACCGACTGACCCCACCCGCTGCGTCCCTCGCGCCAAGCGCGGCCCCCGCCCGTCGCGGCAACGCGCGGCACCGTAAGGAGAACCCCGTTCCATGACCAAGCCACTTCGCACGCTTCTCGCGCTCGCCACCGCGCTGCTCCTCAGCGCCTCGCTGGCCGCCGGAACGCTCATCGGCGCCTTCGACGTCGGACCGGGCGGCTCGCCCGTTCCGTCGGGCCCCTGGTACAACACCGCCGGCAACACCTGGATCAGCAAGATCTGGAGCCCCCTGGTCAGCCTGAACGAGACCGCCTCCGGCCTGTCGCCGCAGCTCGCGACCTCGTGGGAAGCGAACGACGACTACACCGTCTGGACCTTCACCCTGCGCGAGGGCGTCACCTGGCACGACGGAGAGGCGTTCGACGCCGACGACGTCCTGTTCACCTGGCATCACGCGTTCGCGCCCGACTCGGCCGCCTCGCCCGAGCGCCGTCCGGCGGACCTGGTCGGCCAGGAGGCGTACGCCAACGGCGAGGCCGACGCGATCACCGGCATCGAAGCTCTGGACGACTACACCGTCCGCTTCACCACCGCCGAGGCGGCGCCGCGCTTCCCGAACACGCTGAGCCAGGGCTACATCCTGCCCGAGCACGCCGCGGACTTCGCGCCCGCGGACTTCCAGACGACGGACTGGTGGTTCACCGACGCCGTCGGCACCGGCCCGTTCCAGCACGACGAATTCGTGCCCGACGAGTCGTGGACGCTGGTCCCGCACCCCGGCTACTGGAACGGCGCGCCGCAGCTCGACCGCCTGGTCAACCGCTACTTCGCCGACGAGACCGCCGCGATCCTGGCGCTCGAATCGGGCGACATCCACTTCACCTACGCCAGCGGCGACGTCGCCGTCGGTTTGGGCGAGCAGCCCCGCTTCGAGCTGTACGACGGCCCCTCCGGCGTCACGAACTACATGATGTTCAACTACCGCGCCAACCCGCTGTTCGACGATATCCGCGTGCGCCAGGCGTTCCTGCACGCCATCGACCGCGAGACCATCGCCGAGGTCGTGCTCAACGGCACCGCGCAGGTCGTGCCGTGCATCATCCCGTTCGAGGCCTACTGGCCCGACACGTACGAGACGTACGACTACGACCCCGAGCGCGCCCGCTCGCTTCTGGCCGACGCCGGCTGGGATTCCAGCCAACGCGTCGAGGTCAAGACGTACTACGGCAGCCAGTTCCACGCCGACGCCATGGCCGCCATGCAGCAGTTCCTGGCCGAGGCCGGCCTGAACGTCGACTTCATCGTGGATAGCGAAGGCTACAACAGCTACTTCTACGACGGTCGGAACTGGGAGATCAGCTACCGCGGGCTGGGCATCGACATCAACGCCTTCCCCTACAGCTTCTACGAGCGCGGCGGCTACCCCGGAAGCGAAGGCGATACCGGCACCCTGATGGGCAAGGCCGTTCCCGAGCTCGAGGCGATCTTCGACGAGGCCCGACCCGAAGGCGACCCCGAGCGGTACCGCTCGCTGATGCAGGACGTCTGCGCCTGGCAGAACGAGAACGCGCTCGAAGCGTACATGTGGACCGCCGTCCGCTTCGGCGTGGCGGACGCAGAGCTCGAAGGCTTCTACTGGTACCCCGCACCGGCCGGTGGCCCGTACGAAGACCACGCCGAGCGTTGGTCGGCCCCGAACTGAGGACGCCGCACCTAGGAGGGCGGGCCTCGTAGCGCCTCCTCCTCTCGACCCCTCCCGAGCCGTCCGGCTCGGGAGGGTCCACCGGAGACCACGTGTTCAACTACGCCGTCCGCCGCATCCTCATCAGCATCCCGGTCCTGTTCGCCGTCACGGTGGTCGTCTTCCTCCTCATCGAGATCGCGCCCGGCGATATCGCCGACTTCTTCATCAACCCCGAGATCAACTACGACGAAGAGTCGCTGCAGGCGATCCGCGAGCGCTTCGGCCTCGACGACCCGCTCCCCGTCCGCTACGCCATCTGGATCGGCAACGTCGTCCAAGGCGACCTCGGCTACTCGTTCCTGTCCGGCGAGCCCGTCGCCCGCATCGTGACCCGCCGCTTCGTCAACACCTTCGAGCTCATGAGCGCCGCCCTGGTCATCGGCCTGGTGCTGGGCGTGCTGCTCGGTATCTTCACCGCCGTTCGTCAATACTCGTTCTGGGACTATCTGTTCACCGGGCTGTCGTTCCTGGGCATCGCGATGCCCGCCTTCGTGACCGGCATCCTCGTGCTCTGGCTGTTCGCGATCATCTGGCCGATCTTTCCTGCCGGCGGAACACGCACGATCGGCATCGAGCGCAGCTTCCTGGACCACCTCCAGTACATGGTCCTGCCCGTGTTCGTGCTGAGCCTGGCGCAGATCGCGACCTTCATGCGGTACACGCGGTTCAGCATGCTGGACGTGTTGGGTCAGGACTACGTGCGGACGGCCCGCGGCAAGGGTCTCGGTCCCGCCATCGTCCAGGTCCGGCACGCGTTGCCCAACGCGTTGATGCCGGTGATCACCGTCGTCGGGCTGAGCCTTCCCGTGCTCGTCGTCGGCGCGGTATTCACCGAGACGATCTTCAGTTGGCCCGGCATGGGCACGCTCTACCTGTCCGCCGTGAACGCGCGCGACGTGCCACTGATCATGGGGCTCAACCTGTTCATCGCGGTGATGGTGCTCACCGCCAACCTGCTCACCGACCTGGCGTACGGCGTGGTCGATCCGAGGATCCGCTATGACTGACGCCGCCACGCCAAGCCTCCCGGAACCAGCGCGCGGCGAATCGGTC
>CAZHCI010000192.1:0-2153 GCA_964530905.1 uncultured bacterium
TCGACGTGACCGACGTAGCTCAGCTGCAGGAGGCTCCCGCCGACCGGTCCGCAGACGGGCAGCGCGCCGTCGTACCGCTCCGGGTAGCGCTCCGCGAGCTCCAGCGCCACGAGCGCTCCAAGCGAGGCGCCGGTGACGTAGGTCCGCTCGGGCGCCGGGAAGTAGCGGGGGAACAGCGCGTTCAGGACGTGCGTCTCGGGCACCGCGACCTCGGTCGCGTAGCCGTTCGCCGAGTAGCTCGACGCGGCGAAGGCACCCGGCGTCTTGTCGAGCGGATCCCCGATCCCGAGGTCCACCGTGAACGAGCACACCGCCAACGCCATCGCCTGCCCCACGCCGCCCGACAGGTCGCCGCCGCTCAGGTCGCCGAGCGCGTCCAGGACCTGCGGAAAGCCGTCCGGGACGACGTCCCAGAACCCGGCCTGCACGTCCGGATCGCGGTAGCCGTGCGCGAACACCACGAGGTCGCCGCCCCAGTCGCGCTGCGGGACGACGAGGACGAAATCGTCGCCGGCGGTGGTGGTTCCGACCGTGACGCGCACGTCGACCTGATCCTCGCCGCAGGCGTAGACGCCCGAGAACCGCTCCGAGGCCGCCACCTCCGTGGCGATGCCGTCGATCTCGACCTGGACGGGTCCGCTGGGGGGCGGCGGACCGCCGCACGCCGCCAGGACGGCGGCGAGGGCGGTCAGGACGGCGATCCGAGCGATGGACGTTCGTCGTGGCATGGGGTCGGTCCTCTCGGGAAGGCGAGCAGCGCGTTCGCACCATCATCGGTCGCGCAGCGGCGCCCGCCGGTCACGTCGGCGACGCGTCCTCGGCGACGCGACGTCGGCGACGTGTGGCGTGCCACGCCGTACCGTCGAGCCATGAACGACTCCAAGCCCCGCGCCCGTCACCTCGGCGTCCCGTTCGACGGGACGCCGGGGCCGCTGAACGCCATCACCGACGTCCACGGCGTCGAGGTCGGCCATGTCACGCTGATCTCCGGTCGGCACGACGATCCAGCCGGCGGGCCCGTCGTGCGCACGGGCGCCACGGCGCTGCACCCCGCCGGGAAGGACGCCTCCGACGGCGTCGCCGCCGGGTGGTTCGCCCTGAACGGCAACGGCGAGATGACGGGGACGACGTTCGTGGACGAGATCGGCCTGCTCCTCGGGCCGGTGGTGCTCACGAACACGGCCAGTGTCGGCACGGCGCACCAGGCGATGATCGCCTGGGCTCGCGACCGCATCGACGATCCGGTGCTGCGATTCGCCCGCGCGACCCCGGTCGTGGCCGAGACCTGGGACGGGCAGCTGAACGACATTCTCGGATTCCACCTGAAGGCCGAACACGTGTTTCGGGCCCTCGAGTCCGCCCACGGCGGCCCGGTCGCCGAAGGGTCGGTGGGCGGAGGCACCGGCACGACCTGCTACGACCTCAAGGCGGGCATCGGCACGGCCTCTCGCGTCATCACGATCGATCACGACGAATACCGCGTCGGCGTGCTGGTGCAGGCGAACTACGGGCGTCGCCCGCAGCTCCGCATCGCCGGGGTCCCGGTGGGCGCCGAGCTGGCCGAGCCGGTCCCCGTCCTGCCCACGACCCGACGCGGAGACGGATCGATCGTCGTGCTCGTCGCGACCGATGCGCCGCTCCTGCCGTCGCAGCTACGCGCCGTCGCCAAGCGCGCCTCGTTGGGCCTGGGCCGCCTCGGCAGCATCGCGGCGAACACGTCGGGCGACCTGTTCCTGGCGTTCTCGACCGCGAACCGGCACCGCCACGGCGCGCCCGGGCTGGGACGGTTCGACTTCGTCCCGTCCGAGCGGATCGATCCGTGCTTCGCGGCCACCGTCGAGGCGACGGAGGAGGCGATCGTGAACGCGATGGTCGCTGCCGAGCCGATGACCGGTGTCGGCGGCGCGTTCTACCCGTCCCTGCCTCACGAGCCGCTTCGCGACGTGCTGAGGCGCTACGGCCGTCTGGCTTCACCGGGCTGAGCCCTGCTCGGCGCCGGGAGCGCGCGAGCGTGGCGCCGCTGCCGACGGGTCTCCACCCTTCGGCCGATGCGGCTCCCCCGGCGCAGGCCTACGATCGTGTCCTCGGGGCGACGCCCCGCGGGTCCGACGGACCCGGAAAGGAAGGACCACGATGAGCGACGAACGTCACGA
>CAZHCI010000192.1:2253-4951 GCA_964530905.1 uncultured bacterium
TCCTCGCCGCGATCCTCGCGCTCTGCATCCTCCGGCCTCGCGCCGGACGCTGGTTCGTGGGCCTGTTCTTCCTCGCGATGGGCTTGGGCGTGAACCTGACGTTCGTGCTGCTCGACCCGACGCAGTTCGTGGCGCTCGGGACGGCCGAGCCGCTGGTACCTTTCTACGCCGCGTTCTTCGACACCGTGGTCACGAGAGCGCCGGCCCTCTGGGGTCTTCTCGTCGTCGCGTTCCAGGTCGCCGTCGGCGTGCTCGTGCTCGGACGAGGCCCCTCGGTCCGCTGGGGGCTCGTCGGCGCGATCGCGTTTCTCCTCGCGATCACGCCGCTCGGCCCCTGGACGCTCGCCAACCCGCTCCTGGCGCTGGGGCTGGCGGCGCTGTTGCGCGGCCCCCACGACGTGAGCCTGCTGGACGCGGTCCGGAGCGCGCGCCGGCGCGACGACACGGCCGAGGAACGCGCGTCGTGAGCCGGTAGCGCCGCGCGTCTCCGCGATCCGGCCGCTACTCGCCCTGCATCAGGCCCGAGATCGTGCCGTCGTCCGCGACCCGGACGTGCTTCGCGGCCGGATCGCGGCCCAGCGCGGGCATCGTCACGATCCGGCCGATCAGCGGGACCACGAAGCCGGCGCCCGCCGAGAGCCGGACCGCGCGCACCTCGAGGTCGAACCCCTCGGCCAGTCCGCCCGCCTTGGGGTCGCCGCTGAACGACAGGTGGGTCTTGGCGACGCACACCGGCAGCCGGCCGTGGCCCGCCTCGGTCAGCGCCTCGAGCTGACGCGCGGCGGCGTCGCGAAACGACACGGAGCCCGCGCCGTACAGCCGCTCGGCCAGCGTGCGGATCTTGTCGGCCAGCGGCGCCTCGTCGGGGTAGAGGAAGCGGGGCTGGGGAGGCTCCGCGTCGGTCGCGTCGAGGACCTCCAGCAGCTGTCGCGCCAGGGCCTCGCCCCCCGCTCCGCCGTCGGCGAACGAGGTGATCCGGGCCGACGGGGCGCCCGCCTGCTCGCAGCGGCGCTCCAGCGTGCGCAGGTCGTCCTCGTCGTCGTTGGCGAACACGTTGATCGCCACCACCACCGGCAGGTCGAAGGCGCGCACGTTCGCGAGCTGCCGGTCCAAGTGCGCCAGGCCGCGCTCCACGTCACCTTCGCCGTGGGAGGCCAGCGCCCGCACCGTGGCGACCAGGACGACCGCGCGCGGCCACAGGCCCGACTGGCGCATCTTGATGTCCAGGAACTTCTCGCCGCCCAGGTCGAAGCCGAAGCCGGCCTCGGTCACGACCTCGCTGGCGTGGCGCAGCGCCGTGCGGGTCGCGACCACGCTGGAGCAGCCGTGGGCGATGTTGCCGAACGGGCCGCCGTGCACGAAGGCGGGGGCGCCCTCGCGCGTCTGCACCAGGTTCGGCTCCAGCGCGTCGCGAAGCAGCGCCATCATCGCGTCGACCGCGTCGAGATCGTCCGCGGTGACGTCGCTGCCGTCCTCGCGGGTGCCGACGACGATGCGGGCCAGACGGACGCGCAGGTCGTCCAGCGACTCGGCCAGCGCCAGCACCGCCATGATCTCGCTGGCGGCGGTGATGTCGAAGCGGGTCGTGCGCTCCGTCTCGCGCCCGGCCGAGACGATCACCTTCCGTAGCGCCCGGTCGTTCACGTCCAGGACCCGCGGCCAGGTGACGCGCTCGGGCGTGAGGCCGCTGGCGCCGCCGAAGTGCACGTCGGTGTCGATCATCGCCGCGAGCAGGTTGTGGGCGGCGGTGACGGCGTGCATGTCGCCGGTGAAGTGCAGGTTGATGTCGGCGGCGGGCTCGACCTGCGCCCGCCCGCCGCCGGTGCCGCCGCCCTTGATCCCGAACACCGGGCCGAGCGACGGCTCGCGCAGGCACAGCGCGACCTTGCGGCCGACGCGGCGGAGCCCGTCGGTCAGCCCGACGCTGACGGTGGTCTTGCCCTCGCCGGCCTTGGTCGGTCCGATCGCGCTGACCAGGACCAGCCGGCCGTGGCGGGCGGGGTCGTCGGGCGTGCCGGCGGGCGGCAGCTGGACCTTGGCCTTGTGGCGGCCGAGGGTCCGGACGGTGTCGGGAGCGAGCCCGAGCTCGTGGGCGACGTCGGTGATGGGGCGCAAGGTCTCGGTCATGATGCGTCGAGCGTACCGGATCGGACGGTGCGTCAGAGATCCATCCGCGCGAAGCGGCGAGCGGCCAGCGCCGCGGAGGCGAGGGCCAGTCCGGCCGTCAGGACGAGGCCGGTCGCGGCCATCGGCGTGCCGTCGTGCAGCCACCGGCCCAGCTCGAACGGAATCCCGCTGGGCAGCACCCCGGTCCAGCGCTGTCCCACCTGGATCAGGACGAAGAGCGTGCCGAACGCCAGGCCCGAGACCGCGCCGCGGCTGTCGAACAGGGTGCCCAGGAGCAGCGTGACGGACAGCCAGAACGCGACGGTGAGGCTCATCGTCAGGCCCGCGACCAGGAGCTGCGTGGGCGTCATCGCCAGGCCGCCGAAGCTCCAGACCGCCTGAAGCGCGGCCAGCGGAAGCACGACCGAGGCGATCAGGAACGAGCCCAGCAGCGCCACGCCCTTCGACGCCAGCCAGACGGTCCGGCCGACCGGCCGGGCCAGCACCCAGGCGGCGGTGCCGTCGTGGCGCTCGCCGACGATCGCGCCCTGCGCCGTCAGGATCACGCCGGCCGACGCGAACAGCAGGTGCA
>CAZHCI010000193.1:0-4919 GCA_964530905.1 uncultured bacterium
GCAGCGCCCGGACGACCCCGAGGCGCACTACCTCTACGCGCGCGCCGCCTGGTTGACGGACGACCTGGCCACGGCACGAGACGAGCTGGACACCGCGCTGGCGCTGGTCGGGAGCCCGCCCCCCGCCTACGTGCACCTCAACGGACTGCTGAGAGCCGCGGAGGGGGACGCCGAGGGCGCGCTGCGTTCCCTCGAGAACGCGTTCCTGCGCAGTCGCGACTACCAGCACGGGATGGACTACGGCATGATCGCCTGGCGCGACGGTCGCCTCGAGACCGCCGTCGCGGCGTACGCCGCGACGGCCGAGACGACCCGCGGACAGCGGGAGCCGTGGCCGCACCTGAACCGGGGCCGGATCCTGGCGCGGATCGGCCGGACCGAGGAGGCCGTAGAGGCGTTCGAGACCGCGATCGAGGTGTTCGAGCGCAGCGACCCGGGCGGCGTCCGCCCGCCGTCGGCCGCCTACGTCGAGGCGTTCTACCGCCTCGGCCGGCTCAGGGAGGCGGCGGGCGAGCTGGCCCGCGCCGAGCAGGACTACAAGGCGGCGCGCAGCATCGACCCGAACTACACGCCGGCGATCCAGGCGCTCGACGCCCTCACGCGGCGCTTGGAGTGAGATGGCCCGGCGCGACGCCGGCGAGGAGCTCGGCGAGGACGACGAGGACGACGACGCGCGCTCGACGCGGCCGTCAGTTCACCGTTCGGGTGCGCCGCGCGGCGAAGTCCTGAAGCACGTAGCGGCCGATCGTCCGCGGCGTCGTGAAGTACGCCTTGCCGCGCGTCATCGCGCTCACCCGCTGAACGAACGCGATCAGCGAAGGATCGCGGGCCAGCATGAAGGTGTTGATCTGGATGCCCTCCCGCCGGCACGCCGCGACCTCGCGCAGCGTCTCGCCCATCACCATCGGATCGAGGCCGTAGGCGTTCTTGTACACCCGTCCGCCGGGAAGCGTGATCGCCGACGGCTTCCCGTCCGTGATCATCACGATCTGCTTCATCTCCTTGCTCTCGCGCTTGAGCAGCCGTCGCGCGGTGGCGAGCCCTTGCGCCGTGTTCGTGTGGTAAGGACCGACGCGCGCCTGCGCCAGCCTGGCCAGCGGGATCTCCTCCGCCCCGTCGTGGAACAGCACGAAGCGGAGCGAGTCGCCCCGGTACTGCGTGCGGATCAGGTGCGCCAGCGCCAGCGCCACCTGCTTGGCGGGCGTGAACCGATCCTCGCCGTACAGGATCATCGAGTGGCTGCAGTCCAGCATCACCACCGTGGCGGCGGCCGCCTGCAGCTCGGCCTGCTGGACGTGCAGGTCGTCCTCGCGGAGCTCGATCGGACCGGCGCCGGCTCCGCGGGCCACGGCGGACTTGAACGTCTCGCCGAGATCGAGGTTCATCGCGTCCCCGTAGGCGTACGGGCGGCTCTCGCCCAGCGCCTCGATCCCCGCGACGCGTTCACGCGTCTCGTGCGCGCCGACGGTGTCGCCGCCGCGACCTCCGAGCACGTCGCGCAGCGTCCGGTATCCCAGGAAGTCGATCGACTTGTCCGTCAGCTCGAAGCGGGCGTCGCCCGGATCGTCCTGCGCCGGGTCGCCCTGGCCCGCGCCGTCGCCCGCCTCGGTGCCCGGACCGCCCTGACCCCCCTCGGCACGCAGGTAGCCCTCGCGCTCGAGCCGGCGGGCCAGCTCGCGCACCGTCTCGCCCAGCTCGCTCTCCAGCCAGTCGTCCGCCTCCAGCGCCGCCGCGAGCACGTCGTCCGGGATCATGTCGGCCTTGAGAAGCGCCTCCGCGATCGCCTCGTACAGGTCGCGCATCGTTCGGCCGGCGTCCGGATCGGGCGCGAACGGGTCGCGCTCGAATCCCGAGGAGAGCAGCCGGTCCTGGATCATGCGCATCAGCTCCGCCATGTCCAGGTCGTCCAGCGTCGCCTCGTAGCGCGAGAACCGCGTGGTCCCCATCGTCCGCCTCAGTTCCATCGGCGCCGGGCCGCGCCCGCCTCGCGCGCCTCCGGCTCGGCCGCCGTGTAGCCGCGCTCCTCGCTCCTGCCGATGCGCCTGCGGGCGTGGAGCCCTTCGAGCACGAACTCGCCGGCGGCGGCGCGCTCGTCCGCGTCGTGCCTGCCGGAGAGGACCTCGCTGGCGTCGAGCAGTCCGGGCACCTGGGCCATCTCGTCCAGCCACCGTGCCGCGGGGACCTCGCCCGGCAGCCGCAGGACGCGATCCTCCTCGAACCAGGCGACCACCTCCTCGACCTCGAGCTGGCCGGCGTGGGCCGCGAAGGTACGCCCGATCGCCTCGCGGACGATGTCGCGGGCGACCGCGTCGCCGCCCTTGAGCTCGCCCTCGTACTCGAGCTCCAGCTTGCCGGTCACGGCCGAGAGCGCCTGGTACAGGTCGCTGATCCGTGCCACGGGCCGCGCGTCGCCGCGGAGCAGGGCACGCCGCTCGGCGTTCGAGATCACCGTCTCGAGCAGCGAGATCGGCAGCCGCTGCGACACGCCCGAGTGCTTGTCGACGCGGGCGTCCTCGCGCGCGACGAAGGCGACCTGCTCGACGGCCTCGGCCACCCAGGCGGGCACCACGACGTCCGCGTCGCGCGCCGTCCAGGCCTCCTGAGCGGTGACGCGCATGCCGTCCTCGACCGTCCCCTGGTAGTGCGTGCGCACCTCGCTCCCGATGCGGTCCTTGAGCGGCGTGATGATCTTGCCCCGGGCGGTGTAGTCCTCCGGGTTGGCGCTGAAGACCAGCAACACGTCCAGCGGAAGGCGGACGGGGTAGCCACGGATCTGGACGTCGCCCTCCTGCATCACGTTGAACAGGGCGACCTGCACCTTGCCCGACAGGTCGGGAAGCTCGTTCACGGCGAACACGCCACGGTTGGCGCGCGGCAGCAGGCCGTAGTGCACGCTGCGCTCGTCGCCGAGGCGCGTGCCCAGCCGCGACGCCTTGATCGGGTCGATGTCGCCGACGATGTCGGCGACCGTCACGTCGGGCGTGGCCAGCTTCTCGACGTAGCGCTCCTCGCGGGGCAGCCAGGCGATCTCGGCCTCGTCGCCCCGGTCGGCGACGATCGTTCGGCCCTCCAGCGACACCGGCGCCAGCGGATCGTCGTTCAGCTCCGAGCCGGCCAGCACGGGCACGACCGGATCGAGCAGGCTCGTCAGCTGACGCAGCATCCGCGTCTTCGCCTGCCCGCGGAGGCCGAGCAGGATGAAGTTGTGGCGGCTCAACAGCGCGTTCACGATCTGCGGAACGACGGTCTCGTCGTAGCCGACGATGCCGGGAAACACGGGACCGCCCTCGCGCAGTCGGGCCACGAGGTTGGCCCGCAGCTCGTCCTTGACGCTGCGGCCCGCGTGGCGGGCCCACGTGCTCGCGCGCAGCTCGCCGAGGGTCGCCGGGCGCGCGCCGTCCACGCGGGCGACGGGGGTGCGTGCGGGTTCGTCCATGGGTCACCTTAGCACCGGCCCCGAGGGGGCCGATGTCGAGCCAGACTGCAATGCGGCGTCCGCCGCGCCCGTGTACAGTGCGCCATGCACGCGACGGAGGAATCGATCCGCAGCGCCGAGATCGTCGCGGTCGGAACCGAGCTCCTGCTCGGCGAGATCGTGGACACGAACGGCGCCTGGCTGGCGGCGACGCTGGCCGATCGCGGCGTGGACGTGTACTGGTCGGTGCGCGTGGGCGACAACCTCGCGCGCGTCCGCGAGGCGCTCGAGGCGGCCCTCGAGCGGAGCGACCTGGTGCTCACCAGCGGCGGGCTCGGCCCGACGGACGACGACCTCACCCGCGAGGCGATCGCGGCGGTCGCCGGCGAGACGCCGACCGTCGATCCCGACCTGGAGCGGGAGCTGCGGGCGTTCTTCGCCCGGATGGACCGATCGATGCCGGAAGCGAACGTCAAGCAGGCGTGGACGATCCCTTCCGCCGAGCCGCTGACGAACCCGCGCGGAACGGCGCCCGGCTGGCTGGTCCGACTGGAGCGGGGCGGCCGGACCCGCTACGTCGCGGCCCTGCCGGGGCCGCCCCGCGAGCTGGTGCGCATGGTCGAGCACGAGCTTCTCGGCAGGCTGCCCCTCCCGACCGAGCGGCTCTGGACGACGACGCTGAAGACCGGCGGGCTGGGCGAGTCCCACGTCACGGAAAGGCTGGCGGAGCTGACGGCAGGCGCGAACCCGAGCGTCGCGACGTACGCCCGGGCGGACGGCGTGCACGTCCGGATCGCGGCCAAGGGACCGGACGCCGAGACGGCCGAGACGCTCGGGCGGCCGGTCGCGCTCGAGGTCGCCGCCCGTCTCGGCGACGCCGTCTGGGGCGCGGACGACGACGACCTGGCGTCGGTCGTGATCGCGGCGCTGCGCCGCTCCGGTCGGCGGCTGGCGGTGGTCGAGCGCGCGACCGGAGGACGCCTCGCCGCGGCGCTTTCCGCGGCCGACGAGCGGCGTTCGGCGCTGGCGGGGGCCGTGATAGCATGGCAGGTCGATGCGATGGACACGCTCGGGCCTCCGGCCGCCTCGCTCCAAGGCGCGACCGCCGCGGAGACAGCGGGCCGAGCTCGCGCGTTCTTCGCCGCCGACGCAGCGATCGCCGTAGGCGAGCTTCGCGCGATGGACGACGAGGGCGGTGGCGTCTCGGTGGACGTCGCCGTCCGCGATGCGCAAGGGGACGAGACCGACCGGGTCCGCCTCTTCGAGCGCGGCGGGCCCTGGGTACGCGACCGTGTCGTGCTTCGGGCCCTCGACCTCCTGAGGCGCCGCCTGCACGACGCCCGCTGACGACCATGGACCGCGCCCCGACGGGCGCGTGGGAGGCGAGACCGAATGGCCGAGACGAGCAGCGATCCGCGCCGCAAGGCGCTCGAGACCACCCTTCTCCAGATCGAGCGTCAGTTCGGGAAGGGTGCGGTGATGCGGCTCGGGGACGAGTCGCAGC
>CAZHCI010000194.1:0-4850 GCA_964530905.1 uncultured bacterium
GAAACCCGGGTGGCCCTCCTGGAAGACGGCACCATTGCCGAAATTTACATCAAGCGCCGGGATGATGCGGACATCGCCGGCAATATCTATAAGGGGCGTGTTCAGCGGGTGTTGCCCGGCATGCAGGCCGCCTTCGTGGACATCGGGCTCGAGCGCACCGGCTTTCTCTACGTCTCCGACGTCCACAAGGGCTTTCCCGACGTGGAGCACGCCATGATCCGGAAGGCCTCCGCCGGAGGCGGAGACCGACTGCCAAGTCTTCATCATCCGCCTCCGGCGGATGATGAAGACACGAGCACCCGTAGCTCAGTGGACAGAGCAGCCGCCTTCTAAGCGGTCGGTCCCAGGTTCGAATCCTGGCGGGTGCGCCATGCCTCGTCCCGACCCGTGCGACGTACGATGAGCGCCACCGCTCGCGGATCGTGCGGTGGTCTCATCTCATGGCCCAACCCCTGCTGACCGCCACCGGCCTCGGGCGCTTCGTCGCCGACCGCTGGCTGTGGCGCGACCTGGAACTGGCTCTGGCGCCGGGCGAGACGCTGGCCATCACGGGCGGCTCGGGCAGCGGCAAGACGCTGCTGCTTCGCGCCCTGGCGGGGCTCGACCCCTTGGACGCCGGCGAGATCGCGCTCGACGGACTGCCCCTGGACGGCTGGTCCATGCCGAACTACCGCGCGCAGGTGCGCTACCTCCCGCAGCGACCGGTGACGATCGAGGGCACCGTCGACGACGGTCTCCGCTTCGCGTTCCGCCTGCGGGTCCATCGGGGCGCCACGTTCTCGCGGCAGCGGGCGCTCGACCTCCTGGCCCGGGTCGGCCGCGACGAGCGCTTCCTCGACACCCGCGCCACCTCGCTATCCGGTGGCGAGAGCCAACTGGTGGCGCTGGTGCGCACCCTGTTGCTGCCGCCGCGGGTCCTCCTCCTCGACGAGCCCACCGCCTCGCTCGACGAGGCGACGGCTCGCGACGTCGAGTCCCTGGTGGCCGATTGGCTCGAGGAGGCCGACGACCGGGCGGTCATCTGGACCAGCCATCGCGACGAGCAGCTGTCCCGGGTGAGCCGCCGCCGCCTCGAGCTCGGGGTCACGCCGTGAACGACGCAGCCTACCTGCGCATCGACCTGCTCCAGCTGGCGCTGGCGGGCTGCCTCATCCTGATCAACGTCGGGCTGTCGTGGGCGTTGCGGCTGGGCCTGGGCCGCAGCCTGGTGATCGCCTCCGTGCGCATGTCCACGCAGCTGCTGCTGGTCGGCCTGGTCCTCGACTGGGTGTTCGCGCTCAACGACCCGGCGTCGGTGCTCGGCGTCGCGATGGTCATGGCGACGCTGGCCGCGGTCTCGGCCGTCAACCGCACCAAGCGACGCTTCGCCGGCGTGTACTGGGACGCCTTCGTGTCCGTCGTGGGCGCCGCCTTCCTGGTCACCGGCGTGGCCGTCGTCGGCATCGTGCGGGTCGACCCCTGGTTCGAGGCGCAGTACACGATCCCGCTGCTGGGCATGGTGCTGGGCAACGTCCTCAACGGCATCTCCCTCGCGCTCGACCGCTTCACCGAGGGCGTCGTGGCGCGCCGCGAGCTGATCGAGACCTACCTCGGCCTGGGCGCCACGCGCTGGGAGGCGGCCCACGACCTGGTGCGCGACGCCCTGCGCGTGGGCATGATCCCCACGATCAACTCGATGATGGTCATGGGCGTCGTCAGCCTGCCGGGCATGATGACCGGCCAGATCCTGGCGGGCGCGGCGCCGGCTGACGCGGTGCGCTACCAGATCGTCATCGCCTTCATGATCGCGTCGGCCGCGGCCCTGGGCAGCAGCGGCGTGACCCTGCTGGCCTTCCGTCGGCTCTTCGACGTGCGCCACCGCCTGCGCAGCGACAGGCTGACCACCACCGGCGGCGCCCAGTAACCCGAGGGCCCCGTGACGCCAGCCAGGGCGAGCCTCGCGCGGCACAGGCTCCGGATCTGGTTGCGGCCAGCGCCAGATGAGGATCGGGGGCGGTCGCCCGCCCCCGATCGCCATGCGTGCCCACGCGGCTCAGTACACGGCTTGGCTGAGCGGGCACCCCTGTTCGTTGAGGTTCTCGAACAGGTTCTTGAGGGCGGTGACGTCGCCGGCGTTCAGCATGACTTCGTTGAACATCGCGACGACCTTCCCCTCGGTCAAGTCGTAATCCACGTCCGGGTGCGCGGCGTTGAGCACCGCGGCCACCGCGTGACGGCCGAGCGCCCTCTTGCCGCCGCCGCCCAGCTCGAGCACCTCGAGCAGCGTCGCGCTCCTGAAGGCGTCCACGAAACCGGGCTCCGTGAACGGATCCCACCAGTCGTAACCGGTCGCCAACCACGCGTTCGGCTGCAGTCCGGGCGGTGCGCCGGTCCAGTTCTGCCAGAAGCCCGGCGTGCAGCCCTCGCCGCCCATCGGCGCGCAGATGAGGTCGACCGTGGCGGTCCGTTCGCTGCCGACCATGCCCTCGCGGGTTCCGTCCTCCGACATGAAGGCGCCGTTCAGGACCTGGGTGGGCTCGCACAAGACGCCGGCGTCACGAACGAGGGTCTTGGACAGGAGGTAGGTGCCAGCGGGAGCCAGGTCATCCGTCACGATCGTGAAGGTGCCGTCGCCAGCGCTCTCGCTGATCGCGACCGGGTTGCCGTCCTTCGTCAAGGCCGCAGCGGTGAAGGCGTATCCCGCAGGCACGCTCTCCACGTCGACGATGTAGGCCGCGAAGATCGAGCTGATGGCCTGCGGCGTCGGCAGAAGGTCGATCTGTTCGATCACGGCGCCCGTAGCTGCGTCGCTCACGACGAGGCGGTTCACGACGTCCTTGGTCATGCCGTCGTCGGAGTCGGGGCAGGTAGCCACGTCGAACGGCCCGAACGGGCCGGCGATCGTGTGCGTCGCTCCCGCCGCGATCGGGACGTCGAACTGCTCCACCACCGTAACGATGGGCGCGGTGAGGTCGACGTTGCCAGCGCCGTCGCCGCAGTAGAGCGTGTCGACGACGTCGACGGTGATGCTCGTCGATCCTGTGTTGGTGATCGCGATGTCCGCGATGTCGGCACGGTCGCTCTCGTAGGTGAGGACGTCCGTGACCACGATCTCGTAGCTGAGTTCGGCCATGCCCGAGGTGGCGTCGACCTGCGTCTCCACGGCGCTCTTGGCCGTGACCCGCGGCTCGAACGACTGCGCGTGCGTCACGGCGAACGTCTTGGCGATCGCTACGCCGGGCTCCAAGACGACCATGCTGGGCCGGACCAGCGCTTGGTCATCCATCTGGTCGCAAGCGGCCAGCAAGGCAATGGCTACGATGCCGGCCGTGAACCACATCCGTTTCATGTCGGCTCCTCGATCCCGGCCGCGGACCCGCCCGGCCGATGGGCCGGTAGCGGACCTGGCAGCCGATGGGGCTCCGCGGCGCTGCCGTCACGGCCGCGGACGGGATGGTGGGCTGCACCCGTAGCCAAGGCCACGGCGCTTGCGGCCCTGCCCGCCGCAGCGACGCGCCTCGACCCGGTGCAGACGTGGGACGCGCTCCCGGTGGCGAGCCGAGAACCCGCCAACGGGACTACGAACCGGACGGCGGGTTGGACGTGCAGATGGTCCCCACCATCTGCCCTGCAACGCCGCTGCCCTCGACGGTGATCTGGATCTCGGCCCGGCCGAGGTCGCCCGCGTCGATGACGAGGGTGCCGGAGGCGACGCCCTCGGGGACGCGCATGAAGAGGGTGTTCCCTACCAGCTGCACCTGCTCGGCCTCGATGCCCGGCGGGTTGGGCGGGAAGATCACGGTGTGCTCACCGCTCTCCCACGCCGAGCCGGCCCCGAAGCCCTCGCCCAACACGCCCAACCAGATGCCTTCGGACACGACGCACTCACGCACGTCGGGATCCAGGGCCAGGATGCGGAGATCGCCCGTGCTGAACACACCGGGGATCGACCCCACCCCCGTGCTACAGGCCACCAACAGCGCCGCCAACGCGACGAGTCCACGAAGTCGTCTCACGATGCGGTCCTCCCCTTCGTCGAGAACGGTATGCAACCGAGGTCAAGAGCGGTCATTGGCGTCTCCCCCTTCCGGGGCCGGCGGTGCGGCGGGCGGCGGATCCGCCGACGCGCCCGCTCCGCTGACCGGCGGCGCGAACACGCTGACCCCGACCTCGCCGAGCTCCTCGCCGTCGACGACCACCCCGGCGCGGAAGCGTCCGCCCTCGGCGGGCGCCTGCCACGTGGCGGTCCAGCGATAGCCGTCCGCCGTCATCAGGGTCAGGGTCTCGCCGTTGGGCATGTGCAGTGCGGCAGAGTCGGCCCGGAAGTGCGTCTCGATGGCCACCTCGACCAGCTCGTTGACGGCGGCGATGATGCTGCTGGCGGCGAACGGCGGCCGGTCGACGACGTTGAGGTGGACAGGTCGCTCGACGACCTGATCGCCAGCTTGCGCCCGCACGCTCAGCACCAGCGGGCCCGCCGGCGCCTCGCGCGGCACGCGGATGACGACGCGCCACCGCGACCCGTCGAACTCGAAGGCGGTCTCGCCGCCGGCGCCCACCAGCACCACGCGCTCGGCGGCGCCCTGCACCAGGGCCTCGATCTCCGCTTCGCCGCCGCGCGCGACGCTCCCCTGCAACGCTCGAGGCAGCACCGCCAGGCCGCCCCCCGAGTAGGTCTGGATGACGTTCCGCGGCGGCCGCGCCGCCCCGAGGCGCAAGATGTCCGGCCGGTCACCAGCCTCGAGGACGACGGTCGTAACCTCGCTGGTGGGCCTGAACCCGGCGGGCAGATGATCGGCGGAGACGGAGACCACGTAGGATCCCGCTACCAGGCCGGCGACGATCGCGCGGCCAGAGCCGTCGGTGCGGAC
>CAZHCI010000195.1:0-971 GCA_964530905.1 uncultured bacterium
AGAAGTACGGCGGGCTTGGCGTCGCGGAAGTGCGTCGCCTGAAGATGCTGGAGGAGGAGAACGGGAAGCTCGAGCAGCTCGTCGCGGACTTGAGTCTCGACAAGGTCATGCTGCAAGACGCACTGCAACGAAAACTCTAAGGCCGGCCGATCATCGCCGTCTGGCCGCACGTCTGCAAGAGACGTTCGGCGTGAGTCAGCGTAGGGCGGCGGCGGTGATCGCGATGCACCGCTCGACGCTGCGCTATCAATCGACCCTGGGCGTCAAGGACGCACCGCTGAAGGAGCGCACCTGCGAGATCGCGGGTGTCCGCGTGTGGTACGGCTAGAAGCGCATCGCGACCCTCCTGCGGCACGAGAAGTGGCTGGTGAACCACAAGCGCGTCTGCAGGATCTACAGGCAGGCCGGCTTGAATCTCCGCAGCAAGCGGCCTAGGCGCTCCCCGGTGACACCTACCCGGTCCTGATCGTCCTTCCGCCTGGCGAAGGGGGTGACACGCGGGCGAACGCCGTGCTCGGTGACTGGTTCCGGGACGAGGGGTGCATCCGGGGGTGGGTCGTGGTGAGTCCTTTGGCCCCTCGCTACCTGGTCTTTCGCCTGCGGATTCCCTACCAGCTGGGCTCCGAGACGCTGATCCCGCCTCGACTCGACCATCTTGCCGACGAGGTCGCGCTCGAGGGCGATCAGGCGCATCGCGCGGGGGTCAGCACGGGGCGTGGGCGCCTTCCGCGTCGCGACGCTCTACCCGGAGCCGTTCCGCTCCCTGCTGGTGCTGGCCAGCTATGCGGAAGACGTCGACCTCGAGCGCATCGCGGTGTCGGCGGAGACGCCCGTGTGCATCTACGTGGGCGCGTACGACGTGGAGTAGCTCGAGGCGATCCGCGCGACGCGCGCAGCGCTCGAGGAGGTAGGCGAACTCGTGGTGGTGGAAGGCGACGCCCACCTTTTGTCCTCGCTAGCAGGGCCGGAGT
>CAZHCI010000195.1:981-4821 GCA_964530905.1 uncultured bacterium
ACTGGCTCGACCCGCAGCGACCCTGACGACGCTCCAACGTCAAGGCAGGGCATGCGGGCCGGGGCGCGCGGAGTCGCTTAGGACACCACGTCCAGGGCGGGGCTCCTCGCGCCCACCCGTGTCGGACTCGAACCATCGACCAGGGGTTCGAGCGTCGAAGCCACCGGGACGTCCAACGGGAAGGACCGGCCTGGCCTGTGCTTCGTGGGCATCGGCTCGAGCCGAGGCGTCGTCGATGGATCGCTGAGCCGTTGCGCCCACGGGGCGGGCCGTGCGCGTTGTACGCTCCTTCATGCTCCGTCCTGTCCTGATGACCGGCTGCAGTTCCGGCATCGGCTTGGCCACGACGACCTACCTGGCCGAGCGCGGCGTCGCCGTCTACGCGACCGTTCGAAGCGACGATGACCGAGAGCGCGTCGGGGCGATCGCGAACGTCGAGGCGTTCGTCTGCGACGTGACGGACGACGGGTAGGTCGCGGCGGCGCTGCGCACGGCCATCGACGAGCGCGGGGTGGCTTGTGGGGCGTCGTGCACAATGCTGGCGTCGGGTGCCTCGGGCACCTGACCGCGACGCCGCTCGACGACATAAAGCAGGTGTTCGACGTCAACGTCTTCGGTGTGCACCGTGTCACCAACGCGTTCATCGACCTCGTGTCGGCATCGAGGGGTCGCGTCGTCATGATCTCGAGCTTGTCCGGAACGCTGTCCTCTGTGCTGGTGGGTGCGTACAGCATGTCGAAGCATGCGGTCGAGGGGTACACGGATACGTTGGCGGTGCAGATGGAGCCTCACGGTGTCCACGTGGTGGCGGTCGCGCCTGGGAACTACGATTCGAGGATCGTGACGAACGTGGCCGAGCGCTTCGACGCGCCGGCAGGCGCGGCGCCGGAGCTCCTGGCCCTGTACGAAAATCCAGGCGCGCAGGATAGGAGCGCGTTCCCGCCTCCCGACGATGTCGCGGAGGCGTGCCTCGCGGCGCTGTTCGACGAGGTGCCGCTCGCGCGCTACCTCGTGGTTCCCGTCGTGGACGAGGCGGATCGGATGCTGGCGCAGGCGGCGGCCGAGTGGGCGCGTCTGAACGTGTCGACGCCGTACACGTGGACGCTGGAGCGGTTGGTGGAGGAAGTCGAGAGGGCGAGCGCGGGGTAGGCCGGCCGGTCCACAGAACCGGGGCAACTCCAGATGCAGATACCGTACCGGTCCGGATGAAAAGGCGTCGTCGGACGTTCGTCCTTGGCCGGCGTCGGGCGGACCGGTGCCTACGGCGCAGCGTGCGGGAGGGGCGCGACGGGTCGTGTTGCGTAGGGCAGGGGGCCGAGAGCTCCGAGAAGGCTTGCGAACCTCGCATGGCGATTCCGTACCAGGGGTCGGCTCGCGATTGGCTACGGCCGCCGGCGGGGCACACGGACCCGTGTCGCCTCGTTGCAGTTTCTGGCCCCATGAAGGAGCCCTCGCGCGCGGGCTGCAGACGCGCCTCGGTTCGTGCTCGATCCGGCCGAGGTCGGTACGGTACGCGTCGCGGGCGCGCTACGGCTCTGACGGTGTACGCGGCGACCCGCCGAGTTCAACGAGGCTGCCGCGAACGAGGCGTACGATTTCCCTGGAGCCCCGGGGCACGCAGCGGGCGCCGTTTCGAGCCATCGTGACGAGGAGAGCCGCATGAAGCCCATCCCAGACATCGAACTGAACGACGGCAACACGATTCCGCAGCTCGGGTTCGGCGTGTTCCAGATTCCGCCCGAGGAGACCGCGAAGGCGGTCGAAGAGGCGCTCGAAGCCGGCTACCGGCACATCGACACCGCCGAGATGTATGGCAACGAGAAGGAAGTCGGCGAGGGGATACGAGCGTTCGGCATCGATCGTGCCGACGTCTTCGTGACGAGCAAGCTCAACAACGGGTTCCACCTGCCCGACGATGCCCGAAGAGCGTTCGATCGGACGCTCGCGGATCTCGACTTCGAGTACGTCGACCTGTTCCTGATTCACTGGCCGCTGCCGACGCTCTATGACGGCGACTACGTGTCGACGTGGAAGACGCTCGAGGAGTTCAAGCGCGACGGCCGGGCCCGCTCGATCGGGGTCTCGAACTTCCAGGTCGCGCACTTGGAGCGCCTCGCGGAGGAGACGTCGACGGTGCCCGCCGTGAACCAGGTCGAGTCGCACCCCTACTTCGTGAACGATGCCGTCCACGCGTACGGCCTCGAGCACGGGATCGTCACCGAGGCCTGGTCCCCGATCGCGAAAGGCCTGGTGCTGGACGATCCCGAAGTGGGGCGCGTCGCCGAGAAGCACGGGCGGACGCCGGCGCAGGTCGTGCTGCGGTGGCACCTGCAGCGGGGCCACGTGGTGTTCCCGAAGACCGTCCGGCCGGCACGCATGCGGGAGAACATCGACCTGTTCGACTTCGAGCTCGACACCGTGGACATGGACGCCCTCACGGCGCTCGATCGTGGCGAGAAGGGGCGGACGGGGCCGAACCCCGACACCTTCGCGCGCATTCCCGAATGATGGCGACGCCTGGCCGGCGTGCATCCGGCCCCATCGTCTGCCGGACGGCGAATGCAGCGCCAGCCATCCCGTCGCCTACGCGCCGGCGATCGCGGCGAGCCAGCCCACCGACACCTCGGGCGTGAGAGGTCCGCCGGCGAACCACGAACGTCCGGGCCGTCGGCGTGTCAGCGCAGCATCCCGACAGCCACGCGCAGCGTGAGCAGCGAGCCGCTAGGTACGAATCGTCAGTGTCGGGGTGCAGCTTTGCTCTCTCCGGCGCCGTGCGTAGGGACTGAAGGATAGCGACGTGGACGTGCCGACGACCGTCGTGATCCGTGCCGGGCCAGTAGGGTTCAGACCGGTCGCTGTACAGCCAGACTGGCGCAGAGGGCGGCCGGGAGCGCGATGCGCTGCCAGTTCGGACTCCAACCTGAGGTGTCATAATCGGTGTCAACCAAGCCGGGTTCCGCTCAAGCGTGAGGGACGAGCTTCTTGGAGGCTCGTCCCTGACCTGCATCTGATGGTGGGTCGTGTAGGACTCGAACCTACAACCCGCTGATTAAGAGTCAGCTGCTCTGCCAGTTGAGCTAACGACCCGCGCGGCTCACCGTTCGTCGTGAGCGACAAGGAGTATAGC
Organism: uncultured bacterium; assembly: GCA_964530905.1. Taxonomy (GTDB): domain Bacteria; phylum Deinococcota; class Deinococci; order Deinococcales; family Trueperaceae; genus SLSQ01. Next base: position 4,109 of record CAZHCI010000195.1, read on the forward strand.
GTCTCGGCACGGAGCGGTGCGAACGTGCGCGACGCCGACCCGCCTTGGCCGAGGCATGAAACGGCCTCGCCCGCGGTTCACGCGCGTCACGCGTCGCGGCGCTACGACCCGCCGCGACGCCCCCGGAACCTCGCGTATGCTGGCCAGTCGCGCTACTCTGAAGCGTGGCCCACTCGTCCGAAACGGCGGGAGCGATCAAGCGCCAGATCGTGATGGTGCTGTTGCCGGTTGCGGCGCTGTCCGCGGCCGGTGCGGCGGTGTACGGCATGGTGACGCAGCAGTCGATGGCGTGGCCGTCGTGGATCGGCTTGGTCGTCGCCGCGGGGCTGCTGGTTTTCACGTACGCGGTCGTTCGTTGGCCGGCGGCGTTCGAGCGGATCGAGCGGGCGCTGGTCGTGTTCGTCGTCGCGTCGATGCTGGCGTCGATCGTGTTCGCGGGTGCGTCGTCGCACCTGGCCGAGAGCACGTTCGAGCTGATTCGGCAGGCGCTGTGGCTGCCGGTCGTCTATGCGTTCACGTTCCTGGTGTTGGGGCCGCGGGCGGGCGGGCTGGTGTCGTGGTCGCTGTGGGCGGTCCTGGCGTTCGTGGCGTCGTCGCACCTGTTCTGGCCGGGCGGGCACGCCCAGCTGGAGCTGGTGACGCTGGCGGAGGCGCTGGTGGCCAACGGCGTCACGATCCTGATCTTCAGCGGCGTGGCGCGCGTGATCCGGGCC
>CAZHCI010000196.1:0-4820 GCA_964530905.1 uncultured bacterium
GGTCGCCGGGCTCGCCCTCCCAGAAGAACGCCACCCGGTTGCCGCGACCGGCCTCCACGTGCCGGTCCAGCGCGTTGTACGACAGGTTCGTCGTGCCGCCCTCGAACCACCGCACGAACGGCTCGTCCCAGCTCCGCACGGCCGACCAGGGCGAGAACCAGTGAAGCTCTGCGGCCACCTCGGACCAGAACGCCTCGGGCTCCTCGAGCGAGCGCCGATGCATCTCGCGGTAGGTGGCCTCGTCGGCGATGCGTGCGTTGGCCCTGAACCGCTCGGGCGGCTTGAACCGCCGCGCCTCCTGCAGGACCGATTCGATGTTTTCGGACATGAGCGCCTCCTCCGTGGCCGTGGACGCGTGCGCGGCGGGACGCCCCAGCCCCGTCCGGGCGTCCGTTCGCGTCTTGGTGGACGTGACGGCGCGAGCATACCGCAGGTGCCGGAAACGTCAGTCCGGCCCCCCGCGGGACGTCCGGGCGCGCAGTCGCTGCCAGGCGGCCACGCGCCAGCCGCGGGGGACCTTCCACCAGTCGAAGGTGAAGATCACGAACACCGCCACCACCTCGAGACGCCCCAGGTACATGGCGAAGGTCAGCAGGACCTTGATGGCGTCGGGAAAGCCCGCGTAGCTGCCCATCGGTCCGACCTCCCCCAGACCCGGACCGATGTTGCCCAGCGTGCCGATCGCCGCCGTGAAGGCGGTGACGAAGTCGGCGCCCGACACGGCCAGGATCGCCGTGAGCGTGGCGAACACGGCGAGGTAGATCGTCAGGAAGGCGCTGACGGCGCGGACCACCTCGTCCGGGACGGTGCGAACGCCGATCCGGACCGGCAGCACCGCGCGCGGGTGGAGCGTACGCCGGACCTCGCGCGCCGTGTGTCGGGCGATGATCAGCAGGCGAACGACCTTGATGCCGCCCGCTGCGCTTCCCGCGGAGCCGCCCACGAACATCACCAGAATCAGCGCCACCTGCGCAGACGGGTCCCATGCGGCGAAGTCGGTGGTGGCGTAGCCGGTGGTGGTCACGATCGAGACGACCTGGAACAGGGCGTGGCGCGGAGCGTCGTCACCGAACGCCGGCCACAGCATCCAGACCGCCACCGCGCCGGCCGCCGCCACGATCGCGATGTAGGTACGGAACTCCGGATCCCGCAGCAGCGCGGACGGACGACCCGAGAGGGCGCGGTACTGCAGCGCGAAGTTCACGGCGGCGAACAGCATGAACACCGTCGCCACCCACTGGGTCGCCGCGGGCAGGGTCTCGAATGAGCGGGCCTCGGGGCTGAAGCCGCCCGCCGCCACGGTCGTGAACGCGTGGATCAACGCGTCGAACGGCGGCATTCCCGTGGCCAGGTAGGCCACGAGGCAGGCGCTCGACAGGCCCAGGTAGACCGTCAGCACCGCCCCGGCGGTGGCTCGCAGGCGCGGCGTGAGCCGCTCCTCGCTGGGCCCCGGCGTCTCGGCGGAGAACAGCTGCCGACCGGCGATCGCCAGCTGCGGGAAGACCGCGAGGAACAGCACCACGATGCCGATCCCGCCGATCCACTGCGACAGCGCGCGCCACAGGAACAACGAGCGGCCGAACGCGTCGAAGCGAGCCGCGTCCAGCATCGTGGCGCCGGTGGCGGTGAAGCCGCTCATCGACTCGAACGCCGCGTCGGCCCACGGCAGGCCTCCGTCCACGAGGTAGGGGATCAGGCCGGCGATCGGAATCACCAGCCACAGCAGCATCACCGACAGCAACGTCTCCCGTCGCGACGGCTCGCCCTGGGCGCTGCCCAGCCGCACCAGCAGCCAGCCGCTGCTGCCGGCCAGCACGGCCGTGGTCAGGAAGCCACGGTTCGACTCGCCCAGCAGCGCGGCCAGCAGCGCGTGAGCGGCGGCCAGCACCGTGATTCCCAGCAGGCCGATCCCGACGACCCGGGGCGCGAAGCGTCCTCGCTCGACGCGTCCCGGCCTCACGCGGAGCTCCCTCGGTCGCCGCGACGCGGGGCGCCCCGGCCGGGACCGCCTCTCGGCAGCTTCCACCAGTCGGCGGTGAAGACGACGAACACCGTCACGACCTCGAGCCGGCCGGCGTACATGGCGAACACCAGGGCCGCCTTGGCGGGCTCGGCCAAGCCGGCGAAGGTTTCCATCGGCCCGACGGCGCCCAGGCCGGGCCCGACGTTGCCGAGCGTGGCCAGCGACGCCGTCACCGCCGTCAGGTGGTCGGCGCCGTACAGGATCAGGACGCCGACGGTGACCAGCGCCAGCGTCAAGTAGAGGGTCAGGAAGGCGGTGACGGCCCGCAGAACCTCGTCCGGCACGACGCGACGACCGACCCGGACCGGCAGGACCGCGCGCGGATGAAGCGTGCGCCGTACCTCTCGCGCGGTGTTCTTGCCGGCGATCAGCAGGCGCACGACCTTGATGCCGCCCGCCGCGCTCCCGGCCGAGCCGCCGACGAGCATCAGCGCCACCAACACCGCCTGAGCCCGTCCGCCCCACGCCTCGAAGTCCAGCGACGCGTAGCCGGTCGTCGTCAGGATCGACAGCGACTGAAAGAGGGCGTGGCGGGGCGCCTCGACCGGTCCGTGCTCGGGCAGGATCAGCACCGTCAGCACGGCGCTAGCGGCCAGGCCGATGGCCAGGTAGGCGCGGAACTCGGCATCGCCGAGGAGCCGTCGCGGCCGCCCCGTCAGCGCCCGGTACTGGAGCGCGAAGTTCGCACCGGCGAACGTCATGAACACGATCGCCACCCACTGCGGGCCCGCCCCGAACGCCTCGAACGAGCGCGCTTCGGGGCTGAAGCCGCCGGCCGCCAAGGTCGTCAGCGCGTGCGCCGTCGCGTCGAACGCGTCCATGCCGGTGGCGAGGTAGCCGAGCAGGCAGGCGACGGTCAGGCCCACGTAGACCGACAGCACCGCCCCCGCGGTGTTGCGCAGGCGGGGGGTGATGCGATCCTCGTCCGGACCGGGCGCCTCCGCCAGGAACAGCTGCCGGCCTGCGATCGCCAGGTGCGGGAACACGGCGATGAACAGCACGATGATGCCGATGCCGCCGATCCACTGACCCAGCGCCCGCCACAGGAACAGCGTGCGCCCGAAGCTTCCGAAGTCCACCAGCACCGTCGCGCCGGTGGTCGTGAACGCGCTCATCGCCTCGAACAGCGCGTCCAGCGGGGGCAGCGAGCCGTCGACCGCGTACGGGATCGCGCTGAAGGCGGGCACCGCGATCCACAACAGGAGCACGGCCACGAGCGACTCCCGGCGCGACGGCTCGCTTCGGGTCCGGCCGGCGGCGAAGGCGGTCGCCCCGACCAGCCCGGCCGCGGCCGACGCCACGAGGAACCCCGCGAAGCGCTCGCCGGCCACCAGGGCGGCCAGCGCGAACAGCGCCGCGGCGGTCGCGACGCCGAGCAGGCCGATGCCCACCACGCGGGGGGCGAAGCGTCCGCGCCCGCGGCGCCGGGCGACGGTCACCTCAGCCGCCCGGGCGTCGCTGCTGCCGCTCGAGCCACGCCTCGACCGCCGCGACGTTGTCGGGCGTGGTGACGATGAAGAGGTGATCGCCGTGCTGGATGGTGGTCTCGCCCGAGGGGATGATCACCTTCTCCTTGCGAAGGATCGCCCCGATGAGGCTGTGCGTCGGCGCCCCGAGGTCCTTGATCTTGCCGACCTGGGCCGCTTGCGGGTAGGTGACCTCCATCACCTCGGCGCGGTCCTCGATCGTCGCGAGGTGGTCGACCTCGTCGAGGTGAAGCCAGTTGATGACCTCGGTGAGCGCGGCCGTCCGGGGCGTCAGGGGCGAGTCGATGCCGACCCGCTCGAACAGCCTGCGGTTGCGGCTGCGACCCACGCGCGTCACGACCTTCGGGACGCCGAGCTGCTTGGCAAGCAGGCTGGCGAGGAGGTTCTTGCCGTCATCGTCCGTCACCGCGACGACCACGTCGCTGTCGTCCAGCCGCTCCTGCTCCATCAGCTCCAGATCGGTGCCGTCTCCCAGCAGAACCAGCGCTCCGGGCAGGAGCTGCGCGAGCTTCGCGCAGCGCGCCTCGTCGTGCTCGATGATCGTGATCCGAGCGTGCGCGTCCTGCAGGCGTTCCGCGACCATGAAGCCGACGTTCCCCCCGCCGATGATCGTCACGCGGACGCGCTGCTTCCGGGGCGCGAAACGCTTCTCGACCGCGCGGATGCTCTCCGTCGTGCCCAAGAACACCACCTTGTCGCCCGCGCACAGCACGGTTCGCCCGGACGGCACGATGAAGCTGTCGTCGCGGATCGAGCCGACCAGCAACGCGTTGGGCGGAACGTCGGCGTCCGCCAGGCTCTGGCCGACGAACGGATCGTCCGGCTCGAGGCGGTATTCGCGCATGTGGAGGCGGTCGTCCGCGAAGCTGGCGCTGTCGACCGCGCGGGGGATCCGCACGATGTCGGCGATCTGGCTCGCGAGGATCCGTTGCGGCCACAGCACGTGGTCGATCGACAACCCGACGTGGGTCATGGCGCCCTCGTGCGAGAACGCGTCGAGGTAGCGCTGCCGCGACACGAACGCCAGCGTCCGCTCCGCGCCCAGGCCCTTCGCGGACAGGCAGGCCAGCACGTTGACGTCGTCGTTCGCGGTGCACGCGATCACGGCGTGGGCCTCGGCGGTCCCCGCCTCGGCGAGGTCGTCGGGGTCGGCGCCGTTGCCGCGCACGAAACGGACGTCCAGCGTGTCGAACGCCGAGCTGCGGGTCTCGTCCTGTTCGACGACCGTGACGTTGTGATGGCGGTGCAGCGCCGCGGCGATCTGGACCCCGATCTCGGCACCGCCGATGACGACGACGTTCATACGCGCG
>CAZHCI010000197.1:0-4804 GCA_964530905.1 uncultured bacterium
AGCAGGCGACTCATAATCGTTTGGTCACTGGTTCGAATCCAGTAGGGCCCACCACCTCACAACACGCTTCTCTTCCGGGCAGAGGGTGCCCGACCTGCTCGCCAAGAACCAACGCGTAGATCTCCGGCCGGGTCCTCGAAGATCAAGCACGCCTGTCGGAGATGGGAGTGCTCTACGCTCACGATCCGAAACTCCGGGTTCGGGCGGAGCCAGGGCCAAGCGGACGACGTGGAGTCCGCGGCAAGGCGAGACGCGCCCTCGCCGCGGCCAAGAGTCGTCGTGGTCGCGCGCTCAGTCGGGCGGACGCTGCACAACGATCGAAATCGTGTCGACACCGTTCAACTGCGTCGCGGGATCGGTCGTGACGAGGCGCACCTCGTGGGTCTGCCTGACGTCCGCCCCGCCGTACGCGAAGTAGATGTCGTTCGTCGTGCCGGTACCCCGATCTCTCCAGGTGCCGTCACCTTCGCTCCGCGTCTCCCAGCGCAGGTCCGCGCCCGAAAGGGCGCCGCCGGCGCCGCTCGTCCCCGAGCCCTCGAAGCTCACGGTCAGGCCGTCTGGATCGTCTGGGTTGTCGAGGTGTGAGTAGAACGCTTCGTCCTCGGGGCTGTCGATCGATGCGGTGGGGGGCTCGCCCGAGGCGACGTCGAAGCTCACCGACTCGACCGCGGCGCCGAACGTCGCGAACAGCGTGACGGTGCCGGCCGCGAACACCGCGCTCGTGTCCGCGCCCGTGGCCACCACGGAACCGGTCGCGCTTCCGGTACGCCATTCGACGGGGTACGTCGCCACGCCCCGAACGGTCGTGTCCGCGCGCAGCGGGACCGAGTCGCCGGCCGCGTAGGTGCCGCCGTCGATCGGTTCGACGATCGTGACCGTCGGCTCGCAGCCGGGCACCAGGGTCGTGTCGCCGAGGTCGTCGACGACGACGTTCATGCTCGCTCGGCGCGTCGCGCCTCCGCCGAAGGTCGTCGCGGTCACCGACCACGTGCCGTCACAGAACGGCGAGGCCGTCAGGGTCTCGCCGAGTTCGGTGGTGCCGAACGTGAACGGCACGCCGTCGAGGCGTTCGTAGGTCCACTGAACCGTGATGTCGTCCGGGTTCACCGTGCTGCCCGACACGTCGGCCCTGAAATCGATCGCCGCGCCCTCGTCGAAGGTGGTCGCGGGCGCCGGGCTCACGATCTCGAAGCCTCCGAACGCCACGGAGACGTCGGCGCTGGTACTGGTGCTCGTGTTGCTCACCAGCAGGTAGCGGGTCGTGGCGCCTTCCACGGAGACGCTGTGCACGAGGCTCTCGGGATCGCTCTCGCAGGCGTTCGTGCCGGCGGCGTCCGTGTAGAGCTTGCCGCGCGTGGCGGCTGGCAGCGAGGACTCCACGGCGAGCGCCGCGTCGTATCCACCGCCCGTCGCGCCTGCGAAGTCGATCTCGAGGAGGATCGAGCTGGTCGGCGCGAGGGTCGCCGTGACGGGCGCCGGGAGCGAGCCGACGTCGTACGAGACATCGATGGGGGTCACGACGCCGGTGGTCAGCGTGCAGCGGTCGCCGAGCACGCCGCCTCCGATGTCGACCTGCTTCTCGAACGCCTGGTTCTTCGCCCACGCCCAGTAGGCCTGGGGCAGCGTGAGGTTCTCCGGGTACCCGGCATGCGTGCTCAGGACCGTGTCGACCGTGGCCGTCGTGGCGCCGGCCGCGAGGATCGGCTGGAGGTAGTCGAGGCCCATGCCGAAGCGGAACCCGAGGTAGATCCAGAAGTCCTGTGCCAGGTAGTCGGCGCCGGTCGCGCCGCCGGCGGTGAACAGGCGCGAGTCGATGCGCCGAAGAGTGCGGGGCGATCGCTGGAAGGTGGCCTGCGAGGTTTCCGCGGATCGGGCGGTCCCTTCGGCGACGGCGTTCGAGATCGAGCTCCGATTGTCGAGGTGCTCGGGATAGCCATATTGGACCGCATGGAAGAACTCGTGTCGCGTGGTCCGATGTGCCGGCGCGGTCTGCGAAGCGTCGTAACAGGTGTACGCGACCTTGGAACTCTTGATGTACCGTCCGCGGCCGTTCTGGTTCTGGCACTCGGATCGCGTGAAGTTGCGCAGCTCGTACTCGTAGGGACCGAGGAGAACCCGAAGCGGGAACCAACTGTCGACCTCCAGGCGACGGATCATCCGCGGCTCGGGATAGCCGAGACCGTCGACCCAGGCCGCGTGGACAGCGTCGAGGGCGGCCTCGGTCGACGACCGATCCGCGGCCGTGCAGGCGCCGCCCGAGAAGCCGACGCAGCGAACCCGGAAGCCATCCTCGACGTCGATGGTGAACGCGGGATCGATCCCCTGGGTGCTCGCCGTGGGAACCGAGTCGTGGTCCGGTGAGCGCACCAGCACCATGGTGCGGCCCTCGATCAGGATCGCGCCGAGGCCGACCGCGAGCGTTCCCGACTCGGCGTCGAACGTGCCGGGCAGGAGGACCCACTCGGGGTTCTCGCCGTCGCCGTCGTCGAGCCCGTCGGGTGGCTGCAACACGGCGAGGGCGAGGTCCTCCGTGGGCGTGCCGGTCGGCACGGGAACGCCGATGACGATCAGGGCGTCCCCCACCGCGTACGCGTCGCGGTCGCCGGCCAGGCGGAAGGGCTCGCCCACGTCCTGCACCCCGGGCGGCAGCGGCGTGACGCCGTAGGGCGGTTCCACGTTCGCGACCTCGAGCTCGACCGGTTCCTCCAAGGCGTTTTCGCTGGCCGCCAGGCGGACGCCGTCGAGCACCTCGACGAAGCCGCCCGAGTCGAGCACCGGCCCCTTCGCCTGCGGGGGAGAGCCCGGTGAGCATCCGCCGAGTGCCAATGCGAACACGAACAACGTCACCGCGGTGCGGCCGATCGATGTGACCCGAAGTCGTCTCATGGAGCCCCCTTCGCCCAGGCATGCAGCAAGAAGCTGGAGCGGCGCAGCGGGGTGGGCTCTCCACGGCGGCAGTGCGGACGCTTGACCCGAGCTTAGTTGACGAGAAGTGTAAGTGACAAACGTCCCGGATGCAACTTGGCCCGTCATGAGCGACACCGGTGCGTGTTCGGCGGCTCCCCCGACAGCTACCGAGGCCGGGTTCGAGTTCCGAAGGCCCACCACCTCGTAAGAAGATCCGTCCTAGATGCGGTTCTCACGCGCGCCTGCGAGGGGCTGCCACGGCGCGATCCGGACTCCCGACGCTTCCAGGTCTTCACGTATGCGGGAGCCAAACCAGCACAGGCGACGCTGCGGTCAGCGTGCCTGCCAGCCGGGCCGGTACGGCGCCATGTCGGGCAGGCGGTCGACGATCTCGAGGAGGTTGCCGTCCGGATCGTGGAAGAACGCGAGACGGACGCCGCCTGGGGCGTCCGTCGGCTCGACCGTGAAGGGGACGCCTTTCGCCTTCAGGCGTCGGGCCACGGCGTCGACGTCGTCGACGGTGAAGGCGACGTGCTTGAATCCGGGGTCCTCGTTCCGGTCCGCCGTCTGGCTGCGGCGGCCTTCCTCGGTGAAGGCGAACAGCTCGATGCGACCTGCGCCCGCCTGCAGGTAGACGAGCTTGAAGGTGCCCTCGTTCAGGAGCAGCTGTCCTAGGACCTCGAGCCCGAGGACGTCCCGATAGAAGTCGACGGCGCGCTCCATGTCCTGCACCGTGATGGCGATGTGGTCGAGGCTCAGGACGTCGCTCATCGGTTCCTCCTCGCGCCCGTATCGGCGCCGCGACAGGAATGCCCGTCGAACCCGCCCCTGACGTGGAGCTGCGAGGTCCGAGCGGGGTCGTCGAGAGCCATCATTCGCGCTCGTTCCCACGAACGCAAGGGGGAGCCCAGATGGTGCCGACCTTCGACGCGCTGACGGCAGCGGGACTCGAGCCCTCTGCTCCGCCGCGACCGCTGCGCTGATTCCCGGCGCGACGACGTCTTCGTAGCCGCCTCGCCGAATCGTGCGGCGCGGCCCGGCGCCACCGCGTCGACCGCGAGCGATGCGGGCACCGTCCGAACGCTACGTGCTTGAGGTCCAGCGTCCCTTACCCTCGCCGTGGGGGCAGCGACCGTTCAGCTCCGAAGTGGAGGAGACCATGGCACAGATGGTGAAGGTCATCGAGGTTCTCGCTCAGTCCGAGACCAGCTGGGACGATGCGGCCAAGGTCGCGCTCGCAGAAGCGTCCAAGACGATCAAGGGCATCAGGAGCATCTACGTCAAGGACATGCAGGCCATCGTCGACAACGATCGGATCGTGGAGTACCGGATCACCGCCAAGATCTCGTTCGTTCTCGACGAGGACCGTTGACCGCGTTCTGATCCGACGACGCATGCGTACCGTCGTGCCGCGCGTGAGCGACGGCAGCCTGACGGTACGCCGTCTTGGTCGACGACGCTGGCGGACAGCGCTGCCGTGAGCTTTCGAAGAGGGACTCGACGCCGCCCTAGGTGACGCAGCCGACTCCGGCATCGCTGATGAGCATGTCGGTCGCACCGTGCTGCTGCGACGTCGCCCGGGCCCAGCCTTCGACAGCTGCGCGGTCGGTGGCGTCCACGACGTGGGCGCTCAGCCGAGAAGCGCCCGTCGCGAGGCGGGCCGTTCCGGCCAGCCCGACCGCGTCGATGTCGCAGAGCGAGAGGGCGGCCCCACGCGGGCCAGCTCCAGGGCCGGTGTCCGCCCGATTCCCGATGCCGCACCGGTCAGGGCGACCTTGCCGCTCAGATCTCGCATGTGGCCCACCGCCGCTTCGGCGCGCCACGACGCGCCGGCTCGGCGGGCGCGTGTCCGCACGCTCCGTCGACCCGAGCGCAGGAACGACGAGGCGATACGGAC
>CAZHCI010000198.1:0-1685 GCA_964530905.1 uncultured bacterium
TCGAAGCGCGCCCACGTCTCGCGCGATAGCGTCCTCCTCAGGTCACGACCGTGCTTTCCCGGCCCACGCCGGAAACCGCTGGCCGCCGCCACCTGCCAGCCCAGCACCGTGAGCAGCTGGTCGCGCAGCACGACGTCCAGGTGGTGGTGCGCGTAGCTGGTCTCGGCGCGCGCGAGGCCCTTGGCCACGTACGGCGCCACCCACCAGAACTCGTTGCAGACGTCGGCGAACGCCGCCGCGCTGGGCGGGTCGGGCACGTGGTGGGGCGCGTCCGCGGGGGGCGGCGGCGGCACGAGGCCGTCGAGGTCGACGAGCACCCGCGCAGGACCGTCGTGGCGGTACGCCTCCATCGCCGCGACCGGGAGGAGCGTCAGGTCGATGCGCGAGCCGTCCTCGAAGAGCATCAGCCACGCCTCGCCACCGTCCGCACGCGGGCGCTCGCCCGCCATCGCGTCAGGACGCTGGAGGATCGTCCGCTCACCGAACACGTCGACCCAGTCGGGATCGGCGCGGTACGGAGCCACGTCGCGCACCACGAACACCACATCGTGGTCGCGCCAGCGATCCGCGGGCGCGACCGGATCGCCGCGCGAGCCGGAGAGCACCACGGCGCGCACGCGCGGGTCCGCCAGCGCGACGGCGAGGATGCGGTCCAGGACCGGGTCGTCGCTCATCGCCGGACGATCTCCTGTTTCGAGACGCCTTCCGCAGGCGCCGACGCTTCCAGGGCGCGTTCCAGCTCGTCGTCGCTGCCTAGCGTCATGAGGCTACGCTACCGGGTCGGTCGCGCACGATGCGGCCCGTCTCGACGCTCGACGACGGGCCGATCCCCGTTACGGCCCCGCCATCCTCTCGAGCCTGGACAGCCGAAGACGAGGATCGAGACTCACGCGCTCCCGCGCCACCTCGGCGACCTCGCCCATGCGGGGGTGGAGAGGATTCAGCACCACGTTCCGGTCGTGCGGGACGACGAGCGACGGGACGCGCAGGGCCAGGCTTCGTCCTTCGCGCGCCCAGGTCGTGCCGAAGGCGCGGCTGGCCCGCTCGCCGGCTTCGTCGTCCGCGTCCCGCAGGAGCTGTACCAGCCGTTCCGGGCTGACGTGCTCGACGGCGTCGTCCGGCACCTCGGCGATCACCAGCGTCTTCTCGCCGAAGTCGGCAGGGTTCACGTGGACGAGGATCTCGAGCAGGGCGAGGCTCGCGTTCGCCGCGGCGTACGCGACGCGCGTGCCCTTGCGGTGCCAGCGGGCCGAGCCGTGCATCGCGCCCTCGCCGTCGAACGGATCGAAGCCATCGACGCGCGTCCACGGTCGATCGTGGTCGTACACGCGGTAGACCCGCACTCAGTACATCCCGTACTCGACCTTGGTGAGCGTCTCGCGAACCCGCTCGTAGCCGTCGATGCTGTCGAGGTGATCGATCGGCCGGAGCCCGTCCAGCGACACGATCGGGCTGGCGAGCCAGCGCCGCGCCTTTCCCTCGTCGCCCAGGATGCGGCGCGCCTCGTCGAACGTCTTGGCGAGCATCTCGGTCTTCATGCTCTCGGCCTCGTCCAGGACGCCCTTCTGAGCGCGCCGCGCGAGGGTCTTGGCGCTGACGCCGAGGAACCGCGCGAGCGCTGCGTCGTCCATGCCGGCGCGCCTCGCGAGTCGTTCGAGCGACCGGTAGGTCGCGACGCGGTAGGA
>CAZHCI010000198.1:1785-4766 GCA_964530905.1 uncultured bacterium
ACCGGAGGCCCACCGAGATCTCTCCCCGCGGGCCGAGGAGCGTTCCATGAACGACCAGACGTATCGCAAGGTGGATTCCGCTTTCTGGGCGACCCACCGCCTGAGACCGCGCGAGCACGACGTCCGGCTGGCCGCCACGGGGACGCGGGTGCGGATCCAGGAGCTGGGCGAGGGGCCACCGATCCTCTTCCTCCACGGCAGCCAGAGCGCCGGGTCGGTCTGGGTGCCGCTGCTGGAGCACCTGCACGGCTTCCGCTTCCTGGTGCCGGATCTGCCCGGCACCGGACTGAGCGAGCCGTTCGAGGTGCGCGCGTCCAACCTCGAGACGTACGGGAGTCGGCTCGTGCGAGACCTCCTTGACGGCGCTGGGCTGGACCGCGCGCACGTGGTCGCCTCGTCGTTCGGTGGGCACGTGGCGCTCCGCTCCGCGGCGAGCGACCCGGGTAGGTTCCACCGCATGGTCCTGATGGGCTGTCCCGCACTGGTCCCCGGGGAAACGCTGCCGCCGTTCATGCGGATGATCTCGAACCGGATCGTGCGTCGGCTGGTCACGGTTCTTCCGCCCAGCGCCGGCGTCGACCGATCGATCCTCCGGCAGCTGGGCCACGGCGCGAGCCTGGACGCCGGTCGCATCTCCCCCGCCTTCCTGGCGTGGAAGCTGGAGCTCCAGCGCCACACCGACACGCACGCCCACGACGTCGCGATGATCGCCGACCTCGTGGCGGCCGGCGAACGGGCGAGGCTCGGCTGGGACCTGCTCGGGTCGGTCTCCGTGCGAACGCTGTTCCTGTGGGGAACGAACGACGCGTTCGGCGGCGAGTCGGTCGCACGCGGCGTGGCCCAGGCCATGCAAAAGGCCGAGCTGACGCTCGTCCCCGACGCCGGGCACCTGCCCTGGATCGACGATCCGCGACGGATCGCGCAGCGCGTCCACGCCTACCTGTCGCGGGCCGACCCCGGCGAAGACGCGATGGGCCTCTAGAACGCAGCAGCGAAAAGCGCGGGCACGACCCGTGCAGCCTCGGCACGCCCTGCTCGCGGCTCGGCGTCGCCGCCACGCTCGCGAGCGCACCGAATCCCGGCCCGCGACCGTGGTCATGCCTCGGTAACGCTCCCCTGCCTACGGTGACGGACGCGCGGTGCAGCCGTCGCGACGCGGCCCCGCCGCTCGGACGACGACGCGCGGCGCGGAGGGAGGCGCACCATGAACGTTCTGCGCAGATTCGGCCCGTACGCCGTGGCCGTCGTCCTGCTGCTGGCGGCATGCGGACAGCCACCGCCGGGCGGAGGCGGGGGCGGGAACGAGGACGAGGTCCTGATCCCACCGACCACCGAGGTGCTGGACGACGAGGCCAGGAACGCGCTCGTGGCGATGGACGCCGAGGGCACCCTGACGTTCGACGCGGCCGCCGGGATCGCCGACACGCTGGAGGTCGAGGACGTCGTCGTCGCACGGCCCGCCACCGCCGCGCCGGAGGGCCTGCTGCGCCGCGTAACGGCCGTGCGCGCGGAGGGCGGCCAGACGATCGTGGAGACCACCGGCGCCGAGCTGATCGAGGCGGTACACGAAGGCAGCCTCGACGTCAGCGTTCCTCTGGACGCCAGCGACCTCGAGAGCTCGGTGGCGCTGCAGTCCGGCGTCGAGGTCCAGGACCTCTCCCACACCATCGACACCGACTTCGGGACCGGCGGGCTGCTCCAGGCCAGCGGCACCGTGGCGCTCGATCCGATCCTCGACCTCGACATCGGCATCAGCTGCGACCGCAAGATCCTCGGCGTCTGCGCCGAGATCCCCGACCTCGGCGTGCGAGTCCGCGTCGGCCTGAACGAGACGGCGGACGTCACGCTCGAAGGGAGCGAGGAACTCGATTTCGACGAGGAGCTCCCGATCGCCGCGCACGAGTTCGCGCCGCTGACGTTCTCGATCGGGCCGGTGCCGGTGGTGCTGACGCCCCGGCTCGAGATCTACCTGACCGCCTCGGGCTCGCTGAGCGCCGAGCTGACCTTCCGCACCGAGCAGGACCTGACGCTCGCGGGAGGCTTCGAGTTCGACTCGGACACGGGCTTCGAGGACATCTCCGAGACGACCACGAGCTTCGAGCCCGGCGCCGTCGACTTCGCGGGCGAAGCCGAGGCCCGCGCGGCCGTCGGGGGCCGGTACCAGCTGCGCCTCTACGGCGTGATCGGCCCGTTCGGCTCGCTCGAGGCCGGCCCGCGCCTACGGGCCGACGCCTCGGGCCTGCCCGGAACCGCCGCGGTGCTGTGGGAGCTCGCGGGCTGTCTCACCGGCACGGTCGGGATCGACTCGGTCGACGTGCTGGACCTGCAGTACGACTCCGAGCTGTTCGACCTCTGCACCACCTTCGCCGACGAGGGGAACAGCGATCCCGGCGTGACCCTCCGCCTGCCCCAGTCGGACAGCGAGATCTTCGACGGGGAGGAGGTCGTGCTGCGCGCCAGCGCCTTCGACGACGACGGTCACGACGTCACCTGCGAGTGGAGCTCGACCCGGGGCGAGGACCCGCTGACGGGCGTCGGGTGCGAGGGCACGACCACCTTCTCGAGCCTCGGTACCCGGACCCTCACCGTCACGGCCACCGACCCGCTGGGCGCGACCGACACCGACTCGGTCACCATCGACGTCCAGCCGGCCCCCACCATCCTGGTGCAGATCCACCAGCCGACCGAGGACGACGACTTCGTCCCGACCGAGACGATCACGCTCGAAGGCTCGGCCCAGGGCGGCACCGAGCCGTACACGCTCGAGTGGTCGGGCGAGCTGCAGACGAGCCCCGTCCAGCAGGTCGACATCGGCACGGGCTCGACGCTCGTCTGGACGCCCGAGGACGACCTCGTGTTCGACGATTGCTTCGACGGTGACGACACCGGCGCCTTCTTCGAGCTGACGCTCCTCGCGACCGACGACGACGGCCGCACCGAATCGCGCACCATCGAGGTCTTCATCGGACGGATCTGCATCG
>CAZHCI010000199.1:0-4598 GCA_964530905.1 uncultured bacterium
TCCCCACACGGCGTTCGCGACCAGCTCGGCGTCCTCGACCAGCTTCCCGACCGCGATGCCGCGGTAGGCGTTCCCCGCCAGGTGGACACCGGGCAGCCGCCGAAGACGGTCCTCGATCCTGTCCAGCCGCGCTCGGTGACCCATGACGTACTGCGGGATGCCGCGTTCCTGCCGACCGACCCACGATCGGAGCGGCTCGCCGTCGGGTCCCTCGACCAGCCCCCAGGCACGATCGACGGCGCGTCTGGCGATGCGCTCCATCTCGTCGTCGCTCAGCTCGTCGATGGGAGGGCCGGCGACGCCGCCCAGGATGGCCCGGACCAGCACGGTGCCGGCCGGCGCGCGGTGGGGAAACACGTTGGACTCGACCAGCACGCCCAGGACGTCCAGCTCCTCGCCCGGAGCGACCAGGAACCCGAACCCGTCGGGCGGCGTCCGGAACGCCTCGGCCGGGAACCCCATCGCCACCATGCCGATCGTGCCGGACGGGATGCCGGACAGCTCGCGGGCCACCTCGGCATCGGTCGACGCCAGCAGCTCCGCCGCGGGGCGGGGCGGAATCGCGAGGACGACAGTGTCGAACGGTCGTTGCGCCCCGTCGGGACCGGTGAGCAGGTAGCCGCCGCCCCGCGGATCGACGGCCAGGCCCAGCGCCGGCGTCGACGTGCGGACGGCGTCGCCGAGATCCTCCGCCAAGGCGTCGACGATCACGTTCATCCCCCCGCGGAAGCTCCACGTCGTCTTGCGCTCCTGCATCCGCTCGCGGGTTCCGGCGATGCCGGCGACGACCAGCGAGCGGTGATCGCGCTCCATCTCGCGCATCACCGGGAACGCCGCGTCGACGGACAGCTCGTGCGCATCGCCTCCGTACACGCCGCGGACCATCGTCCCCAGCAGGATCTCGGCCGCCTCCGGCCCGATGTGGCGCGCGGCGTAGTCGAACACCGTCTCCTCGTGATCCACGCGCTGGGCCAGGAACGGCTCGGCCAGGATGCGGAACCGCCCCTCGACGCTGAGCGGCTCGAACTCCAGCAGCGAGATCGGCCCGCTGGGCATCATGTGGAGCCGGCCGCCGTGGAACACGTACCTCCGGTTGGCGGCGGGATCGGCGTGCACCTGCTCGCCCTCGAGACCGAGCCGAGCCACCAGGTCCGCGTTCGGACCGACGCCGGACCGGAACGCGTTCGCGGCCCACTCGATCAGGAACCCGTCCTCGACCACCGTCCGGAGCTGGCCTCCGGGACGATCGGCGGCCTCCCACACCTCGAGCTCCAGCGCCTCGCCGCGCTCCCCTCCGTGCCGGCGAATCGCGTGGGCGGCCGTGAGGCCGCCGAGGCCCGCGCCCACCACCGCCACGCGGCGCGGCGAGGCGCCTTGGTCGGGTGGCCGGGGTCCTGGGGTCGGATCGTTCATGGGAACTCCCGTCGGCGCGCTTCGGACGAAGGGCGGCTTCGGACGAAGGGCGACGTCAGATGAAGAGCGTCTGCGCTCCCTCGGAGATGTCGAGGAACTCTGTGGCGCTGATGATCCCCTCGACCCCTTCGTACAGGTCGTCCTGGGTCAGCTTGTTCATGTCGGCCGACATGCGGCACGCCCACAGGTGCCCGCCCGCCTCGGTGATCATCTCCAGGAACTCGGGCACGGCCGGCACGTCCAGCTCGGCGATCTGCTGGCGCATCATGCGCGTGGCGACCCCCTGCATCCCGGGCAGGCCGGACACCGCGGTGGGCATGTGCGTGGCGGGGTTCGCGACCGGGCTGAACTGCAGGTGCGCCATCGTCTTCTTGTTGATGATCTCGTAGCCCCAGAAGGTGAAGAACAGGTGCGTCTCGATCCCCTCGCCCAGCGCGGCGTTGGCCAGGATCAGCCCGGGGTACGCCATGTCCAGCGAGCCTTTCGAGCAGATGATGCACAGCTTGCGGCCTGGGTCGTCGTCGAACGAGGGCACGGGGCGCGGCGTCGTCATGCGGGCCTCCTCGGGCGTCACACGCAGCCGACGGGCTTGGGCACGCCGGCGACGTACGCGATCTTCTTCGCGGGCTTCTTGGGGAACAGCGCGAACAGACGCCTCAGCGGAACGCCTCCCACGGTCGAGATGCGTCGCAACGTGGGGGTGACGCCCTCGGCGGCGTAGTCGTCGCGGACGAAGCGGATCACCTGGAGGTGCTCGTCGCTCAGCACGACGCCGATGTCGGCCGCGAGCTCGGCGGCGACGGCCTCGTCCCACTCGCCGTACTCGGTGAGGAACCCTTCGTCGTTCACGTGGACGGTCCGTCCGGCGATGGTGGCGAGCATCGTGCGGTCCTCTCGTCTAGGCGCGCGGCGTCAGCGCATGCCCCGGATCGTCTTGAGCAGCAGCAGGACGTTGTCGCCGATCATGGTGACGCCCTCCCGATCGAAGTCCTGCACGATGCGGTCGACCACCTCGGCGCTGGCTCCGAGCACCTCGCCGTAGCCGCGCCTTTGGAGGCCGTCCAGCTTCGTCGTCGCGCCGTTCAGCGCCTGCCGGAGCAGCGGCGTCACGTCGCGCGCGAACTCGTCGATCGCCTCCCAGCGCTCGCGCGAGCGACGGCTCTCGGCCGCGATCTCGGCCAGCTGCCGCTCCATCCGCGCCAGCTGAGCCTGAAGCGCGGCGACGTCCGGAGCGTCGACCTGCGTCGCCTCGGCCGCCGTCGCTCCCGTCGCGTCGGTCGGCGGCACGGTCGGGCGTTCCACCGGGCCGCTCATCGCGAAAGCTCCGGAGCCTCGGGCGTGCGGGGCGTCTGGGGCGCCTCGTGCACCTTGCCGGCCATCGACATCTCGGGCGCCAGGGGAACGTCCCGCCCGTGCAGCAGCAGGTGCCAGTACGTCCACTTGAACATCATCTTGCCGGCGTGGTTCATGGCCGTCTCCTCGAGGAGCGCGAAGGGGCCGACGCTGGGCAGCGGGTAGCGGCCGGGCAGCGGTTGCGTGTCGTAGTTGTAGTCCAGCAGCAGCGCCTTGCCGTTCCCGGACTCGACGAAGCAGCTCACGTGACCGTCGTAGCGGTGCGGCATCGGCCGGCCCGCGGCGTGCTCGACGAAGTTCTCGGTGAACACGTCGACCGAGAAGTGGACGCCCGATCCGGCCTTCGAGATCGGCAACGCGGCGGCGTCCCCCAGCGCGAACACGTTCGGCCAGCGCCGCGACCGTAGCGTCCCGGGATCGACCGGGACGTGGTTCAGCTCGTCTCCCAGGCCGCTGCGGCCGACGGCGTCGGCCCCCATGTTCACGGGCACGGTGACGAGCAGATCGAAGGGAACCTCGCGCTCGTCGTACGAGATCAGCGTCTTCGCGGCGTCGTCGATCCGCTCGACGACGAAGTCGCTCTCGACCGTGATCCCGCGGCTGCTCAGCATGCCGGCCAGATGGCGGGACGCGACCGGCGTGGTGAACGCGCCGTCGAGCGGCGTGACGTAGACCAGCTCGACCTCGTCGCGCACGCCCAGCTCCCGGAAGTGCGCGTCGGCGAGGAAGAGCAGCTCCAGCGGCGCGACGGGGCACTTGATCGGCATCTCGCTCACGTGCACGACGAAGCGTCCGGCGCGGAACCCGGTCAGGGCCTCGGCCAACGCCTCGGCGCCCTCGAGCGTGTAGAAGTCGTGGATGCTGCGGCGCCATTCGGGACCCACCATCCCCGGCGTCTGATCGGGGCGGGGTTGCGTCCCGGTCGCGATGATCAGCTGGTCGTACGGCAGCTCGGTGCCGTCCTGGAGCGTGACCGCGTTCGCTTCGGGGTCGATCGCCTCGATCTCGCCGAGGACCAGCTCGACGCCGTCGGGCACGTAGCGGCTCCGGGGCCTGACCACGTCGTCTCGTCCGTACACGCCGAACGGGACGAACAGGTAGCCGGGCTGGTAGTGGTGGTGGTCGTCCTTGTCGACCAGCGTGATGCGCCATTGGGAGGACGGCAGCCGGGGTCGCAGCTTGTTGGCCACCATCGTTCCCGCGCTGCCGGCGCCGAGCACGAGCAGATGCTTCATCGGGTCCTCCTCGCGTGCCGTCCGGGCCGGGCGGCACGAGGAGACGATGACGCGCCTGGAAGGTGGCTGGAAGGGTGGAACGTCCCCGTCCGGCCCGTTTCGGAGCTTACGCGAAGCTCGCGGGCGCGAACGCCCACGTCGTCCGGGTCAGTACCGCAGGCCGCGAACCTCGTACGTGACCGACCGGTCGCCGACCGGCACGCGCACGCTGTCGCCGACGCGAAGCCCCAGCAGGCGTCGCCCCAACGGCGAGACGTCGCTGATCCGCATCACGCCCTCCGCCGCGACGGACGCGTCGAGCGCCTCGACCACCTGCACGGTCGTCTCGTCCTCGCCGCCCTGCTCGACCACCGTCACGACCGCCCCCACCTCGACCGTGGAGGACGTCTTGCCGGGAGGCACCAGGCGTGCGCCGGCCAAGGTCGTCTCCAACCGGTCGACCGCCTCGACCAGCCGGGCCTTCGCGAGACGCGCGTCGCGCAAGGTGATCGCGTCGGTGTCGCACGCGCACGCCATCTGCTCGCGAAGGAACGCGTCGAGCTCCGACAGGCGTTTTCGGTCTCGGCCCAGCTCCCGCTCCAGCCGGTCCCGACCGTC
>CAZHCI010000200.1:0-4586 GCA_964530905.1 uncultured bacterium
GCCCGGAACGTCCGCAGGGTGCCGGCGAGCTCGACCGACTCGGGGACGATGTTGAACGCGGTGCCGCCGTGGACGCGCGTCACGCTGATCACGGCCTGGTCGACGGGGTCGCGCTCGCGCGAGACGAGGGTCTGCAACGCCAACACGAGGTGCGCGCTCACCACGATCGGATCGACCGTCTCGTGGGGCTTGGCGGCGTGACCCCCGCGGCCGTGCACGGTGATCGTGAAGGTGTCGGTCGCGGCGAGGGCGGGCCCCTCGCGAATCGCGACGACGCCGGTGGGATGCATGGTGCTGAGGTGGAGGCCGAGGACGTGATCGATCTCGAGCCCGTCCAGCGCGCCGTCGGCCAGCATCGCCTCCGCGCCGCGGACGATCTCCTCGGCCGGCTGGAACACGAACACCATGCGGCCACGAAGCTGCGCCTCCTCGGCGCGGAGGGCCTCGATCACCGACAGGAGCACGGCGACGTGCCCGTCGTGGCCACAGGCGTGGTTCGCACCGGTGCGGGTCGATCGGTAGTCCACCTGCTTCTCGTCGGGGACGGGCAGCGCGTCCATGTCGGCCCGGGCCAGCACCGTCGGGCCGGGTCGGCCCGTGTCCCAGACCGCGACCACCCCCGTGCCGCCCACGCCGGTTCGCGGGGTCAGCCCCAGCTCGCGGAGGCGCTCCGCGACGACGCCCATGGTTCGGACCTCCTCGAACGCGATCTCGGGGTGGCGGTGAAGGTCGCGTCGCGTGGCGATGG
Organism: uncultured bacterium; assembly: GCA_964530905.1. GTDB lineage: Bacteria > Deinococcota > Deinococci > Deinococcales > Trueperaceae > SLSQ01. The sequence continues at coordinate 749 of CAZHCI010000200.1, forward strand.
TGCGGTCCGCCAGGGCCTTGGCCCGGTCGTGCAGGGGGTTCGTGGTGTTCGACATCGGTCTCCTCCGGAGTGCGCGAGCCGGCTGCTGCTCGGTCGGCGATGCCGAGAACGTACCGCGGACGCCGGTGCGCGTCACAGGGCCATGGTCGGTGTCCCGTCCGCCTCTGGGCCCGAGCCCAGGAGCGTGCGGCCCGATCAGGCGAGCGGCCCGAGCAGGGCGAACGCCAGCGGCAGCCACGCCAGCGCCGCGATCGTCTGGACCGCCAGGATCGCGGCCATCAGGTCCGCGTCTCCTCCCATCGCTTTGGCCAGCAGGTACGACGCCGGCGCGGTAGGAAGCGCCTGGAACAGGACCAGCGGGCCCGTCGTGCTGGCGGGAAGTCCCAGGACCGTCGCGAACGCGAGGGTCGCAGCCGGCAGCATCAGCGCCTTGAGCGCGCTGGAGGCCGCGATCGGCCGAACGCTGGCGCGGATCGTGCCGAAGCGGAGGATGGCCCCGACCGACAGCAGGCCGCTGGCCAGCGAGGCCTGCCCCAACGTGCTCAGGGCCGCCTCGAACGGACCGAGCGGAACGGCGAGGCGCGCGGCAGCCACGCCCAGCAGCGACGCCAGGATCAACGGGTTGCTCGCGACCGAGGTCGCCAGCGTGCGCCACCGCAGGGGAGCGCTCGACGCGTGGCGCGCCAGCACCACCACGCAGGCGACGTTCACCACCGGCACCGTCAGCGCCACCATCAGCGCGGTCAGCGCGTCGCTCCCGGGGAACAGCGTGGGCAGAACGATGAACGCCACGTAGCTGTTGAACCGGATCCCCCCTTGGAACACGCTGGTGAACGCCGGCCCGTCCGCCGCCACGCGCGGACCGAGGAGCAGCGCGACGCCGCCGGTGGCCGCCAGGCCGCCCCACACCGCCAGCCCCACCGGGCCTGTGCCCGCCAGGCCTTGGTCGGCGCCGGCCAGACTGACGAAGATCAGGGAGGGGAAGAACACCCAGTAGTTCAGCCGGTCGAGCCCCGGCCAGAACGGCTCGGGAAGGAACCGGCTGCGTCTCAGCGCCAGCCCCAGCGCGATGAGCAGCACGATGGGGACGAGCGCGCTCGCGACGAGGGGCATGCGGCCGATCGTACCGTCGGGGCGGTGCCTGTCCCGCGCTCGGCGTGCGCGAACGCCGGCTCAGCCGAAGATGCGGAACGCCAGGAACGCGGCCCCGTAGGCGACGGCCAGCTGGTAGCCGATCGAGAACAGCGCGTAGTGCGTGCCGAACGCCTTGCGGATCGCCGCCAGCGTCGCGACGCACGGCACGTAGAGGAGGGTGAACACCATCAGCGCGATCGCGCCGCCGGTCGATACCGCGCCCGACAGCCGGGCGCCCAACGTGCCGTCCGGCGCGTCGGCGGCGAGGGCGAACCCCCACAGCGAGGTGACGGTCCCTTGGACGGCGTCGACGAACGCCGCGCCGATCGCGACGAGACCGGACCCGAGGCCCAACGCGGCGGTCGTCTCACCGCCCGTGAACGTGAGCGCCAGGCTGCCGATCACGACCTCCTTGGCGACCGCGCCCGGGATCAGCGCGCCCACGATGCGCCAGTCGCCGAAGCCCAGCGGGGCGAACAGGGGAGCCAGCGCGCGCGACGCGGCCTCGAACACGCTGGTTCCGCCCGGCAGCTGCAGCGTCAGCAGGGCCCAGACGGCCACCACGGCCACCAAGATCGGACCGCCGGCGCTCGCCAGGAACGCTCGCGTCCGGAGCCACGCCAGGCGGAGCACCAGCCGGACGGGGGGAAGCCGGTAGGCGGGAAGCTCCATCGCCGCGCTGCCCGAGTCCTGCCCCAGGAGGTGCTTGAAGGCCAGCGCCGAGAGCACCGCGACCCCGAAGCCGAGCAGGTACAAGCCGGTGAGCACCAGCCCCGCGTGCTCGGGAACGAAGGCGGCGGCCAGCAGCACGAACACCGGAAGGCGAGCGCTGCACGGGATCGACGGCAGCGACAGCGCGACGCGAAGCCGGTCGCCGCGCTGGTCCAGCATGCGGGTGGACTGGATCGCGGGCACGGTGCAGCCCAGCGACAGCACCATCGGCAGGACGGCCCGGCCGGGAAGACCGATCGCGCGCATCAGGCCGTCCGCGAGGTAGGCCACGCGCGAGAGCAGACCGGCGTTCTCGAGAAAACCGAGGATGGCGTACAAGGTGAACAGCACCGGCACGAAGGCGACGACGGTTCCGACCCCCTCCACCACGGCGCCGCTCAGGAAGCCGCTGACCAGAACCGGCAGCGGTAGCGTCGCGACCCAGCCTGCGAGCACCTCCTGGACGCGCCCCAGGAACGCGACCCAGGGGTCGGACAGCGCGAAGGTGAAGTGGAACGTGGTCGCCAGGCCGGCCAGGAGCACGAACGGTCCGACGTAGGGATTGAGGAGGATCCGGTCGATCCGCTCGCTGGGATCCTCGCCGCTGGACCCTGTGCGGGTCGCGTCGACGGCCAGGGCGTGCGCCGCCTGATGGCGGGCCTCGGCGATCGCCAGGAACGCGTCCAGCGACAGATCGTCGTGCAGCGCGGCCCGCTCGGACGCGCCTGCGGACGCGAGCGTGGCGGTGGGCGCCGCGACCGGCCCGCCGGCGGAAGAGCCTGCGCGCCGCCGACGTCGCTGCGGGGGCGCAGCAGGACGGGCAGGGAGCTCGTCGGCCAGGGCCGCGACCGCATGCCAGCGGTTCGGCGCCAGCTCGTCCAGGCGCTGGATCGCGGCGTCGAGCCCCGCGGGGTACGCGACCATCGGCCGCGGGGCGGTCGCCCTGGACGCGGCGGCGACGACCTCCGGCACGCCGGTCCCGACGTGCGCGCGGATCGCCACGACGGGCACGCCCAGTCGTTTCTCGAGCGCGGCGGCGTCCACCGCACGGCCTTGCGCGGCGGCCTGATCGACGAGGTTGAGCGCCACGACCATCGGCATGCCCAGCTCGGTCAGCTCCAGCGTCAGCGTCAGGTCGCGCGACAGGTGCGTGGCGTCGACGACGTTCACGACCAGCGCGGCCGGGTCCGCCGCGAGGGCGGGCAGCAGCACCTCCTCGTCCGGAGCGGTGCCGGCCAGGGTGTAGGCGCCGGGAAGGTCGATCAGGGTGACGTCGCCGCAGCCCAGCCGGGCGCGCGCGCTCTTCACCTCGACCGTGGTGCCCGGCCAGTTGCCGACCTCCAGCCCGCTGCCGGCCACGGCGTTCACGAGGCTGGTCTTGCCGACGTTGGGCGTGCCCACCATGTACCAGCGTGGCGGGCAGGCCGGGGCGGTCGCGGGGCCGTCGCCGGGCGCTCCGCAGCCTGCGGCGCAGACCCCCTTCAGCTCACAGCGGCGGCACGACATACGAGCTTTCCGTGCCGTCGTCCCGCTCGATCAGCACCTCCGCCGCCTCGTCGGAGCGGAGCATCAGGTGCACCGATCCGGCGCGGACGTGAAGCGGTCCGCCGCTGGGCGTGCGGCCGAGGACGTGACAGCGGGTGCTGGGCCGGACGCCCAGCGCCAGCAGGCGCCGAACGATGCGCGGAGCGCCGGACAGCCGCACGACGCGGCCCCCGTCTCCGCAGCCCAGCGCGTTCAGCGGGCACAGCTCGCAGCGGTCGTCGGTGGCCGTGCCGGCCGGGACGACGCTCGATACTGGAGTGGGCCCGTCGGGTTTCATGGGCCGAGTCTCGCCGCTTCCGGCGTCCGTCGCCAGGGACATCCTTCCCTACAGCCGGTCGAGGGACGATCGCGCGACGCCTTCGTGAGCCGCCTGCGACAATGGACGGGCTGTCACGTCCCAACGCGGGACCGGGACGCTCGAGGGGAGAACGACATGCGAGAACCGCTC